>CAZZWM010000006.1:0-50612 GCA_964657945.1 uncultured Steroidobacteraceae bacterium
CCTGGCCCTCCATGGTGGAGAGGAAGGCGGTCATGCCGATGCTGAGCTCGGTGACCCGGATCCCTCAAGGCCTGCGAATCGACTCGGCCGACTTTGCAACGACATTGGGGCCGACATTGAGCGCATTGGGCGACACCGGTATCCGAATTTCCGCGATCCAAGCCGGAGGGGCGAATCTCGAGGATGTGTTCATTCACCTGACTGGGCATGCATTGCGCGACGAAAAGGCGCCGGCTTCGTCGTGAATATTGCTGCCATCACCGCCTTGGTCCGCAATGACCTTCGTATATTCCGCACCGACCGCCGCGCCGTGATCATCGGCATCCTCGTACCCATATTGATTGCCAGCTTTTTCGGCTATGTGTTCGGCGGCACGGGGGATGCCGAGGCGGGCAAGATACCCATGATTGTCGTGGATGAGGATCAGAGCACGATATCGAAGGCGATCGCCGATGACTTGCAGAAAGATGCGCTGGTGGCGGTGCAATCGCTGGATCGCGAGCAGGCCGAAAAGCAGGTGAAGGCCGGCAAAGCGCAGGTGGCCGCCATCATTCCGAAAGGTTTCGGCGATGACTCCGCGAAAGCTCTGTTTACCCCGCGGAACAAACCGACCATTGAAATGCTGATCGACCCCAGTCAGGCGATGAGCAGCAAAGTCGTCGAGGGGCTGTTCGCGCAATACGGCATGCAGGAAATCACCAAGTCGGCTTTTTCGACGCGGGCGGGTGAAAACAGGCTCGCCGACTACGTGGCCCAATTGGAAGCCGACGTGGCGAAGCATCCCGAAGCCGACGATATGAAAGCGCTGCTGGAGGCTCTGCAGCGGGTGCGTCAGCGCGCGGATGCCGGCAATACGGCCACCGGTCTGCAGGGCGGCCTGACCATGCCGTACGAAGTATCGACGGTGAGAGTCACTTCGGGACACGATGTCGCCTATAACGGCTATGCGCACTCCTTCGCCGGGATGACGGTTCAATTCCTCTTATTGGCCGGTGTAGATGCTGGAGTGGTGCTTCTGTTGCTGCGCGAACGCGGCATATGGCAGCGACTGCGATCGGCTCCGTTGGCTAAAACGGATTTCCTAATCGCCAAGACCATCTCGACGATGTTGATCGGTATGTTTCAAATCGCCGTGATTTACACGGCTGCCATCACGATTTTTGGGGTCCGCATCAGCGGAAGCGCCGCCGGGTTCATCGCGATCGCGGTCGTATTCTGCTTCATGAATGCGAGCTTCGGTCTGATGCTGGCGTCGATCGGACGCAGCGCGCCGGCGACCCGCGGCATCGCCGTCATGATCACCCTGCTCATGGTCATGGTCGGTGGCGCTTGGGTACCCTCATTCGTATTCCCCAAATGGCTGCAGCAAGTTTCGTTGGCTGCTCCGACCCGTTGGGCCGTCGACGGTTTCGACGCGATGACCTGGCGTGGTCTCGGCCTCGACGCTGCCAGGGGGCCGATATGCGTATTGGCGGGCACCGCTGTATTGTGTCTGGCAATCGCGATTTTCCGCTTCAAGTGGGACGAGTAGCCGCGGCCGATTTAACGTGTGGAAAACTCCGTAGGACTCCCCGCACCCGAACACGGGTCCCTGTGCCCTTGTTCGCCGGCTCGAATCGTCCAAGCTGAGCATCCGAAACCCCCGTTTGGAGGTGCGTGATGACCAAGCTATCGATTGCCGTTTTAACGATCGCCGTTGTATTTGCCGTTCCCGCGATCGCTGGGGCCGCGATAAGCCCTAATTACACGCCACGTCAGCTCGCCCACTGCGTGATGTCTCGCGCCAAAGCGAGTCCGAACGAGTCTTATAAGGTGGCCTTCAAGGCCTGCCGGGAGCAGTTGAATAGCCAAACTGCGTTGAACAGCGTGGCCGACGCGGAGCCGGTGAAGCGCTGAACCTGCGCTGCAGTCGACCCGGTCTCTGACGCGACTAGGCGACCGCGATCTCCAACTCTTCCAAACGCACCATTTCCGCGATGATTGCGGTTTTGCGTGCTTCCAATTGCTGCCAATTCATCTTCGCCAAAGCAATGGCCGCGGCGGTTGTGCTGGGCTCATCGACGAGGGCCATGTAACGAGCCTTTGCGGTGACCGCGTTGCTCAGGGCGTAAGTGAAAAGCGACTGCAGCTTCTTGATCCGGTCTTCAAAATCCATTGTCGTCACCTCATGAAACGGACAAGCAGTGGGGGAATATTGCTGCACCGCCCGGTTGGACATAACTCCTGAACGGCAACACGCGCTATAGGAGAAGTCCTATGCAAGCGGCGACTATGCAAGCGGCGATGCCTATTGCCGACACCGAGTGCGCTGTCCGACGCGTAAGCGTCGACACCCTTTTGGTCTACTTTGACGATGCGCGCGGCAAAACGGCCACACCGGTGTCGGCGACGTATCCCGCAGCCTCGATTCCCGCTACGGCGCAGGCCTCATCCTGCTCAGACACGGCCCCCGTGATGCCGACTGCGCCAACGATGGCGTTGTTGGCCTCGCGGATCAGCACGCCGCCGGGAACTGGAATCATGCGCCCATCCGCCAGAGTGTTGACGGCAGCCATGAAGGCAGGCGCCACGCTGGCGCGTTGCTGCAATGCCCGCCCGCCCATGCCCATGCCCAGGGTTCCCCAAGCCTTGGCCTGGGCGATTTCTGGCCGCAACAGACTGGAGCCATCCTCGCGTTTGAACGCCACCAGACAGCCTGCGGCGTCCAGGACCGCGACCGTCAATGGCGGCAGACCCATCGCTCTGCCATGGGCCAAGGCCTGGTCTACTATCGTCGAGGCATGATTCAAATCGAACATCCGTACTCCTGGCGCCAGCGGCCCAGCCAATCGAGGCCCTGCTCGGTGCCTGCCATGGGATTATATTCGGCGCCAAGATAGCCGTCATACCCAGCGGCTTTCAACATCGTATGTATGCTCGCGAAAGACGTGGTTCGTGACGCCCCGGAGCGTCCGCAAATTGAATGTGAGCCACTTGGGGCAGGCAGGCCTTCCGGCGCCACGCTCACGTGGCCTTAAGGTTGATCGGCTTGGTGTCAGCGGCAGCGAAAGAATCGAATCTGAGGTTGAAATCCGACCCGGAAAACTGGTGAGGAATGCACGCGATCTTGTCATCGACGTTTCGCGTCGAAAACATGGGTAGAAGGCGATCGCGGAACTGTTCGATGAGTTCGCAATCGCCCCAACCCAACTGGTTGGGTGTGCGCGGCGAGAACTGCACGGCGCGCCAGTTGCCGTTCACCGTTTCAGCATCGTTAGCGCGATCCCCACCTGCGGCAGCCAGGGTGTAGAAGGTGAGGTAGGCAGAAGCAAAGCGATCGGGACGACCGAAACCATTCGTACAGGCGGCCGGCTGAGATTTCGCATCCATGCGCGCTCCGGCCGCAATCAACAACAACTTCAGCTTGTCAGCCAGGCCATCGCAAGAATAAGTGGTCGTAAAACCAATGAAGCTGAATCGATATTCATGCTTCTGCCAGACCCCCTTGGCGGAGGCATCATCGGCCTTGGATGCAGCCCAAGGAATGCCGCACAGCAGCGCACCGCCGAAGATCGATATCAACCTGGCCATTGATTTCATATCGCCCCCTTTTCTGTAGCCGCTGACCTGCGAATTTACCGCAAGTTCGTCTAACGGCGGGGACTCAATATGCGTTGACCGCCCATTCCGCGGAGCGGTTGAAACAGGACGACCGGCGGGGCTATGGATTGCTGTGGCTTCATCCAAGCGGTTGTCATCAACCGCCCAGCGCGTCGCGCGTTCCCAGCTTCGGGACCTCATGGCCCGGCGTCCACATAGCCGAGGCGGCCGGCCGCAGTGTCTTGTTGCTTCGGGCCGTCATATAACTCGGAACCACCGCGCTCAATCGATCCACGAATGATTCCTGCCAATGCGAAATGCAATTTTGGTGCAACGACTGCAGCATGACGGCGTGACGCATCTTGCGCTCTTCCAGAGGCATCACCAAGGCCTGGTGCAGGGCCAACGCAACCGCCGTTTTGTCATACGGATTGACCAGCAACGCGCCCTCGCCGAGTTCCTGTGCGGCGCCGGCCAGAACCGACAGCACCAGCACACCTGGATCTCGAGGATCTTGCGCGGCGACGAATTCCTTGGCGACCAGGTTCATGCCGTCGCGAACCGGCGTGACGAAACCTACATCGGAAGCCCGCAGAAAGCCGCTCAAGGTTTGATGGGTGAAGTCCTTGTTCAGATACCGGATCGGGGTCCAGTCGGCATCGGCAAATTTGCCATTGATATGGCCCGCCGTGCGCTCCAGCGCGTCGCGGATCTCGACATACGCGCCGACGTTGATGCGGCTGAGCGGGGCGATCTGCACAAAACTGATGTTGCCCTGAAGATCCGGCACCGTTTCCAGCAGCGCTTCATAAGCGTTGAAGCGCTCCACCAATCCCTTGCTGTAGTCGAGGCGATCCACGCCCAACAGCAACTGCCGCCCCAGCATGCTGCGCACCAGCCGCTTGATCTGCTCGTCATTTCGTTCGGCTTCTTCAGCCTGTTGAGCGATGACGTCGACGTCCACACCGATTGGAAACACACCCGTGCCGATCTTGCGGCCCTCCACATGCATGCCGTCGTCGTGAAAAGCGCAGGCATCCATACATACCGCTTTGACGGCTGATTGGAAACCTTCCAAATCCTCTTGCGTCTGGAAGCCGACCAGATCGTATTTGCACATATCCCGCACCAGGTCGGCATAAGGCGGCAATAGGCGCAGCACGGCGATATTGGGGTAAGGGATGTGCAAGAAGTAGCCGATCCGCGCGGTGACGCCGGCTTCGCGCAGCATGCGGCCGAGTGGTATCAATTGATAGTCGTGGATCCAGACGATATCGTCATTGCGAACCAATTTGACCAGCGCCTGAGCGAAACACCTGTTTACCGCGAGGTACGCCTCATACTCGGCAGCTTCGTAGCGAAAAGCACCTGGAAAATAATGGTGCACCGGCCATAGCGAACTGTTGCAGAAACCATTGTAGTAGGCGTCGAAGTTATCGCTCGGCAGGTCGATCGTCACGAAGCGGATGGCGTCCTTTTCTTGGACAGTCGGTTGAAGTGAGGGCTTTTCGTGGGTCTTGCCGCTCCACCCAAACCAGATGCCCCCATCGGGTCCGCTGAGGGCCGCCAGCAACCCGACCGCCAAGCCTCCGGAGGAAGTCTGGTCCGGTGCGGCTACCCGGTTCGATACGACGATTAGACGCGCCACGCGCCGTCCAGTCGACCGTTCGATTCGCTGTGCATGTTCCGTCTCCCCATGAACGACACCTGTAAAATGTGCACAGTAGACCCGCTTATGGTACCGGGAGGCGGTCGGGGGAGGCCCCACATTCCGGGGCGGCAATGGCGCAAAATGGCGTAGGAATTCAGGAAGTCGGCGACTGTTGCAGCCGATGGCCGCACTGGGCCTGAACTCAAGTTTCGCCGATCAGAAACGAAGGTCTTTTAGGCGCCGCTCGCCGAGCGCATCGTGTTCTTCGACTGCTGTGCCCACCAGCGGTCGACTTGCGCGCTCAATCCCGCAAGATCCAGCCCGGCGCGGGCCAAACAGGTGTCGCGCGTTCCGTGCTCGATGTAGCGATCGGGAATGCCGATATGCAACAGAGGCAGCTGGATGCCGGATGCGGCCAGCACTTCGCCGACGCCGGCTCCCGCCCCGCCCATGATGGCATTCTCTTCGATGGTGACGATGGCCCGATGGCGCTCGGCGATCGCCACCAACAGCTTCTCGTCCAGAGGTTTGACGAAGCGCATGTTCACCACGGTGGCGTCGAGACGCTCGGCGATTTTTTGCGCCGAATCCACCAATGCACCGAAGGCTAGAATCGCCAGTCCGCTGCGGCCCTCGCGCCGCAACTGCGCCTGCCCCAGCGGAATTGCAGTCATTTCCGCAGCAACCGCAGCGCCCGGACCGGTGCCGCGCGGGTAACGAATCACCGATGGGGAGCTCAAGGTCGTGCCCGTGTAAAGCATCTGGCGGCATTCGTTTTCATCGGCGGGCGCCATGATGACCATGTTGGGAATGCAGCGCAGGAACGACAAATCGTAGCTGCCCTGGTGAGTTGCGCCATCGCTGCCCACCAACCCGGCACGATCCACGGCGAAAACCACGGGCAGATTCTGCAGAGCCACGTCGTGAATCAGCTGATCGTAGGCGCGCTGCAAGAAAGTCGAGTAAATCGCGACCACCGGTTTCAGGCCCTCGCAAGCAAGCCCGGCCGCGAAGGTCACCGCATGCTGTTCGGCGATGGCGACATCGAAATAGCGCTGCGGAAAGCGCTTCGAGTATTCGACCAAGCCGGAGCCTTCACGCATCGCAGGCGTGATCACCGAAAAGCTCGGATCCCTCTCCGCCATGTCACAGGCCCACTTGCCGAAGATCTGCGAATAGGACGGTCCGGTGGCAACCTCCTTGAAAATCATGCCGCTGGCGGGGTCGAAAGGACCCGGACCATGCCACTTGATCGGATCGGCTTCCGCAGGTGCGTAACCTTTGCCCTTGCGCGTCACCACGTGCAGGAACTGCGGGCCGTGCAGTTTCTTGACGTTCTGCAGCGTCGTCACCAAGGCCTTCACATCGTGTCCGTCGATGGGGCCGATGTAGTTGAATCCCATTTCCTCGAACAACGTGCCGGGCAATACCATCCCTTTGAGGTGTTCTTCGGAACGGCGCGCGAGTTCCCATACCGTGGGCATTTGCCGGAGCACCTTCTTGCCGCTTTCGCGCAGGTGCGAGTACATCTTGCCCGACAGGGCGCGCGCCAGATAATTCGAAAGCGCCCCGACGTTCTCCGAGATCGACATGTCATTGTCGTTCAGCACGGTCAGAAGGTCGGTCGGCGAAGAGCCTGCATGATTCAGCGCCTCGAAAGCCATGCCGGCGGTCAATGCGCCGTCGCCGATGATGGCCACGACCCGACGGTTCTCGTTGCGTTGCGCCGCCGCGACGGCCATGCCCAACGCCGCGCTGATGGAGGTGCTGGAGTGCCCGACACCGAAGGTGTCATACTCGCTCTCGCTGCGGGTGGGAAAGGGTGCAAGGCCGTCATGCTGCTTTATGGTGTGCAGCTTGCCCCGCCGGCCGGTCAATACCTTGTGGGGGTAAGCCTGATGCCCGACGTCCCAGACCAGGCGGTCATCCGGCGTATGGAACACATAATGGAGGGCTATGGTCAGCTCCACCGTGCCCAGGCCGGCGGCAAAATGCCCTCCCCGTGTGGCGACGCTGTGAATCAAGAACTGCCGCAATTCATGGGCCAAATCCGGTAGTTTGGCCAGCGGCAGGCGCCGCAGGTCGGCCGGCGAATTGATGCTTTCGAGCAGGGGATAACCGGCAGTCTGAGCTTCCATATCAAGCCAGTTTATACTGCGGCACCCGGGTGGTGGCAATGGACTGAGGTAGATGTTGCGGATTTGCACCAAAGCTAACCCGCTGACATGATGCTATCTTTACCTGTTTCCGAGATACTCAAGCATGGAATCGGTCAGTTCAGACCAGGCCTACCAGGACGAGATTCTGCCGCATGTGTCACGGACCTTCGCGCTGACCATCCCGCAATTGCCATCGGCCCTGAGCGTCCCGATCACCAGCGCCTATCTGCTATGTCGCATCGCCGACACTATCGAAGACGAACCGGCGCTGACGCCGCCGGAGACCCTGGAGTACCTGCAACGCTTCAGTGCCATCGTTGCCGGCCGCGGAGACCCCAAGGCTCTGGCCCAGGATCTGGAGCAGCGCCTGACGGACCGAACCCTCGCGACCGAGCGCGATCTGGTGGCCAACATGGACCGCGTCATGCGGGTGACTGCCGGCTTGGGCTCTGCACAGCGCGCCGCCATTCAACGCTGCGTCGAGCTGATGTGCTATGGCATGCCGCGCTTTCAATTCAACGCCAGCCTGCGAGGTTTGGCACGCTGCAGCGACCTCGATGACTATTGCTACTACGTCGCGGGCGTGGTCGGCGAAATGCTGACCGATTTGTTCTGCGAGTATTCGCCCGACATTGCGATTCGCCGCGCGCAGCTCGGCGCCCTGGCTGCCTCGTTCGCGCAGGGGCTGCAGATGACCAACATTCTGAAGGATGTTTGGGAAGACCGCAGCCGCGGCGCCTGCTGGCTGCCGCAGGAATTATTCACCCGCCATGGCGTCGATTTGGAGCAGTTGTCGGCGCAGTGCCATGACGCGCGATTCGACGCAGGCATGCGCGAGTTGGTTGCAATTGCTCATGCGCACCTGCGAAACGCCTTGGATTACACATTATTAATCCCCGGCAAGGAAAAAGGCATCCGTCGTTTTTGCCTCTGGGCGATCGGATTGGCCATACTCACGCTTCGGAAAATTGCGCGGAATCCGGGGTTTACGTCCGGTACGCAGGTCAAGGTGAAGCGCTCGGCAGTGAGCACGACGGTGGTGATGACCAACTTATTTGTGAGCAACGATCGGATGCTGAGACGGCTGTTCGCCCTGGCTGCGCGCGGCGTCCCGTTGGCGCGCATCGCCGAGCTGCGCCGACCCAAGCCCACGCTGGTGAAAAGCGGCGAAGCCGAATGGAGCCCTGAGCGCGAACCCGAGCATGCCATGCGGCGCTCCTACGGGGGCTCTGGCTCGTGACCTCATCACCGAAGAGTTCGACCAGGCGGGTTCTGAAAGACCCCGCGCTGGAGCCGGGGATCGTTGCGCATTCGCTGAAGAAGTTCAGCGACTCGCCGCTGGATCGCGCCATCGCGGAAGCACGCGATGCATTGATCGGCCATCAACACGAGCGGGGATATTGGCTCTACGAGCTGGAAGCGGACTGCACCATTCCGTCGGAGTACATCATGATGATGCACTTCCTGGACGAAATCGATGCGCCGCTGGAAGCGAAGCTCTGCAACTACATTCGCGCGCGCCAGGGTGAGCACGGCGGATGGCCGCTGTATCACAACGGTGAGCTCAATATCAGCTGCACGGTCAAGGCTTACTATGCGTTGAAGCTGGCGGGCGACAGCCTCCAGGCGCCGCACATGCAGAAGGCGCGCAAGGCCATTCTCGATCGCGGCGGCGCGGCCACCGTCAACGTGTTCACGCGCATCGCATTGGCCCTGTTCGGCCAATTGCCATGGCGCGGCGTGCCTTATATTCCGGTCGAGATCATGCTGCTGCCGAAGTGGTTTCCCTTCCACTTGGACAAAGTCGCCTACTGGTCGCGCACGGTGATGGTGCCGCTGTTCATTCTGTGCACCCGCAAGCCGGTCGCGAAAAACCCGCGCAACGTCGACATCCGCGAGTTGTTCGTCACGCCCCCCGAAAAGGAGCGCGATTATTTCCGCCGCCCCGGCTTGATGACCCAGCTGTTTCTGATGTTCGATCGGATGGGACGAATGATCGATCCATTGATTCCCGAGGCCATGCGCGAGCGCGCCACCGCCAGGGCAGAAGCATGGTTCATCGAGCGGCTCAACGGTGAGGATGGCTTGGGCGCCATTTTCCCGGCAATGGTCAATGCCGTTGAAGCCATGGTGATCTTGGGCTATGCGCAGGATGATCCTCGTCTGCTCACCGCCAAGAAGGCACTGAAGAATCTGGTGGTTGAAGGTCCGACCAGCGCCTACTGCCAGCCCTGTGTATCGCCGATCTGGGATACCGCGCTGGCCAGCCTCGCCATGCTGGAAACCGGCGACGAGCTGTCGCGCGCTGCCGCGACCAAAGCCCTGGATTGGCTGAAATCCAAGCAGCTGCTGGATGAGCCCGGCGATTGGCGGGTGAATCGTCCCGGATTGAAAGGCGGCGGATGGGCGTTTCAATTCGCCAACGATTACTACCCGGATCTGGACGACACCGCCGTGGTGGCTTGGGCCATGCACCAGTCGCGCGATGCGGGCCGTTACTCCGAGAGTGTGCTGCGCGCATTGGACTGGTTGGTGGGAATGCAAAGCAGCGATGGCGGATTCGCGGCCTTCGATGCGGACAACACCAGCTACTACTTGAACAAGATTCCCTTTGCCGATCACGGCGCGCTGCTCGACCCGCCCACCAGCGATGTGACTGCGCGGGTCGTGACGGTGCTGGCGCGCATCGGCCGATCCGAGGATCGCCCGGCGTTGGCGCGGGCCTTGGATTTCCTGCGCTCCGAACAGGAAGAGGATGGTTCCTGGTTCGGACGCTGGGGCACGAATTACATTTACGGAACTTGGTCGGTATTGATGGCGCTGGCTCAAGCACATGTTTCGCCCGAGGAGCCGGTGGTACGACGTGCAGTGGGCTGGCTCAAGCAGCGTCAGAACGCCGATGGGGGTTGGGGCGAAAGCAACGACAGCTACGCACAGATGAAGTCCGGCCGCATGGCCAGCACTGCCTATCAAACGGCCTGGGCCATGCTGGCATTGATGTCCGCCGGCGAAGCAGCTTCCGACAGCGTTCGCCGTGGCGCCGACTTTCTGCTGAGTGTCCGCAAGGCAGATGGCCTCTGGCACGATCCGAGCTTCACGGCTCCGGGTTTCCCAAGGGTGTTCTACCTGCGCTATCACGGTTATTCTGCCTACTTCCCATTGTGGGCCCTGAGCGCTTACCGAACTCTCACGCGGCGCGGAACCGCTCATTGACCGGCGCGGGCGCGGGCGTGGTCGCGGCCTTATCGGCCGAGGCGCGTGCATTGGGCCCCTCGATGCGCAGCAGCGACACCAGCCCCTTCGAAGAGTTGGCCACATTGAGCGGTTCGCGATTGGCCATCAGCGGCATCGGTTACCAAGGCGCGCAATCGGCAGCGAAAGCCTTGGTCGATGACGGCGTTACGGCACTGATGACCTTCGGTATGGCCGGCGGTCTGGATCCCGCCTTGAAAGCCGGCTGCATCGTGCTGCCGGGCGAGTTGATATCGCCCTCCGGACCCCGCTTCGTCACCTGCCGGTCCTGGCGCGAACGCATCGCGGCGGCGGTCAGTTCATCACGGGCCGTAACCGAAGGACCCCTGCTCACCTCTGCAGTGGCGATCGACAGCGTCGTTGCAAAGGCGGCCGCTTACCGGAGCAGCGGCGCCGTTGCGGTCGACATGGAGAGCGCGGCGGTTGCGGAGGTGGCCGCCGCTGCGCGCCTGCCGTTCATTGCCGTGCGCGTCATCGTCGATACAGCGGCCGACGTTCTACCGGGGGCCGTCGTGGCAGCAAGCCGCGCCGGGCGTGTGAGAATCGGCCGCCTGATCGCGGGCCTGCTGCTGGCGCCCGGACAGATAAAGCCTTTGATCCGTTTGTCGCAGCGTTATCGCACGGCGATGCGCTCGCTTCGAGCGATTGCCGAAACCGGCGCGCTCGCCCCGCTCGACACGGATTCATGAAAGCGCTGGTGACGGGCGCCACGGGATTCGTGGGTGCGGCCGTCGCCCGGGCGTTGTTGCAGCATCATTTTCGCGTGCGCGTATTGGTGCGCCCAAGTTCGGATCGCACCAATCTGCGCGATCTCAACGTCGAGGCCGTGAGCGGCGATCTCACCGATGCGAAATCCCTGGAACGCGCGGCGCAAGGCTGTGAAGCGCTTTTCCACGTGGCGGCAGACTATCGCCTGGGTGCGCGCGATCCGGCGCAGCTGTATCACAACAACGTCGAGGGAACCCGCAATGTCCTGACGGCGGCGCAGCGCGCCAACGTACGGCGCATCGTCTACACCAGCAGCGTGGCGACCGTTGGCATTCCTGCGGACGGTACGCCGGGCAATGAGTCGACCCCCGTCGCATTGGAAAACATGATCGGTCACTACAAACGCTCGAAATTTCTCGCAGAGCAAGTGGTCAGGGCCGCGGCGGACCAGGGCGTGCCGGTGGTCATGGCCAGTCCCTCGACGCCGGTTGGGCCAGGCGACATCAAGCCCACGCCGACGGGGCAGTTGGTGCTGGACGCGGCAGCCGGGCGCATGCCGGCCTACGTCGATACCGGATTGAACATCGTGCACGTCGACGACGTGGCTGCCGGACATTTGTTGGCTTATGAGCGCGGCCGGGTGGGCGAGCGTTACATACTCGGCGGCGAGGACATGACTCTGCGCCAGATCCTCACCATGATATCGGCGCAGGTGGGGGCACAGCCGCCGAGGTTGAGGCTGCCGTATGGTTTGGTTTTGCCCATGGCATACGTCGCGGAAGGGATCGCCAAACTGACGGGCCGCAGTGGCCGGCTGACGCTGGAAGGCGTGCGCATGTCGCGCAAAATCATGTTCTTCAGCAGCGCCAAGGCCGTGCGGGAACTGGGTTATTCGTGGCGGCCGCCGCAAGCCGCGTTCGCCGACGCCATCGCCTGGTTTCGCGCCAACGGCAGACTTGCTCACTAACTGAGGATGGTGAGCACAACAGGCAACGCAGTGCCCAATGCAAGCAACCAAAGATTCGTTCGCCTGCGCACCGGTACTTTCAAGCCCATCCAGACTCCGAATCCCGTCGACACGCCGAGTCCGAGGGCGACGAGTGCAAAGTACCACTTCAGCGCATAGGTGCCGATCATCGAGCGCCGCGGCGCCTTGGGCTGCGCCGTGGCCGGCTCGGGCGGTTCGGCCGCTTCAGCCTCGTGCCGCTTGGCTTCGAAGACCTGGTCCTTGTGTACGGCACTCAGCTTTTCGATCAGAGCGGCCGGCTTGTATCCGTCATGCGCCTCATGCAGGTTGAAAATCTGCACCAATCCCGTGAGCGCAAAGAAAATGATGCTGGGCGCCAGCATCATCCCAAGATAGGTGTGCCAGATACGAATCGATGACATGCAAAAAATCCTCGCTGCATCAGCCGGGCAATGGACGCACGCCATCTTAACCAGGGTCGGCATCGGTCGGGCCGCTAGCGCTACGCTCGCGGCTGTGATGTGATTGAAAAAGTTTCAAAAAAATCGAGTTCTAAGCTGGTGCGCTTGAGTTATGGATGCATTTGACGATAAAGGTGCCGACGCCCTGATTCTCGTCGATGAACGGGATCAAAGCGTTGGATATCTGGACAAGGCCGCGTGTCACGCAGGCCGCGGCATATTGCATCGGGCCTTCTCATTGCTGATTTTTAATGATAGCGGGGATCTGCTGATTCAACAGCGATCTCCCGGCAAACGGCTGTGGCCGCTGTATTGGTCCAACAGCTGCTGCAGCCACCCGCGCAGCCACGAAACCCTGGAAATTGCGACAAAGCGGCGCTTGCGAGAAGAGCTGGGGATCGACTGCCCCTTGCAGTACTTGTTCAAATTCCAGTATCAGGCGCAGTTCGATGCAACCGGAGCGGAGAACGAACTGTGTTCCGTATTCATCGGCCGCACGGCCGAGGCGCCGGTCATAAACACCGCGGAAATCAACGACTGGCGCTGGGTGAGCCCCCAGGCTCTCCAGGAGGAGTTCGCGGCCACGGGCGGCCGGACCTTTACCCCATGGTTTATGTTGGAATGGGCCCGAATTTGGCGCGACCATCGCCCAGCGGTACTGTCCTTGGTAATATAGCCGCATGGCTATACCACTTTTGCAGATGTACAAGGTCGCTCGATATATCGCCGGTCGCAAGCTGACCGGCGACAAGCGCTATCCCCTGGTTTTGATGTTGGAGCCGCTGTTCCAATGCAATCTCGCCTGCTCGGGATGCGGCAAGATCGACTACCCCAAGGAAATCCTGCAAAAGCGGGTGAGCGTCGCCGACGCGCTGAGGGCCGTCGATGAATGCGGTGCTCCGATGGTGTCGATACCCGGTGGCGAGCCGTTGATCCACAAGGAGATGCCGCAGATTGTCGAAGGCATCGTGGCGCGGAAAAAGTTCGTGTACCTGTGCACGAACGCGATTCTTCTTCCCAAGCACATTGACGATTACAAGCCGTCGACTTATCTGACCTTCTCGATTCATCTCGATGGCAATAAGGATCGCCATGACGAATCGGTATGTCAGGAAGGCGTGTTCGAGAAGGCTGTGGCGGCAATCGAGCTGGCCCGCTCCAAGGGTTTTCGGGTCACGGTGAATTGCACGCTGTTCAACGGCGAGGACCCGCAGGATGTGGCGGAGTTTTTCGACACCGCAATGGCGCTCGGCGTCGAAGGCATCACCGTTTCGCCCGGCTATAGCTACCACCATGCGCCGCGCCAGGATGTGTTCCTCGGCCGGCATGCCAGCAAGCAGCTGTTCCGGAACATCTTCAGCCGCCGCAAGCGTCCTGCCGGCAAGCCCGCGTGGTCGTTCAATCACTCGTCCCTGTTCCTGGACTTCCTCGCCGGCAACCAGACTTATCAATGCACGCCTTGGAGCAATCCGACATATAACGTGTTCGGGTGGCAGAAGCCCTGCTATCTGTTGTCGGATGAAGGTCATGCTGCGACATTCAAGGAACTGATCAACGACACCGAGTGGGACAAGTACGGCGTCGGCAAGAATCCGCGCTGCGACAACTGCATGGCGCATTGCGGCTTCGAGGGCACCGCCGTCAATGACGCGTTCAGCCACCCGATCAAGGCCCTGCTGACTTCGCTGCGCGGCCCGAAGGTTACGGGACCCATGGCGCCGGAATTGCCCTTCAAATACACCGACGGCGGGTCGCGATACGCGGCCGTGACCGCGGTTCCGGTCAGCGAAATCGGGCGCGTGAGCCGGAGTTCGTGAGCGACGCGAGAACGTCGGCGTCTGTGGTGCGAGAAGAAGAGTCCGGGAACGCGGACACGTTGGTAAACATCGAGGATTTCGGCGCCCAGCTGCAGACCTGGCGTTTGCGGATGGAAAGTGCGTTGGCAGCCCGGCTCCCCGAAAGCGATGTAATCCCCGCGCGCCTGCATGGCGCCATGCGCTACAGCGTGCTCGGCGGCGGCAAGCGCATCAGGCCGGCACTCGTGTTTGCCACCGCGAGGGCACTGGGGCTGTCTGAAGATGACGTCGAGGCGGCCGCCTGCGCCATTGAATTGGTGCATGTCTATTCGCTGGTTCACGACGACTTGCCCGCGATGGACGACGATGACATGCGTCGTGGACGACCCACCTGTCACATCGCCTACGACGAGGCTACGGCATTATTGGTCGGCGATGCGCTGCAACCCCTGGCTTTCCAGCTGCTCGCCCGCGACCCGAAACTGCCGGATTCGCCGCTGGTTCGGCTGCGCTTGATTGATATGCTCGCGCAGGCCATCGGTACCTTCGGGATGGCGGGCGGCCAGGCCATAGATCTGGGCGCGCAGGGCATGAAGCTCGACATCAGCCAGGTGGAAGACATGCACGCACGCAAGACGGGCGCGGTGATCCGCGCCAGCGTGCTGATGGCGGCTGAGTGCGTTCCCTCACTGGATCCAAATTTATATGCCGCGTTGACCCGCTTCGCGAACGCGGTCGGGCTGGCGTTCCAAATTCAAGACGATCTTCTGGATGTGACCGGGGACGCCTCCATGCTGGGCAAGGCGACCGGTGCGGACAGCGAGCGCGACAAGCCGACGCACCCGGCGATCATTGGCATCTCAGCGTCGCAACAGCGGGTGCGCTTGCTGCATAGTCAGGCGATTCATGCATTGATGCCCTTTGGCGAGCGGGCTGAGTCGCTCCGTTGCTTGGCAAATTGGCTCCTGTCGCGGCAATATTGAACGTCCTCACACCTTGCGCGCGTCGCCAATCACACGGGCCGCAAGTTCACAGGGCGGCTGCCATGCTCATTTTGAAATATATCTTTGGGTCCGGCGCAGAAATCCGCTAGAAGTTGTCCGATCTGCAGCGGTGGGCCGAGCGCTGCTTCAGATGCGTTAATCGTTGTCCTACACGTGAAAAACCTTCAGCTGTCCGACGTCTCCCATCGGCGACGGCTCAACATAAGCTGGCGTCTCGCCTAAAATGCCGTTACATATTCCGCGATATCGAACCCGCGTCACAGGAGGAGCCCCATGCAGCGCAGCGCAATCAGTCATGCAAGGCTCATGCACGTCTCGAGCGAACGCGTCCAGGCCGCGCTGCGCAGCGATGACGTGAAGGAACACGAGATTGCGGAGCGTATCCTCTCCACGCCCGCGAACTGGAATTCATGGGAACTGGATCACTCCAGCTTGATGCGCCAAGTGGCCGACTTCTCCGCGCTGCGCAACCAGGCGGCGGCGCTGCGCCACATGGCGCTGCGGCTGATACACGGCAAGGCATTGTTCGAATATTTGAAAAAGCACAATACGCGCAGCCAAGAGCGCCGTCATATCATCACGCACTTTTATCCGTCACGTGTGTACGAAGAAGCCGTTGTCGCGGAACATGCCCTCTATCTGCGCAAAGCCTGCAGTTTGATGTGCACTCATCACGTCGGCGCCGAATTGATCCTCGACGACACTTTCATCGACCCCATGCAGCACTACGAGCAGCTCTATACCCAGTACTTCGATTTGTACTGCTCGACATTGCCGTCGCGCAGCGAAGACCTGGCAGGGTCGCAGCGCTCGCTGCTGCCCTTGCTCAAGCATCAGCTCAATGAATGGCGCTGGATCATTTTGAATCCGAAGCGCGGCCTGCCGCAGCTGCAACGCGAAAGCGAGCTGCGCCGCCCGCTGGGTGACACCCAGCGCATGCAGACGCTCAAGATCCCGAAGTAGGATCCATGGTCAGATCAGTCGCGGTCGGAGATCAGACGCGCGCCGCGCTTGGACGTCACGTAGCTCCAGATCCAGCTGAACGTGACGACCACGCGGCTGCGGAAACCTATCAAGAACCAAATGTGGGCTACGCACCAGAACAGCCAGCCGAAAAAGCCGCTGAGTTCGAAACGTCCCAGCGAAACCAGCGCCGACTTGCGCCCGACGGCTGCCAGATTGCCCAGATTTCGGTAGACGAACGGCGCCGCAACCTCCCGGCCGAGAAGCTTCGCAGCCAGCACCCTGCCCACGTACTGACCCATCTGCTTCGCGGCGGGCGCCACCCCGGGCACCGGCCGTTCGCCTTTGCCGCGCACCGTGGCGGTATCGCCGATGACGTAGATTTCAGGAAAGCCCTTCACCGTTAGGTTCGGCATCACTTCGACGCGGCCGGCGCGATCGCGCGCTGCGCCGAGCCAGGCCCCGGCGGGAGAGGCGGCCACCCCCGCCGCCCAGATGACGGTGGCTGCGTCGATGTGTCCGCCATCGGACAGCGCCACACCACGTGGGTTGCAATCGGTCACCGAAAAGCCGGTACGCACTTCCACCCGCATCGATTGCAGGGAGCGGAGCGCAATCTCAGACATGTGTTCGGGAAAGGTCGGCAGAATGCGGGGACCCCCCTCGATCAGCACGATGCGGGTCTTGTCAGGTTCGATCTGGCGAAACTCTCCCTGCAGGGTACGATGCGCGAGCTCGGCAATGGCACCGGCCATTTCCACGCCCGTGGCGCCCCCACCCACGATCACCGTTGTCATCGAACTCTTGCGTTCTTCGGCATCGGTGGCCAGCTCGGCACGTTCGAATGTCAGCAGCAAACGCTCGCGGATCTTCAACGCATCATCGACGGTCTTGAGGGCGGGGGCGAATTGCGACCATTCGTCGTGACCGAAATAGGAATGCGCCGCTCCCGTGGCAACGATCAGAAAATCATAGGGGATCACCGCAACCCCGTCGGTGACCGTGCGCGCGACGGTGTCCACGCCGGTGATCTCGGCCATCAACACGTGCACGTTCTTTCGATTCTTGAATATCGAGCGGGTCGGCCAGGCGATGTCTCCCGGAGACAGGGCAGCCGTGGCCACTTGGTAGAGCAAGGGTTGGAACAAATGAAAATTGCGCCGATCGATGAGCGTGATGTCGGCCTCGCTCTTGCTCAGGGCGCGCGCCGCTTCGAGGCCGCCGAAGCCGGCGCCGATGATCACCACTCGTGCTCGGTTTTGATTCACGCGCCCATCTTAGCGCCTAAGCAGGATTGGCGCCCAAGCCGGTTTACAATGCAGAACCATGCTGCCGAATCTGCAATCTCTGCGTACTGCTCTGCAAGAGCTGCTGCCGCAGAACAACGCCATCCCGCGCATTGCCTATCATTGGAAGTTTGCCCGGCAAAAAAGCCGCAACACCGCTGCGGAACACGGCTTTACGTTGGTCGTGGCAACCCGCAACCGCAAGGAATTCCTTGCCTGTGCCGTCGACGCGGTGGTCTCGAATACGGAACTGCCGTTCGAACTTTTCATCATGGACAACGCCAGCGAGGATGGCACGGATGAGATGTGCCAAGGGCTGCAGAAGCGGCACGCCGGCCGCGTGCGGCACTTCCGGCTCGATCGCAATTTCGGCACCAATGCCTACGCGTTGGGATTTCTGCAGGCGCGTTTCAAGTATCTGGTGGACATGGATGACGACATATTGGCCTTATCGCGGGGATGGGATCGGGCCGCGGTCGATGCCTTCGAGCGCTTTCCGCGGCTTGGATTCCTTGCCATGAACGTCGTACAAGACGCCTACACCACCGGCGCAAAAAAGCAGCCTGGCTCATACACGGAAAAGACCAACGGCAATAGCACTCTTCAGATTGGTCCTACCGGCGGCTGGTTCTCGGTGACCACGCGGGCGCATTACAACGAGGTGGGCGGCTTCATCTTCAAGCCTTACAAGCCCTTTCCGCCGGAGGACGGCAAGTACATTCGCCGGCTGTCCAAGCACGACTATTTTGCCGCCATCCTCAAGCACAAGTTCGTGTATCACGCCAGCGGTGCATACTGGAACGGCGCCTACGGCTACACCAAGATTTGGGATGAAAAGTATCGGCGCGATCACAAGGATCACCTGAAACTCATCAAGGAGGTCCGCATCGGCGAGGTGCCCACGGCGGAGTACGCCCGGCGCATGGTGCTCGAGGCCGAACGGCAGTTGGAAACTGCGAAGGTTTGACTTTCATCGCTCCAAGGGCAAAGCAGGCCCATAAGCACCCCGATTTACCATTAAGGAGGCCGCGTCGCCATGAATCGCGCTAAAATGGGGCATATAACCGATAAACTGGTTGAATCCACCCTTGCATCCGCCACGAATATGTACTCAAGGTAATTGATGAGTCTGTCCATGCTCCAACGCATAGCCAGCGGCGATTCCGCCGCCGTGCGTGACTGCATGCGGGAGTACGGTCCGCTGGTGTGGAGTATTGCGCGTCGTCTGTCGCGCACGCCTGCGGACGCCGAAGATGCGACGCAGGAAATCTTCTTGGATATTTGGCGCAGCGCAGGTCGCTTCGATGCATCGCAAGGCTCTGACAAGGTCTTCATAGCGATGATTGCCCGGCGTCGCGTCATCGACCGGCTGCGAAAGAGTAGCGCCGAACCGCCCATGGACCCCGTGGAGTCGCTCGAGGCAATTGCCTGGGCCGATCCCGGCACCGCTTCAGAGATCTCTGTCGAGGCCGAGCAGGCTGCGCAAGCGCTGGCGGAGTTGCGTCCCGAGCAGCGGCAAGTGTTGGAGTTGGGATTGTTGCATGGCCTGAGCCAGTCGGAAATCGCGACTCGGCTGAGCATGCCGTTGGGTACAGTGAAATCGTTCATGCGGAGGGGTTTGATCAAGGTGCGCGAGTTGATGAACATCGATGCCGAAGGCGTATCAGCGAGTATCTGATGGCGCAACGTCCGCAAAATCCGCTCGACGAAGCCACGCAGGATTTGCTGATCAAGCAAGTCACGGATGGCTTGTCGCCGGCCGAGCAGCGTGAACTCGACGTTTTGGACAATCCGGTCGCGAGCCGGTGGCGGCGCGACTTCGAGCGCGCGGCCGCAGCGCTTGCTCTGGCGGGAAGCACCAACGCGCAGGCAATGCCCGACTATGTGGCTGAGCGTGTTGCCGCCGATGCCATGCGGCACTTTGCGGACCTGCGTCCTGCTGCACAGCCTACTGCCGCCGCCGCCGACCGGAAGATTGCGACTTTGGAGGCTGCGCGCGCGGCGGCCTCGCTGGAGCGGGTACCTCCGGCATCGCGCGGCAGAAACGCGGTTTACGGCTGGCTCGCTGCGGCTGCCTGTCTCGTTCTGGCGGTGTTTGGCTGGATGAGAGAGCCCATCGCCACCACTCCGCCGGTCGCTCAGCTTCCGACACCGCCCCCGTCCGTGGCTGCCCCGGCTCCGAAACCGGTTTTGCCGCCCACGCCTGCGGAAGAGCGGGCGGCGCTGATGGCCAAAGAGGGATCCATCAAAATTACGCTCGGTGGCACCAAGGATCCCGGCTCGGCCGGCATGAGCGGCGACGTCGTATGGGACCCGGCCACACAACGCGGCTACATGCACTTCAGCGGACTGGCTGCCAATGATCCTTCCATTCATCAGTATCAGATCTGGATTTTCGACGGCAGCCGCGACAAGCGCTACCCCGTCGACGGCGGAGTGTTTGACGTGCCTGCCAACACCAATGAAGTCGTCATTCCCATTCGTTCGACGTTGATGGTTCGCCAGCCTGCGGCATTCGCGGTGACCGTCGAGAAGCCCGGCGGCACAGTGGTCTCCGGCCGCGAGCACATCGTGGCGCTCGGCGCGGCCGGCTAGGCGCGGCCGGCAAAAAAGCCCTCCCGATCGGGAGGGCTTGTTCAAACTGAAAAGATTCCTAGATCACGGCAGCACCTGCGTGTTCGTGTTGATGTTTACGCGTGTTGCTACGATCTTCCCCACGATTGGGGCGGGAGTTGCCAAGGTGATGCCGTCCGGCAGCAGCTGCCTGATCTGAAAGTAACCACCGTAGTTGTTGCCGCTTGGGGAGATGGTGATGACCTGCTTGATGAAGGCAGGACCGCCTTCGCCGACGGGCGCGTTCATGGCATTGCCGGGCGGATTCCACGACAGGCCGATGTGGTTTAGTTCATAAGTGAATTCGCCGGTGCGCTTCCAAATGCCCAGGCAAGTCGCGCCGGTCGTCGGATCACGCATTCCCGAATAGGTGATTTCGTTGCCATCGGCAAAGAAAATGGTGTTGCCGTGATCCAGCGTCACACCGTCGCGAAAGTTGATCGGCGCTGGATTCTTGGTATTGCCGCTGGAGATATATTTGAACGACCACAGGCCAACGATGGGCGCCATCAGAAACGACGGTGCGTAGTCTTCCTCGTCGCTGACAAACTTCAATTTGGCGCCGCCGAAGAATTCGCCGGGCGTCAGCCAGGCAGATTTTACCGGCATCGTGATCTGGGCACAGCCGGCGCTGGCCTCCTGTGCGAAAACCGCTCCAAGGGCCAGCGTTGCAGCTATTCCGGTGAAGCGTAACAAAAACGATTTACCTTTCATGTGATGCTCCTTGATTGGTTCAGTAAATTCCCTTGTCGCTGTTCATCGACCGAGGCAATCTAGGTGTCGTCGGTGACGGAATCCATGCCCACCCGTGAGGGAATCGTGAGGTCTTGAGGGAGACTGAGTGGATCGGGTCATTTACCGTAGCGGCGATTCTGAAATCGACTCCGTAAACCGCAAGTTCACGCGCGCGGGAAAGGAATACGTACTCGAGCCCAAGGTCTTTGCAGTGCTGATGCAGTTGTTAGCGCGGCCCGGAGAGCTTCTGACGCGCGATATGCTGCTCGATGCCGTCTGGGGGCATCGCTATGTAACACCCTCGACGCTCAACAGGGTCATCGCCCTGGCACGCCGCGCGCTTGGCGACGAAGTCGATACGCCGCGGTGCATACAAACCGTGCATGGGACGGGTTACCGGTACATAGGGCCGGTGGAGAAGGCCGTATCCGTCGCCGTCGACCGCCGCGCGCGCTTCGGACCGCCGGCCTCGGTGCGACTGCCGTCACCGCTGCAGTCGTTGATCGGCCGCGAGAGGGAGCTCAGCCAAATCGAGACTTTGCTTGGCGAAGGGCGCTCGGTCACGGTGCTGGGATCCGGCGGCATGGGAAAGACCCAGTGCGCCCTGGCTTTTGCCCATCAGCAAGGCAAAAACTATCCTGACGGGGTGTGGTTCTTCGATTTGGCGCCCCTACACAGGGCGGAGCAATGGCTGCAGGCTTTGGCGTTTTCACTGTCGATCGCTCCGGCGAGCCGCTCCGAACTCATCGAGAGGGTCTCGCAAATACTGGCCGGGCGTCGGTTGCTGCTGTTGCTGGATAACTGCGATCGTATTTCTGTCGATACAGGTTCCATCGTCATTGAGCTGTTGCGTAACACGACGCATCCGCGGGTTCTCGTCACGTCACAACAGCAACTGAATTTCGTCGGCGAGCGCATTCTGCGCATGCCACCGTTGCAGCTTCCGGCCATCACCCATCCATCTGATGCCGCGGAACTCAAGGAAGTCGAATCCGCAGCGGCGGTGTCGCTGTTGTTGCAGCGCGTCAGAGATTTGCACGCCGATTTCGATATCACCCTCGTCAATGCGCCGGCGGTCGTGGGTATTTGCGAACGCCTGGACGGCATGCCGCTGGCACTCGAATTCGCGGCAGCTCGATTCGCCTTGTTGTCCCCCGAACAAGTGTTGGAGCGCCTCAATCAGCGCTTTAGGTTTTTGGCGGATTCGGCAGCCGGACGCGATCAACGGCATCGAAATCTGGTGGCTCTGCTGGAATGGAGTTTCGCGTTGCTATCGCCCGATGAGCAGCGTCTGCTGTCTTGGCTTGGCGTGTTCGTGCAGGGATGGTCGGTGGATGCCGTGATCAACTTGGCGCCGGCCTTTGGCTGCAGCGAAGAAAACGCGGTTGATCTGCTGCTGGGCCTGGTGCAGAAGTCACTGGTAAGTGTGGATCCGGGCGCAAGCCCGCCGCGCTACCGTCTGCTCGAAACTGTAAGAGAATTCGCCTTGGAGCAGTTGGGGTTGCTGGGAGAGGAAAAGAAGGCGCGCGATGCGCACATGGCTTTCGTCCTGCAGCTGGCTGAATCGGCGCACCAAGGCATTCTGGAAGGAAAAATGTTGTTGTGGATCTCGGTACTGACGCGGGAGCACGGCAATATCGAGGCCGCTTCCGAATACGCGACCGGGCCCGCCAATGTTCCTCGGGTGGCGTTGCGCATCGTGGGTCTGCTTACCGTGTATTTCAAAGCCCGTGGGGAGGGCATCTTTGCGCGGCGGCTATGTAACCGAGCGCTTGCGGCAGGGCCGCCGGAGCGTACTCGCGAGCGCGCCATCGCCTTGATGTGCATGGGCATCAGCGAAGTCATCGGACCCAAGCGGCACCCGGATGTGTGGTTGCGGGAAGCTATCAGCATCGCGCAGGAGTTGGGGGATGTATGGACGGAGGGTTATAGCAGCGGTTACATGGGTATGTGGGTCATACACGAAGGTATGTTGACAGAGGCGGAACACCACTTGCGCGTGGTCGAGCATGCGGCCCGGCAGTTAGGCGACGATCTGCTTCACAGCATGGCAGAACTGGTGCGCGGCTGGCGCTATCTGGCCTTCGATCAGACGCAGCAGGCACTGCAAACCCTGAGGCCGATTCGAACCTTGGGCAGCGATTTTCACCAGCACCATTTTGTGGACATGTACATCGGGTTGTCGCTGTTTCGCATGGCCGACTATCCGGCAGCGGCCGTGCAATGGAACGATGCTCTGCGCACTGCGCTGGAAATCGGTCATCTGCGCGGCATCGCCGGTTCCATGGAAGGCTGCGCCTATATCGCTGCGATCCGGGGTCGAAGCGACGTTGCCTGCAGGTTTTTGAGCGGCGCCGAAAAAATGCGTCAGCGCGCCGCGTCGCCGCTGTTCAGTTTCTGGTTGGGCCACAATGAATGCGCAAATTCCACTTTGCTCCGCGCCATGGGCCGGCACCGGTATGAAGCGGCATTGCAAGCCGGCACGCGCATGCCCGATGAAGATCTCACCAATGAAGCCATGGCATTGCTGAGCGAATTCGGCGCGGAAACTTCAGTTCAATGTGCGGCGAAGATTCCTGCCGGGTAATTTTCCGCGCGGCCAGCCAGCCGCGAGTGATGAATTTGTGATGCGCAGTCAGGTCAATGCCGCCTTACGATCCTTGATCGAAGGAGGCACCCACTGGTAGATCCAGGTTTCGGTCAATGGGCGGCCGTCGATGCGCAGGTACAGGCGCAAATTGATGGCATCCAGGCTGTCGTCCGGCGGCCGGACGTCGAATAGCGCGCGATAGCCCTTGAACTCTTCGACGTAGTGGGCGGTGACATGCTCGGTGGTGCCGGAGGTGGTGGTGATGACCGCTTCGACACTGGCATCCTTGGCCAGGGCAGCCAGTTCACCTCCCGCGAAATCGACCGCGAAGTGCCACGAATAGTACTGGCGCTTCTGACCCACCGTGCCGCCGATGCCGGTGCGGGTCGCGATCGTTTGCGCCAGCGCGGATTCATACGGCATCCGCGTGCCCCAATACATCCGGTAACTGAACAGCATTTCCTGCCCCGGCTTGGCCTTCTCGGCCGGATTCCAGAAAGCCACCATGTTGTCGGAGGTTTCATCGATCGTCGGTATTTCGACCAGCTGCACGGCGCCTTTGCCCCATCCGGCGCCTTTGGGTTCGATCCAAAGGCTGGGACGGCGGTCATAGTAGACACCGTCGTCTTGGTAGTGATCCCAGTTGCGGTCACGCTGCAGCAGACCGAAGCCGCGTGGGTTGTCATCGGCAAAGGAGTTGAAGTGCAATTGCGCCGGATTGGTCAGCGGACGCCAGATCCATTCGCCGGCACCGGTCCACATCGACAAGCCGTCGGAGTCGTGGATTTCGGGGCGCCAGTCGTTCACCGCGCGGCGATCATTCTCGCCGTAGTAAAACATGCTGGTGAGAGGGGCGATGCCGAGACGTTCGATGGGCTTGCGCGGGTAGAAGGCCGCGTCGACATCCATCACGGTCGTGCCGCCCGGCGAGATTTGAAAGCGCAGCGCGCCGGAGACGCTGGGGGAGTCCATCAGCGCAAAAAGCGTCATGGTCCCGGAGCCTTTGGCCGG
This sequence comes from uncultured Steroidobacteraceae bacterium, assembly GCA_964657945.1. Classification (GTDB taxonomy): domain Bacteria; phylum Pseudomonadota; class Gammaproteobacteria; order Steroidobacterales; family Steroidobacteraceae; genus Bog-1198. Next base: position 24,776 of record CAZZWM010000006.1, read on the forward strand.
ACGTTCGAACCAGAAGGCCGTGAAGCGCGGAAACTCCTCGGGCCGCGGGAAAGCGGTATCGACGGCCAGCGCACGCGCTGACAATCCATATTGGCGCGTATCCCCGCCGACTGCGCGAAAGTAGGCGGCACCGAGGAACGCGGCGACGTCCGCCTTCCAATCCGTGACGAATTGCACCCGAAATCCGGCGAAGCCGGCGTGATCCTTCATCTGACCGGGGTCAATTCCGCTCTTTTCGAATTCGAACATCGAGGGGTCATAGACGATCTCGCGCGCCTGACCGTCGATGACTTCGAACAAATGCACGGGCTGCGAAAAACCGCGGCCGACATGGAAAAACTGCAGACGGAATGCGGTACCGGCGTCGGCCCACAGCGAATGGTCGGTCTTGAAACGCAGCGATTGATACTGATCGTAGTTCAGGCGCGCCATGCCGGGCGGCAGCACGTCTGTCGACGCCTGATAGGTGTTCGAAGCCAGGTAATGGGCCTGGCCCTTGAGCCACGCGTAGTCAAAGGCTTTGGCGGGTCCAGTGCCGCTGATGGCGGCAGATGCTGCGTCTGCCCGGCTCGTATGGGTGAGTTGCCCCGCTGCAAGAGCCACGGCAGCCTTTAGAATCTCGCGTCGACGAAGCATTGTTGAATCCTCTGTAAGGCCAGCGCGGTTAAATCGAAAAGGAAGGTTCGACTGCGTCCGGCAGAAGAGCCAGCTTATTGAGCAGACGTCCGTCGGCGGCCACCTCGACGCGCTCGATCGGCGTCAGCCATTGCAACGCCTCGTTGAGCGAGCGCGCATCCAGCAATTTTCGTTCAGCGGTAAAAATGTGCGGGTCCGGTTGGCCGCGCGGATCTTCCGGCCGCGCCAGATTGCCGCTGATATGCGTCAGCCGTGCATCGCGGTGACGTGCCAGATGGCGCAAGCCATCCTCCGGCAGCGGCTGGCTGTCGCGCACCAGCTGTTCGCGGCGGGCCACCAATGCCGGCGTTTGCTGCTCCTCCGGCGTGCGCAGCAAGGCGAAACGCGACAGGAGTTTTCCCATGGTCTCGCTGCCGCTCATGCGCGACAAGGGTACGGCCAGAAACAGACCCAACAGCGCCGGCGATACCCACGCCAGCAACGATGGAGACAGGAAATATGCGATCACAGCCGTGACGCAGCTCGACAACATGTGCCAGTGATGAAATCGCCACGCCTCCGCCCAACTCGTGCCGCCGGCATCCCGCCTCTGTGGTTTCCATCCGGAGTCCCGTCCCAGGAAAACCTCGAACACGGACCGGCACTGGATCACCATGAGAATCGGCGCGTACAGCGCCGACAAAACCGCCTCGAGCAGAAAGCTCGCGCCGACGCCGATGACACCGCCGGCACCGCGCCGGATTCTGGGCGACAGCAACGCGCGGATCAGGCCGAGCAGCTTCGGGATCAACAATACCGCCATGCTGAACCAAAACAGCGCCATCATCAGTTCCACGTCGAAACGCGGCCAGGTGGGGAACAGCTGGAAATCGTGGCTGAAATATTCCGGCCGTATCAGGTGCGACTGCAAGGACAGGGCAAAACCGATGCACAGCATGATCAGCCACAGCGGCGAGGACAAATAACTCATGATGCCCACGCCCAGGTGCATCCGGCTGGTGAAACGAAAGCCGGCGGCGCCGATGATCTTCATGTGCTGCAAATTGCCCTGCGCCCAGCGACGATCGCGGATCGCGACATCGATCAAGGAGGGGGGCGACTCTTCCCATGAGCCGCCGCAATCGGTGGCCATCTGCACCTTCCAGCCGCCCCGGCGGATCAACGCGGCCTCGATGAAGTCATGCGACAGCACATGCCCGCCGAACGGCTTGCGGCCCTTGAGCAGCGGCAGTCCACAATTCTGTGCGAAGGCGCCCATGCGAATGATGGCGTTGTGCCCCCAGTAGTTGCCGCTGTCCCCCGACCAGGCCGAGAGCCCGCGGGTGATGATGGGCCCGTACAGGCAGGCGGCGAATTGCTGCAGGCGGCCGAACAAAGTTTTCGCACCGATCAGCTGCGGCGCCGTCTGCAGAATCCCCAAGCGTGGGTCGGCCTGCATCATCTCGACCAGACGCTTGAGCGTTGACGCATCGATCAGGCTGTCCGCGTCGAGCACGATCATGTAGTCGTAGCGGCCGCCCCAGCGCGTGACGAAATCCTCCAGATTGCCCGACTTGCGGGCCACGTTTTTCCAACGCCGCCGGTACCACACCGGCATGAAGTCGCTGAGCACGGAGCGCAGGCGATCCACTCCGACCGACTCCCGGACCCAGGCGTCGGCGTTGGTCGAATCGGACAGAATGACGAGCTCGAATCCGGCGTGCGCATCGATGGCTCGCAGAGCCTCGGCCATGGCTTGCAGACCTGCCGTGGTGCGCGTCGGGTCTTCGTTGTAGATGGGCATGACCAGGGCGGTCAAAACCTTTGCGTCGCCATTCGGGGCCGGAACGCGATCGCGACGTTTGGAGGCGCCGGCGAGCACCGAGCCTGCCGCGAAAGCGATCCACCCGAGTGACACGGCGAAGAAGAAAATCATCATGCCTTGAAGTACGGTCATGCTGAAAAAGCGCACCGCCTGCAGCATCTGATATACGCCATACGTCGTCACGCCCAAGGTCACGGTGATCAGGATGAAGCGCGCATACAAGACCGCGCCGGCGATGCGGTATCGCTCCCGGTGCGAGGGTTTGTAGCGCAGATCCTGCGCGGGCATGCGCAGCGGCGCATCCGGCGGCATTCCGCCAGCCGAGGCGCGGCGCTCGAAGCTGACGGCGGGATTCAGCTGGACGTCCATCGGTACAACCAGGTCTCGCTCACGGGCACATCGCCGCGCATGATGCGCAGGCGCAATTCGATCAGATCGGCATCGTTCGGATCGATGTCGAAGCTGGCGCGCAGTCCATGAAGTTCACTGTTGGAGGTGAGCGTGGCATTCGAAATCTTACCGCTCGAGGCGGCCAGGTCCAGGCGCAGGCCATCGAGCTTTTCTCCGGCGCCGACGATATCCAATACGAAGACACGGCGCTTACGATCGATGCTGGCACCCGAGCGTGTGGCCATCACCCTGCCCAGTCCCTTCGGCAGTTCGGGTTCATTGTTCCAGGAAATCCGATAGGAAAATTGCGCCGGATGGCCGGGCGTCAATGGCTGCGCGGGCCTCCAGAAAGCCACGATGTTGTCATTGGTTTCCCGGCCCGACGGAATCTCCACCAATTCCACCGATCCCGGACCCCACTCACCTTTCGGTTCCACCCAGGCACTCGGACGCCGTTCATACTGGGCATCGAAATCTTGAAAGTCCGACTGCGAGCGTGAACGCTGTACCAAACCGAAACCGATCGGCGGCTGCGTCGTAAAGGTAGACACCTGCAAACTTACCGGATTGGCGAGCTGACGGAAAATTTGCTCGCCCGTCCTGCTGGTGATTTGCAAGCCATCGGAATCGTGAACCTCGGGCCGGTAATCATCCAGGTGGCCGCGATTGGTCTCATCGAACAGAAACATGGAAGTCAGCGGTGCGATGCCGACCACGCGCATCTCTGCGCGCGGAAACAGCGTCAACTCAACGTCGGTGAAGGTTTCCATGCCCGGCTGCACGGTGAATTTATACGCACCCGTGGTGGATTCGGATTCCAGCAGGGCATAGATCACGATGGCCTTGGCGCGGGGCGCTGGACGCTCCACCCAGAAATGTGTGAATGCGGGGAATTCCTCGCCGTTGGGTTCGCCCGTATTGATCGCCAGGCCGCGAGCCGACAGTCCGTACAGCAGGTTGGTGGCGACGGCACGAAAATAGCTGGCGCCCTGGAACACCAGGAATTCGTCCCAGATTTTGTTCGAATTGATCAAGCTGCGAATCCGAAAGCCGGACAAGGGCACGGAGGTCTTTGCGGGCACCGGCGCATTGAACTGAAACATCGCCGGGGTGGCGATCAAATCCTTGGCCCTCCCGTCTTCGACGGTGGATACCGTCACCGCCGTTTGCATGCCGTAGCGAGCCCGCAGCAGTTCCAGGCGAAATGGCAGCTTTTCGGCACGCCAGATGCCGGCATCGGGATTGAAATGGATGCTGCGGTATTGTTCCGGGCTCAATTTATCGAGCGCTGCCGGAAAGTTGCTCTTCTGGGGCGAATACGCTGTTGCCGAGCGCCGCCTGGCATCCTCCAGCAAGACCTCGAAGTCGAACGGGTACCCGACGGCTTGTTGCTTGACCGGCGCCGCGGCTTTTGGCGGCGTCGGCTTGGCGCCCTGAGCAGTCGCGGCGGCCAAGGCCAGCGCAACCACCCCGATCCATTTAGCAATTGAAACCCGCAAGGCGTAACCCCAAAAGTGACCTGGAGGCCGGTAACCGGCTGATTGGCAGGAAACGCCAGTCTAAACTGAGGTGCCGCATCAGCCGCCACCATTATATAGTGCCCCACGATATGGAACCGCAAAGCGCAGGGACCGTGCTCATGGTCCGCCCCGCGTGTTTTGGCTTCAATCCACAGACGGCCGCCAGCAATGCGTTTCAAAGCTCGGCGGTCATGGGTGATGCTGAGGCGCAAGCGCGGGTGCTGAGGGAGTTCGACGCCCTGGCCGAGGCTCTGGGCCGCGCCGGCGTGAACGTGATGGTGGCGGCAGACACGCGCGAGCCAGCCAAACCCGACGCCATATTTCCCAACAACTGGGTCAGTTTTCACGCTGACGGCACGGTGGCGCTGTATCCCATGCTGGCGCTGAACAGGCGTGCGGAGCGCCGCGAGGAGATAGTAGGTCAAGTGGTTCGCGGCGGTTTTCGCGTTTCGCGCACGGTGGATCTGACTCATCGCGAACAGGAGAACAAGTACCTGGAAGGCACCGGCAGCCTGGTCCTGGACCGCCGCCATCGGATCGCTTACGCCTGCGTGTCGCCGCGCACCGATCTCGATGTGCTGGGGGAATTTGCGCAGCTGCTGGATTACGATTTGGTGGCTTTCGATGCACAGGATGGCTCAGGCCAGGCGATCTATCACACCAATGTGCTCATGGCTATCGGCAGCGGCTTTGCCGTGGTTTGCGGCGATTCCATCATGGGTGAAGCGCCTCGCGCCGCCGTGTTCTCCAAACTTCGCGACACCGGGCATGAGGTGCTCGACATCAGCTTGGCGCAGATGCGGGAGTTCGCCGGCAATGTCCTGGAATTGGCGCCGCCCGGGAACCACGTGGTGGCGATGTCAGACCGGGCGCTGCTCAGCTTCGGTCCACAGCAGCGGCGGGCACTCGAATCCCATGCGCAAGTGCTGGCCGTCCCCATTCCCACCATCGAGCGACTGGGCGGCGGCGGCGTGCGCTGCATGCTGGCGGAGGTGCATTTGCCCAGGTGCTGACGGCGACTGATGTCATAATTCGCGCATGCTGGAATTGGGGGTCAAACTGCTGCTCGCTTATCTGATCGGCACCGTGCTGGGCAGCTTGGTGCTGGGGCGGCTGCGCGGTGTCGACATTCGAAGCATGGGCAGCGGCAATGCCGGTGCCACCAATGCACTGCGCACTCAAGGCAAGCTGTTTGGTCTTGCCGTGTTGGTCATCGATGTGGCAAAGGGCGTCATTGCGGTCCGGTGGCTTCCCATGGCGGCGCTGCCCGGAATCGGCATCGATCCGGACCTGCCACGCGACTGGTTGACGGTGGCCTGCGGCCTGGCGGTGATCGTGGGTCACGTCTATCCGGTGTGGTTCGAATTTCGCGGCGGCAAGGGAGTGGCCAGCGTGGTGGGCGTGGTTGCGGCGCTCGATCCGCGCCTGCTGGCCCCTATGCTCATCACCTGGTTCGTCGTTCTGCTGCTGTCGGGCTATGTAGGCTTGGCGAGCATGGTCACCGGCTGCGCGCTCATCGTCATCGTATCTCTTGCGCAACCCGACAACCTGCCGCTGCTGACCTTTTGCTGGTGTATCGCCGTCTTCGTGCTGTACACCCACCGCGGAAACATTGCGCGTATGCGCAATGGACAGGAAAGTCGCATTCGTCGGTTATGGCTGTTCCGTCCGCGCGCGACATAGAACATCCCCCTCTCTTGAAACTGTTGGCCGACGGCGAACTGCGCTCCGGCGAATGGTTGGCGGAGGCGATGGGACATACCCGAGCCGCGGTGTGGAAAGCTGTCGAGCGGCTGCGCGCCCTGGGAATCGACATTGAGGCTTTGCCGCGCCGCGGCTACCGGCTCAGCTGTCCGATCGAGTTACTGGACGCGCGCAGGATCGGCGCCGAGATTGCCGCCGCGCGCACGCCCCACCTGCGCAATTTGGAACTGCTTTTCGAGGTGGATTCCACCAATACCCGCTTGTTGACTGCTGCGGCGCCGCCCTTGGGGAGTGCCGATGTGTGTTTGAGCGAATTGCAGCATGCCGGCCGCGGACGACTGGGCCGCCGCTGGATCGCGCCCTTCGGGGCCGGCATTGCCATGTCGGTAGGCTGGAGTTTCAGCGACATGGCGCGGACTCTTCCGGCGCTGAGCCTCGGTGTGGGCGTGGCCGTGGCGCGGGCGCTGGCCCGGGCGGGCGCGGCTGGAACTTCGCTGAAATGGCCCAACGATATTTGGTTCAGAGACCGCAAAGTCGGCGGCGTGCTGATCGAATTGCGCGCCGAGGCCCAGGGTCCCGCCCATGTGGTCATCGGCATTGGGATCAACGTATCTTTACCTGCAGGGGCCCGGCAAGAAATCGAGGCCACCGGCGTGGCGGTGGCCGCCGTGGAAGATGCATGCGAGGCTGCGCCGTCGCGCAATCGGGTTGCCGGAGCGATCTTGGACGAGCTTTTGAGTATGCTGCTGCAATACGAACGCCAAGGCTTTGCGGCCTTCCGCGACGCGTGGGCTGCACTCGATGCATTGAACGGTCGACCGGCCCAGATTATCGTCGGGGATAGCGTGGTCACCGGGGTGGCGCGCGGGGTCGATGCGGACGGCGCATTGCTGCTCGACATCGGCGATCGGGTCCGGCGCTTCGTATCGGGCGAAGCAAGCTTGCGGTTGATTCATGGGTGACAATTGACGCTTCTAAAAACCGTCGTGGTGTGTCTGGTGTTGGCAAATGTCTGCTATTTCCTTTGGGATCGCGGCATCGCCAGATCATCCGCCGGCGCAGTTCCCGTGGTCGCCGGCACATTGAAGCTCGCCTCGGAATCGCCCGTAGGGCGCGCGCCGACGGAGTCGGCCGCGCCATCCGGCGGCGCCGTAAACGCGGCAGCACGCGACGATGCGGGCGGCGCCGGCCTGCTGACCAATGTGAAGCGCTGCATCAGTGTCGGGCCGTTTCGCGACGTGGCCGAAACGGCGCACGCCGCAGCCACGCTGCGCGGCGGCGGCTACGATCCCCGGCAACGCGTGGCCGACGGTGAAGTGTGGGCCGGGGTATGGGTGTATCTGCCGCTGCCTGCCGCGCGCGATGCGGCCGACAAGATGCTGGCGAAACTGAAGGCAGGCGGCATCGATGATGCCTTGGAAATGCCCGGTCCGAATGACGGTCCGGTCATATCACTGGGTCTGTTCAGCGAGCAGAAGCGAGCTCAGGCGCGCATCGCGCAGGCGCAAACCTTGGGGTTCAATCCTGGCATTGCGGATCGCAAGCGTAGCGGCAATGTCTACTGGATCGATATCGATTTGAAGCCCACGGACAGCCTGTTGAATCCGTCCGACCTGCAGGCCGAGAACGGCCGCATCGTCCGATTGGAGGTGAAGGGCTGCCCTTCCGTGAGCGCGTCGCAATGACGGCGCGCAGCGCGTTCCTGCGCACCTCCGCCGGCATCGGGGCCATCATCGGTTATGGCTGTCTCATCGCCTTTCTATATCTCATTTCTGTGCAGATCTATCGCTGGTTCAGGGATGGAGAGTGGACCCATATCGGTATCGGCGACGGCATGCGCATCGGCTTGCTGCATTGTTGCGTGCGGGATGGCGATGCCGGCCGCATCACCGACTTCTTGCAGTGGCTGGATTCGCCCTTGGACTGGCATGGCTTGCACCGGGTGTTCGAAGTGGTGCCGGCATCGTTGGCGTTGTTCGCGATCAGCATTGCCGGGAACAGCTTGTTCATCTATTGCAGAGACCGGTTGGACGAGCGCCAGCAGATGCCGGCGTCCCATGGATGAAGCCAACCAGTTTCGATTGCTGCGCCAGAGGCGCTTCCTGCCGTTCTTCTTCACCCAGGCCTGCGGCGCTTTCAATGACAATCTGCTCAAGAACGTACTGATCATTCTCGTGACCTATCAGTCGGCTCGATGGAGCAACATGTCTCCGGCACTCCTGACCAATATCGCCGCCGGCTTGTTCATCGCTCCCTTCGTGGTGTTCTCCGGCATCGCCGGTCAGATGGGCGAGCGATTCGACAAAACCCGGGTGCTCAAGAGCGTCAAGGCGCTGGAAGTCGCCATCATGCTGGTGGCCGCCATCGGCTTCCTGCAACATCGCGTGGAATTGCTGTTGTTCTCGGTCTGCATGATGGGCGTGCATTCGACCTTCTTCGCGCCGGCCAAGTACGGCTTGCTGCCGCAAATACTCAATGCGCAGGAACTCATCGGCGGCAACGCCATGTTGGAGACCGGCACCTTTCTGGCCATATTGCTGGGGACATTGGCGGCGGGACTGCTGGCGGGCAATGCCAATACCTCCTGGATTGCGGCGAGCCTGTTCCTGGTGGCGGTGTTGGGGTTTGCCGCCAGCCTTGCGATTCCCGGTGCGCCGGCCGTTGCTCCAGCTCAAGCCTTGGATTGGAATCCGTGGACATCGACGCTGGACAACCTGCGGGCGGCGCGCGAATCGCGGCCGGTATTGTTGTCGATACTCGGCATGTCGTGGTTTTGGTTCTACGGAGCGCTGCTGCTGACCCAGCTGCCGCTGTACTGCCACGACGTCCTGCACGGGGATGAATCGCTGGTGACGATCACCATCGTGATGTTTTCGCTGGGAGTGGGTGCGGGTTCATTGCTGTGCGAGCGACTCTCCGGCCGACAAGTGGAAATCGGCTTGGTGCCATTCGGCTCCATTGGACTGACTCTGTTCGCGGTCGATTGGGTCATTGCCACGCCGCATGTCGACCCTCACGCCGCCTTGAGCGCACGCGCCTTTTTTGCCGCGCACGGCGGTCTGCGAACGCTGTTCGACATAGCCGCGGTCGGCATGTTCGGCGGATTCTTCGTTGTGCCGCTCAATGCCTTGGTGCAGCAGCGTTCCAGACCCGAGGCAGTCGCGCGCGTGATCGGCGCCAACAGCATTCTCAATGCGGTGTTCATGATCGCGGCGGCGGTACTGGCGGCAGTCGGCCTGGCGCGCGGCTTGACGGTGTTGCAACTGATCTTGTTGGCCGCGGCGATGAACGCCGCCGTCGCCATCTACATCTACACGCTGGTTCCGGAATTTCTGCTGCGTTTCATCTCGTGGCTGCTGGTCCACACCCTGTATCGCATGCAAAGACGCGGCGCACGGTTGCCCGAAGAGGGGCCGGCGCTGATCGTCTGCAACCATGTCAGCTTCGTCGATGCTCTGGCCATATCGGCCGCCTGCCGCCGTCCGATGCGTTTCATCATGGACAACGCCATCTTCAACGCGCCCTTCATCAAAGCCATCGCCAAGGGGATGAAGGCCATTCCGATCGCATCAGCCAAGAGTGACCCCAAGGTGTTCGAGCAGGCTTTCGGCGCAGCCGCCGCCGCGCTTCGCGAAGGCGAATTGGTGTGCATCTTTCCGGAAGGGCGGTTGACGCCGGATGGCCAGATTCACGATTTTCGTCCGGGGCTCACGCGGATCCTGAAGGAAACGCCGGTGCCGGTGATCCCAATGGCGCTCGCGGGGCTGTGGGGCTCGATGTTTTCCCGGCAAGGCAGGAAGCTGTGGCAGCGCATGCCGAGGAAATTGTGGCATCGGGTCATCGTCAACGTCGGACCGACCTTGACGCCCGATGCGGCCAGTCCGCAGGAATTACGCCATAGGGTGTCGGCGCTTTACGATGAGGCGATGCGCTACGTTTGAGCACGAAAGCGCTCCGAGGATGCAACATGTCAGTGGCACGCGGCAGCCTGGGCCGACCTTTCAATGCTCCATCGGGCCCTCCGGCTTGTGCGCCTGGAAGGGCACCGGCACCGAGCCATCACGTTCGATGGGCGGAGGTTCTCCGCTCCACGGATAGGCGACGCTCCCGGCCGGCGGCTGATACCAACCGGGATCGCGATAGTCGCCGTGGGCTATGTCGGGGCGGATTTTCATCACGGTGAACATGCCGCCCATTTCCATGTCGCCATAGGGACCGGCACCCGCCATCATCGGCAGCGTGTTTTCCGGCAGCGGCGTGTTCATCGGCATGCCTTGCATGTCGGCGCCCATGTCCATGTAGTTCGGTATGAGCGCTGAGAGCTTTTCGGCCAGATCGCTTTGATCGACTCCCACCGTGGTCGGCAGGGTGTGGCTCATGGCATTCATGGTGTGATGGCTTTTATGGCAGTGGAAGGCCCAGTCCCCGGGCGCGGCTGCGGTGAACTCGATGGCGCGCATCTGACCCACTGCAATGTCGGTGGTGACCTCGGGCCATCGCGATCCGGGCGAGGTCCATCCGCCGTCCGTGCCCACCACCACGAACTCATGACCGTGAATGTGAATCGGATGATTGGTCATGGTCAGATTGCCGGCGCGGATACGCACCCGCTCGCCGAGTCTCGCCACCATGGGATCGGTGCCGGGAAACGCGCGGCTGTTGAAGGTCCACAAGTTGAAGTCCAGCATGGTGCTGACCTTCGGTGTGTAGCTGCCCGGACTTATGTCGAAAGCATTCAACAGGAACACATAGTCGCGATCGACGCGCATGAAGTTGGGATCCTTGGGGTGCGTCACCCAAAAACCCATCATTCCCATCGCCAGTTGCGTGGTCTCATCGGCGTGCGGGTGATACATGAATGTTCCGGCACGCTGGGCGATGAACTCGTAGACGAAAGTCTGGCCCGGCTTGATCGAAGGCTGATTCAATCCGGCGACTCCGTCCATCCCGTTCGGCAGACGTTGACCGTGCCAATGAACGCTGGTGTGTTCGGGCAGTCGGTTGGTCACGAACATGCGCACCCGGTCGCCTTCAACGACTTCGATGGTGGGGCCGGGAGACTGACCATTGTAACCCCAGAGATTCGCCTTCATACCCGGTGCGATCTCGCGCACCACGGGTTCCGCCACCAAATGAAATTCCTTCACGCCAGCGTGCATGCGCCAAGGCAACGACCACCCGTTCAGCGTCGTAACGGGGTGATACTGGCGGCCGTTGGCGGGCGCCGGCGGTGGCTGGGTGGCGGCTGAGTTCGTCGAGACGATCTCCGGAAGGGCTGCCAGCGATCTGCTGTTGACCAGGGCTGCAGCGGCCGCGAGACCGGCGCCGCTGAAAAAACTTCGTCTCGTTACCATGATGTGGTCCTTGTCCCCGCGGGGTTGCCCAGCAATGAGGCATCGAATTGCGATTTGGCGATCCAGAAGTCGCGCGCGGCCTGCATGTACTGATCGACACTCATCGCTTCATCGCGCGCGCTGGAGAGCAGTTCGAAAATACTGATCAAAGAGGCGTTGTAGCGCAGCAGTTCCTGATCGGCCATGGATTTGCGCAGCGGCAGGATTTCATCCCGTTGCTGAACGGCCAGTTGGTAGGCGGATTGATAGTTGGCGTAAGAATCCCGGATCTGTGATCGCGCATCGAGGGCGGCCTGCGCGAACTCATCCAATGCCTGCGCATAGACCGCCCCGGCGCGCTTCATGCGCGCCGCACCGCTGTCGAAGATCGGTACTTCGAAGCTCAGCGCAAATCCCGATTGGTAACCTTCGCGCGCGGTGCCCTGCTTGATTCGAGCCGGCCCCGCATCCAATACGTTGACGAATCGTGTACTGCCGGTGAGTTCCAGATCGCGCGCCAGTTGATCGAGTCCAAGCCGCAGCACCTGCAGGTCGACGCGATTCTCCAGCACGGTTTGTTCGACGTCGGGTAGGGGTTCAATGGACGGCGGCAGGTCGGGTAGGCGCTCAGCGAGGTGCAAGGGACTATCGGTACCCGAAGCATTCGCCAGGCCCAGCAAGCGAATCAACTTCTCGCGGCTCGAGAGCTCGCGATATTGCGCCCGCTGCAGACCCTGTCTGGCATCGAATTCGAAGGCCAGTTCACGAGCTTGGTCGAGGCGATTCCAATTGCCGGTGGCCAGCATGCGGCGCGCCAGCTCGGCACCGGCGTTCGCAGCGGCGTTGACCCGCTCATGGAACACCAGTGACTCGTGGGCGGCAACCGCCGTGAGGTAGGCGAAGCGGGTCTCCGCCGCCAACTGCAGAATCCGCTGCTCGATGACGGTCTGCGTCTGCGCAAAGCGCCGCTTCTCGGTCTCATGGCGATATGACATGGTCAAGAGCGCGATGACATTGAGGGTCACGGTTTCCTCGATGTCGTATTGGCCGCCGGCGCCGGCATGAAGAAGATCGAAGCGCGGATTCGGCAGCCGACCCGCCTGCACCAAATCGGCTTCCGATATGCCGAGCTGCTCAAACGATGCCTGTAGGTCGCGATTGTTGAGCAGTGCGACTTGGACGGCGGCGTCGATGCTCAATGGCTCTGCCAGCAACGCGGCGACCTGCGCGCCGCTCTTGGCACGCTCGCCGTCTGTGCGCGGCCACAGAACGTCCTTCCCGAGATGCGCGCGCGTGGCCTGGGCCACCGAATCGAAGCCGCCATCGCGGGAAAGATGTGCGCAACCGGCCAGGGCCAGCAACCCCAGGATGACACCGTATTGCGGCGTTGAAATCTGCATGACAACCTCACTCAAGCCTGCGGCTTGACGTCAATTCACCAAAGCGTTGGCGCGCAATGCGCCCCTTCTCAGGTGAAGGGCCGGCGAGGAGGTCTATCGAGGCGGTCGATGAGGGTCGAGGGAGGGGTTTCGATCCGCGTCGCCGGCAATTCGGATGCGCTGAATCGGCGTGCATGCCAGACTTGCAACGAATTGCCGGCGGCAGCCACGCAGCAACACGTTCCGCAATCATGGTGAACGACGCTCGGGGCAGAATGCCGGCAATGGTCATCGTGCAAACCGGGCTGAGCCATGCCGCTTGGGGCGCAGCCGGATATGCCGGCGAAGGCCTGCCATGGAAGCAGCAGCGCCAAAAGCAGCGCCAGTCGCAGATTGATGATCCGGCCCGGTTTCATAACAATGGGAACATAGCATCCCGACCCGCGTATTACACGTGAACTGCGTACAATCCGCCTACAACCGCAATCTGAGGTCCTTATAAATGCGTGGTTTGCAAATTGTCGGTGCCCTTCTGATAGCTGCCGGGCTGTTCATTCTGATCAGATCTCCGTCGTTTTCCAGCGAAAAGAGCGTTCTGAAGGTGGGCACGCTGGAAGCCAAGGTCAACGAAGAACATGAGATTCCTGCCTGGGCAGGCGGAGCTGCGCTGGCTGCCGGGGTTGTGTTGGTGGTGGTGGGTTTGCGTAAGCGCTGATGATCCTGGCGGAAACCCTGAAACACGGGGTACCAAGAACATTGCGTTTCGCTCCCAGAAAGGTAGGGAATATCTGACAGGTGCTTCCGCGTGCGCACGTACAGCTTAACGCAGGTGTTGCGTGCCAATATCGCCGCTCGAAACAAGGAAACCGATATGCGCCGATGGGTTTTGTCATGCTCGGTCGCTTTGTTTGCGGCCTCAACCACGGCGGGTGCAGCTTCGTTCGACTTGCCACCCTTGAACGTTCCGGCAAGTACCGAGCACCATGTAGGCAAGATCGTGTGGACCGATCTGGTCACCCCGGATCTGGCAGCGGCTGAAAAATTCTACGGCGAACTGTTTGGATGGAGATTCCAGACGGTGCGCGCCGGTGATTCCGATTACGCGGTCGCGATGCTCGACGGGCATCCCGTTGGCGGCCTCATGCAAAAGCCTTTCCCCAACGGCCAGCATCAACAATCGGCATGGCTGACTTTCATCGCGGTGCGCGACGTCGACTCCGCCAAGCGCACCGCGCTTACGCACGGGGGAAAGGTTTTGGTCGACTCGCGCACCTACGCGGGGCGCGGCCGACAGGCCATCCTGGCCGACCCGGAAGGTGCACCATTCGCGATCTTAGCCTCGAGCAGCGGCGATGCGCCCGATTACCTGGCCGAACCTGGTGAGTGGATCTGGAGTTCCTTGCACGCCAAGGATGCCGGCCACGAAGCGGCCTTCTATCAAGACGTGTTTGGTTACGACGTCTACGACATGGCCAGCGACGATGGCTTGGAACACGTCATTTTGTCCACGGACGACTTGGCGCGCGCCAGCGCGAACGCCCAACCCGATAGCACCGGCCACCGCCATGCGCATTGGCTGAATTTCATCCGCGTGGAAAACGCCACCGATATGGCCGCCAAAGCAGTGCTGCTGGGCGCGCACATGCTGGTGCCACCCCACGAAGACCGCCATGGCGGCATGGTGGCCGTCGTGGCCGATCCGGCAGGCGCGCCGCTCGGTCTGATGGAGTGGAGCGAAAGCGACACCAAGGCGGAACCGAAATGATCAACTGGCGCAGGAGACTGCTCGCCGTTACGGCCGGTGCCATCTGCGTGACGGCCCTGTGTTCGTGCGCGGTGACCGGTGTCGGTGTGGACGCTGATGTTGGGGTAGGCTATGCGGGTGGATACTATGAGCCCTACGGATACGACTATGGCGGATGGGGCCGTGGGTATCACGTGGCGCCGGGACGCGGTGTCGATCACCGCGACGATCAGCGCGGCGGCGGGCGCGCGCCCGCATATCGTCCGGCGCCCGCGGGCCGCTCGGCTCCTTCCTTGCCGCATGGTTCGCGAGGCCGCCGCTGACCGGACGCATTTTTCCATCTGGGGTTACGACGCCGCTTTAACGTATGACCGATTTTCCTAGCGAAGCTACGGCGCCGCACGCCAGCGTTCGACGAAAGATAAAATTGAATTGGCTGATTTGGGTGGCGGCGGCGATCGTCCTGCTCATCTGCCTCGCCGTGGTGGTGCATTGGGTTGCCAAGCCCAAAGCAAAACCCGCGGGGCCGCCGCCGATTCCCGTCGCCGCCGCGCCGGTGAAGGTCGGCGACATCGACATCTACCTGGACGCCCTGGGCACCGTGACCCCCGTGTATACCGTGACGGTTGCGAGTCGCGTGGCGGGCGAGTTGACCGAGGTGCGTTTCAAGGAAGGCCAGATCGTCAAGAAGAACGATCTGCTGGCGGTGGTGGATCCGCGCCCCTATGTCGCGGCGCTGTTGCAGGCCCAGGGTCAACTTTCGCGCGACGACGCGTCTTTGAAAAACGCGCGCATCGATCTGACGCGCTACGAAAACTCCTACAAAGAACATGCAATCCCGCAGCAGCAACTGGCAACGCAGCAAGCCACCGTCGACCAGGATGTGGGCACGGTCAAAGTGGATCAGGGCAACCTTGCGGCGGCACAGGTCAATGTCGACTACACGCGAATCGTTTCGCCGATCGACGGCAGGGTCGGCCTGCGCCTCGTCGATCCCGGCAACATCGTGCCCGCGAACGGCACGACGGGTATTGCCGTCATCACACAGCTGCAGCCCATCACGGTTATTTTCACCATCGCGGAGGACAGCTTGGGTGATGTCACCGAGCAGATGGCCAATGGCCAGACCCTCGCCGTGAAGGCGCTCGATCGAACCAAGCAGAAGCAGATTGCGGAGGGCACCTTGCTCACCGTCGACAACCAGATCAACGTGACCACCGGCACCGTTCGCGCTCGGGCCACGTTTCCGAACACGCACTACGAACTGTTCCCCAACCAATTCGTCAATGCGCGCCTCCTGGTCAAGACGCTCAAGCAGGTCAATCTGGTCCCCGACGCCGCGATTCAGCGCAACAACGATGCCGCTTTCGTTTACGTGATTCAGCAGGACAATTCGGTCAAAGCCACCAATGTGAAAATCCTCGCCACCGACGGTGACGTGTCGGCCGTGAGCGGCGTCGACGCCAATGAACAGTTGGTGGTCGATGGCTTCGACAAACTGCAGAACGGTTCGAAAATCGTCGTGCGCCAGCCGCAAACCGGCGCATCGCAACCCGCGGCGGTCAAAAAAACGGGATGAACCCCTCACGCCCCTTCATCCTGCGACCGATCGCGACGTCGCTGTTGATGGCAGCGGTGTTGTTGATTGGAATCATCGGTTTTCGGCAGTTGCCTATCGCCGCACTGCCGGAGGTCGACTATCCGACCATGCAGGTCCTGACTTTCTATCCCGGCGCCAGTGCGGAAGTCGTCGCATCCGCCATCACGGCGCCGCTGGAGCGGCAACTGGGTGAGGTGCCCGGCCTCAATCAAATGCTGTCATCGAGCTCCGACGGCGCCTCGGTCATTACGCTGCAGTTCAATTTGAGCCTGAGCATCGACGTCGCGGAACAGGACGTGCAAGAGGCCATCAACGCCGCGCAGAATTTCCTGCCGCCGGGGTTGCCCATGCCGCCGGTTTACAACAAGGTCAATCCTGCCGACGCGCCCATTCTCACGCTGGCGCTGACTTCCGACAGCATGCCGCTGTCGCAGGTCGAGGACTACACCGATACGCGCCTGGCCGAGAAGATCTCGCAGCTCTCCGGCGTGGGCGCGGTCACCATCAGCGGCGGCCAAAAACCGGCCGTCCGGGTCCAGATCAATCCCACGCAGCTGGCCTCGTACGGCCTCAATCTCGAGGATGTGCGCACCGCGCTGACCGCTGCAAGCGTCGACACCGCCAAAGGAAATTTCGACGGACCGGCGCAAAGCTATCAGATCGGCGCGAACGATCAGATCACCACCAGCGCCGATTACAGGAAGCTGATCCTTGCCTATAAAAACGGCGCTCCGGTCATGCTCACCGACGTGGCGAAGGTGGTGGATGGCGTGGAGAATGCCGAACTGTCGGCATGGATGAACAACGTGCCGGCGGTGATCGTGAACATCCAGCGCCAACCCGGCGCCAACATCATCGACGTGGTGGACAAGATCAAGGCGCTGTTGCCGAAACTGCGTGCCACCATACCGCCCGTGATCAAGATTGCCGTGCTGACCGACCGCACCACCACCGTGCGGGCCTCGGTGTCGGACGTCGAATTCGAGCTGATGTTGTGCATCGCGCTGGTCGTTGCGGTGATTTTCGTTTTTCTTCGCACTTTGGCCGCGACGCTGATTCCCAGCATTGCGGTGCCCTTGTCGCTGGTGGGCACCTTCGGTGCCATGTACGCGCTCGGCTTCAGCCTCAACAACCTGACGTTGATGGCATTGACGATTTCCACCGGCTTCGTGGTGGACGATGCCATCGTCATGATCGAGAACATCACCCGCTATGTGGAGCAGGGGGACAGGCCGCTGGATGCGGCGCTGAAGGGCTCGGCGCAGATCGGCTTCACCATCATGTCCTTGACCATTTCTTTGATCGCCGTGCTGATCCCGCTGCTGTTCATGGGCGACATCACCGGGCGTTTGTTCCGCGAATTCGCGATCACGCTGAGCGCCACCATCCTGATTTCCGCCGTCGTGTCACTGACCCTGACGCCGATGCTGTGTGCGAAGTTGCTCAAGCACAAGGACGAATCGCAGCAGGGGCGATTCTACAAAGAGTCCGAGCGGATTTTCGAAAAAATCATCGATTTCTACCGCCGAACGCTGGACTGGGTGCTGGAGCGGCGCACACTGACGTTGCTGGTCGCCGTAGGCACGCTGGTATTGACCGTGCTGCTCTACATCATCGTGCCCAAGGGCTTCTTTCCGGTACAAGACACGGGAGAGATCCAGGCGGTGACGGAAGCCAGCCAGAGCATCTCTTTTGCCAGGATGGCGCAATTGCAACAGCAATTGGCGGCGATCATCCTCAAGGATCCGTCGGTCGACAGTCTGTCGTCGTTCATCGGCGTCGATGGGACCAACACCACGCTGAACAGCGGGCGCATTCAGATCAATCTCAAGCCGCTGGCGGACCGCAAGCCGGCTCCGCAAGTGATCGCATCGCTGCGCGGCGCAGCTGCTCAGATCGATGGCGTCAATTTGTACCTGCAGCCGGTGCAGGATATTTCGGTCGAGGACATCGTCAGCCGCACCGAGTATCAATACAGCATGCAGGATCCGAATGCGGATGAGCTGGCGAGTTACTCGGCGAAATTCGTCGAGCGGCTCAAGCAGCTGCCGGAACTCGAGGACGTCGCTACCGATCAACAGAACGACGGGCGGCAGGCGGCGCTGACCATCGACCGGCCGACGGCGTCGCGCTTGGGGCTGACCACGCAGAACATCGACGACGCCTTGTACGACGGTTTCGGACAGCGGCAGGTGTCGACGCTGTTCACCCAGCTGAATCAGTATCACGTGATCCTCGAGGTGGATCCGAAGTTTCGCGTCAGCCCGGCCAATTTGGGCGATGTCTACCTGCAGTCCGCCACGGGTTCATCGATTCCACTGACGACCATCGCGCAGCTGTCGCAGGTCAAGGCGCCGACGCTCATCAGCCACATGGGTCAGTTCCCGGCGACCACGGTGTCGTTCAATTTGGCGCCGAATGCCTCGCTCGGCGCCGCCGTCAAGGCGATTCAACGAGTCGAGAAGGATTTGCCGCCCCCCGCCGCGATGGAAGGCACCTTTCAAGGCACGGCTCAGGCCTTCATAGGTTCGCTGTCGAACGAATCGATCTTGGTATTGAGCGCGCTGCTCACGGTGTACATCGTGCTGGGCGTGCTCTATGAGAGCTACATCCATCCCATCACCATCCTCTCCACGCTGCCGTCGGCCGGTGTGGGGGCTCTATTGGCGTTGCTGGTATGCGGCAATGAGCTCACCGTGGTGGCCATCATCGGCATCGTGCTGCTGATCGGCATCGTGCAGAAGAATGCCATCATGATGATCGACTTTGCCCTGGAGGCTCAACGCAAGGAGAACAAGAGCGCCTTCGATGCCATCCACGAAGCCTGCCTGTTGAGATTTCGTCCGATTCTGATGACCACGATGGCGGCCATGCTGGGCGCGATGCCTCTGGCATTCGGCCATGGCGTGGGGTCCGAGCTGCGCCGGCCGCTCGGGATCACCATCATCGGCGGCCTGATCTTCAGTCAGGTGCTGACTCTGTATACGACGCCGGTGATCTACCTGTTCTTCGACGGCTTGGCCGAGCGCTTCGCCAAATGGCGCGGCAAGCCCGCGCCGCAGGACGCTCGCGAGGAAACGGCGCCGCAGCCATGAATTTCTCCAAGCCCTTCATCGAGCGCCCCATCGGCACCACCTTGTTGACCGCGGCCGTGGCGCTGGCCGGGGTCGCGGCATATGGCCTGTTGCCGGTGTCACCGCTACCGCAGGTTGACTTCCCCACCGTGTCGGTCAGTGCCTCGCTGCCGGGGGCCAGTCCGGAAATCATGGCCTCATCGGTGGCGACGCCGCTGGAGCGCGAATTCGGCCGCATTGCCTCGG
This sequence comes from uncultured Steroidobacteraceae bacterium, assembly GCA_964657945.1. Lineage (GTDB taxonomy): Bacteria > Pseudomonadota > Gammaproteobacteria > Steroidobacterales > Steroidobacteraceae > Bog-1198. The sequence goes on from CAZZWM010000006.1 coordinate 44,206, forward strand.
TCACGGAGATGACGGCCCAAAGCTCCCTCGGTCAGACCAGCATCACGTTGCAATTCGACTTGAGCCGCAGCATCGACGCGGCCACGCGCGACGTGGAGTCCGCCATCAATGCCGCGCGCAGCTATTTGCCGGCCAATCTGCCGAACAACCCGACTTACCGCAAGGTCAACCCGGCAGACTCACCCATCATGATCGTCGCGCTGACCTCCGACAAATTGACGCCGGCGCAGCTGTACGACACGGCGTCCACGATCTTGCAGCAGCGCCTGTCGCAAGTCTCAGGCGTGGGTCAGGTTGTCGTCGGCGGCAGCTCGGCGCCGGCCGTGCGCATCAACGTGAATCCGACCCAGCTGAACGGCTACGGATTGCAACTGGACGATGTGCGCGCAGCCATCGCTGCGCAAACCGCGAACGAGGCCAAAGGCAGCTTCTCGGATGCGAACGGCCGTTGGGAAATAAGCGCGAACGATCAGCTGATGAAGGCCGAGGACTTCACCCCCATCATCGTCAGTTACCGCAACGGCGCGCCGGTGAAACTGACCGATGTCGCCAAGGTGCAGGACTCGGTGCAGACGGTACGCTCCATGGGTCTGGCCAACGGCAAACGGGCCGCGCTGCTGATCATATTCAGGCAGCCGGGCGCAAACATCATAACCACGGTGGATTCGATCAGAAAGACGCTGCCGCAATTGCAGGCCAGCATCGATTCCAACATCACGATGACGGTGGCGTTGGATCAAACGGCCACCATCCGCGCGTCCGTGAAGGACATCGAGCGCACCTTGTTCATCTCCATCGTGCTGGTGGTCGCCGTGGTGTTCCTGTTTCTGCGCGAATGGCGTTCGACGCTGATTCCCCTGGTCGCCGTGCCGGTGTCCATCATCGGAACGCTTGCGGCGATGTATCTGCTCAATTACAGCATCGACAATCTGTCGCTGATGGCGTTGACCATATCCACGGGGTTCGTCGTGGACGATGCCATCGTGGTGCTGGAGAACATCACCCGCTACCGGGAGCAGGGACTGGCGGCTCACGAGGCAGCATTGAAGGGGGCCGCCGAAATCGGTTCAACCGTGCTGTCCATGAGCGTCTCGCTGGTGGCCGTTTTCATTCCGATCTTGATGATGGGCGGCATCATCGGCCGCTTGTTTCGCGAATTTGCGGTGGTGTTGTCAGTCACCATCCTGGTGTCGCTGGCCGTTTCTTTGACGGCAACGCCGATGATGTGCTCGGTGCTCCTCAAGAAGCAGTCGGCGCACGGCAAACTCTACCAGGCCAGCGAGAGGGTGTTCGAGCGCATTCTCAAGGTCTACCAGACCTCGCTGACCTGGGTGCTGGATCGATCGATGCTGGCTCTGATCGTCGCCATCGTCACGGTGGGTTTGAGCGTCTATCTGTATGTCGTGATTCCCAAGGGTTTCTTCCCGCAGCAGGATACCGGCCGCTTGAACGGCAGCGTGGTGGCCGACCAGGACATTTCGTTCCAGGCCATGCAGGTCAAGATCCAGGCGCTGGCCGCCATCGTGAAACAGGACCCGGCGGTGGACAATGTGCTGGCTTTTTCCGGCGGCGGAGGCGGGACCACGACCAACACCGGCCGCGTTTTCATCGCCCTGAAGCCTTTGGGACAGCGCAGCGAGACCGCTGACCAAATCATCACGCGCCTGAGGCCCAAGTTGAATGCGGTGCCCGGCGCGACCTTGTTCCTGCAGGCGGTGCAAGACGTCCGGATCGGCGGACGACAAAGCTCGGCGCAATATCAGTACACCATTCAAAGCGACAATCTGCAGCTGCTGAATCACTGGGCGCCAATCCTGCTCAAGACCATGAAGGGCATTCACCAGCTGACCGACGTCAACAACGACTCGCAAAACAAAGGATTGTCGGTGGATCTGGTCATCGACCGTCCTACCGCCTCGCGGCTGGGAATCAGTGCGCAGGCCATCGACGCCGCGCTGTACGACGCCTTCGGCGAGCGCGAGATAGCCACCACCTACACGCCGTTGAATCAGTATTTCGTGGTGATGGTGGTCGATCCCAGCTTCTGGCAGAACCCGAGCGCCCTGGACAATGTCTATGTGTCATCGAGCACAGGAGGCATGGTGCCGCTATCGGCGTTCACGCACTTTGGGTCGTCGACCGCGCCGTTGACCGTGAATCATTCAGGCGTGTTTCCGTCGGTCACCTACTCATTCAATCTGGCGCCCAATGTGGCGCTCGGGCAGGCCGTGGATGCCATTTCCGCGGCGCAAACCCAGGCCGGACTGCCCTCGACCATCACCGGGTCGTTCAGCGGAACCGCGCAGGCATACAGCGACTCGCTGGCCAATGAAAGGATGCTGATCATCGCGGCGATAGCAGCCGTGTACGTGGTGCTGGGCGTTCTCTACGAGAGTTATATTCATCCCATCACCATTCTCTCGACACTGCCTTCGGCGGGTGTCGGCGCGTTGCTGGCGCTGTTGGTGACGCATACGGAATTGTCGGTGATCGCCTTGATCGGCATCATCCTGCTCATCGGCATCGTCAAGAAGAATGCCATCATGATGATCGACTTCGCCATCGAGGTGGAACGGCGCGATCACAAGAGTCCACGCGACGCGGTGTTCGAAGCCTCGCTGCTGCGCTTTCGCCCCATTATGATGACCACGATGGCGGCGTTGCTCGGCGGGGTGCCGCTGGCGGTGGGCACCGGCATGGGGTCGGAACTGCGACGGCCGCTTGGCATCGCCATCGTCGGCGGCCTGATCGTCAGCCAGGTGCTGACCCTGTACACCACGCCGGTGATTTATCTTTATATGGATCGCCTGAATACCTGGATTTCCAAGTTCAGCATCGGTGCTTCCACAGATCCGTCCGCGCAAGGCGGCGAGGCCGCCTCATCATGACCCGCATTCGTCATACAGGCCTTCTGTGCTGTGGATTCGCCGGTTCACTGTTGATCTTGACGGGCTGCAACTTTGCTCCGCACTACGAGCGACCCAAGCTCGATGCAGGAACGAAGTTCAAGGAAGCCGTGCCTGGAGATCCAAAGGAAGAGGGTTGGCAGGTTGCCGAGCCCAAAGATGCCATCCTGCGCGGCAACTGGTGGGAGCTGTACGATGATCCGCAGCTGAACGATCTCGAGGCCAAGGTGGCGATCTCGAATCAAACCGTCATCGCTGCCGAAGCGAACTACCGCGCCGCGCATGCCATGGTTCAGCAGGCGCAAGCCGCGTTGTTCCCGACACTGACCGTGGACCCGGCGGTGACCCGTACCAAGTCCAGTGCATCGGTCAGTTCCGTGGGTGGCGTCGTGTCGAGCGGCACGACCGGCACCACCGGCACGACGACAACGACCACGCCAACAACACCCACGACCCCTACCACCGGCGCCACGGCAACCACCGGTGCTGGAACGAGCGCGGGCAGCACCAAGCCGCGTACGATTTATTCAGTGCCGCTGGAAGCTTCCTACCAAATCGATCTGTGGGGCGCGATCCGCAACAACGTCGCCCAGAACCGATACACCGCCCAGGCTAGCGCCGCACAACTCGCCGGCGCGCTGCTCAGCACCCAAACCGCGGTCGCGCAGGATTATTTCCAATTGCGAATTGCCGACGAACTGCGGCGCATCCTCGATTCCACGCTCGAGGACTTTCAGGCCAATCTTCATCTGGTGCGCACCTTGTTCAACAACGGGCTGGCTTCCGATGCAGACATCGCCCAGGCGGAAAGCCAGCTGCAGTCCGCAATGGCCCAGGCCACAGACTTGGGGATAACGCGCGCGCAGTTCGAACACGCCATCGCCGTACTCATCGGCCTGCCGCCATCGCAGTTCTCGCTGCCGTATCGACGCTTCGATCAGCCCTTGCCGCCGATTCCCGTGGGCGTACCCGCAGATCTGATTGAACGGCGGCCGGACATCGCGGCGGCCGAGCGTCAAGTGCAAGCAACGAATGCCGGCATCGGCCTGGCGCGTGCCGCCTACTTTCCGACCCTCACCCTCAGCGGTTCGGCCGGTTACGAATCCACCAGCATCAGTCAGCTGTTCAAGTGGCCCAATTTCTTCTGGTCGGTGGGTCCGGATCTCGCGCAGACGATCTTCGACGGCGGCCTGCGCCGCGCGGCCACCGCGCAAGCACGCGCTCTCAATGACCAAGCCGCGGCCAATTACCGGCAAACGGTTCTCAGCGCCTTGCAGACCGTCGAGGACAATCTGGTCAGCCTGCGCATCCTGGCACACGAGATCAAACAACAACACGCCGCTTCGGTCGCCGCGCAACGCGCCGTGGAACTCTCGGTGGTGCGCTTTCGCAATGGCGTGGACAGCTATGTCAACGTGATCACGGCACAGAACGCATTCCTGACGGCGCGCGAGGCGGAAGTGAACGTGCAACTGCGGCAGTTGACCGCGAGCGTCAATTTGATCGACAACCTGGGCGGCGGCTGGTCCGATTCGCAGCTGTCGGACACTGAGCGCATGGCCATGCAGGGACATGCCAATGACGCCGCCACAACGGTTGCGGGAACAGAAGCGGATACGCCCAATCCGCCGCCGCTGCCGTCTCACGAAATCAAGCCCGAAGAAATCCTCAAACAGGACCAGGACGCCATCAAGCCGGGGAAATAGAGCCGGCGCATGCTGGTATAGTACCGGCAAAATTATAACGGCCTTGGGGTGCTATGCTGGATTCGACCGCTTTGCCCGATTCGCGGAGCACGCGACGCATTCTGTTTGCCAGCTTGATCGGCACCACCATCGAGTTCTACGACTTCTATATTTACGCGACCGCCGCCGTGCTGGTGTTCCCGAAATTGTTTTTCCCCAAGGGCGACCCCGCCGTCGCCAACCTGCAGTCATTGGCAACCTTTGCGCTGGCATTCGTCGCACGGCCCATCGGGTCAGCCATATTCGGTCATTTCGGCGACCGCGTCGGGCGCAAAACCACGCTGGTCGCTGCGCTGTTGACCATGGGGATCTCTACCGTGTGCATCGGTCTGCTGCCAACCTATCCGTCGGTCGGCATATCAGCCGCGGTGTTGCTGGCGCTGTGCCGCGTCGGCCAGGGCCTGGGACTCGGCGGCGAGTGGGGCGGCGCCGTGCTGTTGGCCACGGAGAACGCACCTCCCGGCAAGCACTCCTGGTACGGCATGTTTCCGCAGCTCGGTGCGCCGATCGGACTGTTCATTTCCATCGGTGCGTTCCTGTTGATCAGCCACAATCTCACCGAGGCACAGTTGTTCAGCTGGGGCTGGCGCGTGCCGTTTCTGGCCAGCGCCATTTTGGTGATCGTCGGACTCTATATCCGGCTGCAGTTGGTGGAAACCCCCGCCTTCAAGCGCAGCATCGAGAAGGGCGAGCGGGTGCGTGTGCCTTTCTTCGTGGTGTTTGCCAGATATCCGATTCAATTCGTGCTCGGCGCCTTCGGGGCTGCCACCACCTTTTTGGTGTTCTATCTGGCCAATGTGTTTGCCCTGGGATGGGCAACAGGCTCCTTGGGGTTCGGGCGGCAGGACTTTCTGATCATGCAAATGATCGCAGTGATTTTTTTCGGGCTCTGCATACCGATCGCCGGGCTCATTGCAGATCGCATCACGGCGCGAAACATGCTGATTTGCTCATCGTTGCTGACCATCGCCTTCGGCTTCGCGTTCCAGCCCTTGATCGGCGTGCACGATGCGGTGAAGGTTTTCATCTTCCTGGCGATCGGCTTTGGCTTGAGCGGTCTGAACTATGGTTCGCTCGGCAGCGCCTTGGCCACTCTGTTTCCGACGCCGGTACGCTATACCGGGTCTTCGATGGCGTTCAACGTCGCCGGCATTCTGGGCGCTTCGTTTGCCGCACCGGTGGCCGGCGCCCTCGCCAAACAATACGGATTGGCCTCCGTGGGTTACTACCTGTCCGTTGCGGGACTCATTACATTGACCGCTCTGCTGTTCATCAAGGTAGAAAAACACGAATAGACATTCGCCGCGTCGTTTTATCCCAGCAGAGAGGTCAGCCAGCGGGTCATGGTGGCTGAGTCCAAGGCACCTGTTTGCCGGGCGATTTCCTTGCCGCCGCGAAACACCAGCATGGTCGGTATGCCGCGAATGTTGAATTGCGCGCCAGGCCCCGGTTCATCCTGCGTGTTCAGTTTGGCGAAGCGAAATTTCGGCTCGAGTTTCGCCGCGGTGGCTTCGTAGAAGGGGGCCATGGCAATACAAGGACCGCACCAGGGCGCCCAAAAATCCACCACCATGGGCAGATCGCTGCGGCTGACATGCTTAGAAAAATTCGCCGCTGTCAGGTCAATGGGTTTGCCGCTGAACAAGGGATTGTGACAACTGGGGCAGCGCGGTGAATCGCCGAGACGATCTTGCGGCAATCCCACGACGGAATCGCAATGCCCGCAAACCACGTGCATGGATTCGCTCATGCTAGC
>CAZZWM010000007.1:0-48076 GCA_964657945.1 uncultured Steroidobacteraceae bacterium
GTATTCGTCACCGGCGGCGTGGTTTCATCGCTGGGTAAAGGCATCGCTTCAGCTTCGCTCGGCGCCATTCTCGAGGCCCGCGGCCTCAAAATCAGCATGGTCAAATTGGATCCTTACATCAACGTGGATCCGGGCACCATGAGTCCCTTCCAGCATGGCGAGGTGTTCGTCACGGCGGACGGCACCGAGACGGATTTGGATCTGGGTCACTACGAGCGCTTCGTGCGCACGACCACGGGACGCAACAGCAATTTCACCACGGGGCGCATCTACGAGCGCGTCATTGCGAAGGAGCGCCGCGGCGATTATCTGGGCGCCACGGTGCAGGTCATCCCGCACATCACCGACGAGATCAAACATCGCATCCGCATGGGCGCAGGCGATTCCGATGTATGCATGGTCGAAATCGGCGGGACCGTCGGCGACATCGAATCGCTGCCCTTCCTCGAGGCCATTCGTCAGATGGGCGTGGAGCTCGGCCGCGACAAGGTGTTGTACATGCATCTCACGCTGGTCCCCATCTTGGGCGGCGCAGGCGAGATCAAGACCAAGCCGACGCAGCACTCCGTCAAGGAACTGCGCGGCATCGGCATCCAGCCCGATATCCTATTGTGCCGCTGTTCGCAGACCCTGCCCGATGAGCAGCGCCGCAAAATCGCGCTGTTCACCAACGTCGAGGAGCGCGCGGTGATTTCGGCGGTGGACTCCGACGACATCTACAAGATTCCGATGCTGCTGCACGAGCAGGATTTGGACGACATCGTGGTCGACAAACTGCGGCTCAACGTGCCGCCCACGGATTTGACCGAATGGCGGGCGGTGGTGGCCGCCAAGCAGAATCCGGAAGCCGTGGTCGACATCGGCATGGTGGGCAAGTATGTGCAGATCCGCGATTCCTACATCTCGCTCAACGAAGCCCTGATGCACGGCGGCATCAAAACCCGTACCCGGGTGAACATCCATTATTTCGAGTCCCAGGATATCGAGCGTTCGGGCGCCGCCGCGCTGCAGAGCATGGATGCGATTCTGGTGCCCGGCGGTTTCGGCGATCGCGGCATCGAAGGCAAGATCCAGGCTATCCGCTTCGCGCGCGAAAACGGCATCCCGTATCTGGGCATTTGTCTCGGCATGCAGCTGGCCATCATCGAGTACGCACGCAACGTGCTGGCGCTGAAAGGCGCCAACAGCACCGAGTTCGACCGCGCCACCAATCACCCGGTGATCGCCTTGATCAAAGAGTGGCAGGATTTGGAACGTGGCCAGCAGGTGCGGGACGAAAAATCCGACCTGGGCGGCAGCATGCGTCTCGGTGCGCAAGAAGCCAGGCTGGTGCCGGGTTCCCTGGCTCATGCCCTGTATGGCAAGGAATCGATTTTCGAACGCCATCGTCACCGCTACGAATTCAACAATCACTACCTGGAAGAGTTGCAAGCGGCAGGCTTGAGCTTTTCCGGATTCTCGGCCGACGACCTGGTCGAGTTCATCGAACTGCCGGGTCACCCGTGGTTCGTCGCCAGCCAATTCCACCCCGAATTCACCTCCACGCCGCGTGACGGCCATCCGCTGTTCGCCGGCTTCGTGCGCGCCGCCCGCGAATACCGCGCCTCGCTGCAGCCCGGCCGCGCGACCGCATGAAGCGCTGACTCGCGTATGAAACTGGCTTCTTTCGAGGTCGGGCCGGATCGGCCATTTTTCCTCATCGCCGGTCCCTGCGTGATCGAGAGCGAGCAGCTGGTCATCGATGTGGCCGGCCGGCTCAAGGAGATGACGACGGCGCTGAACATCCCCTTCATCTTCAAGGCTTCCTTCGACAAGGCGAATCGCTCGTCGCGTTCCAGCTTTCGCGGCCCCGGTCTGGAGAGCGGCCTCGCGGCGCTGTCGCAGGTGCGCGATAAAATCGGCGTGCCGGTGCTCACCGATGTGCACGAGGACACGCCGCTCGACGAGGTGGCCTCGGTGGTGGATGTGCTGCAGACGCCGGCGTTCCTGTGCCGGCAAACCAATTTCATCGTCGCCGTGTCATCGCAACACAAGCCGGTGAACATCAAGAAGGGCCAGTTCCTCTCGCCCTGGGAAATGCAGAACGTGGTCGACAAGGCCAGGTCTACCGGCAATACCCAGATCATGGTGTGCGAGCGGGGATTCTCGTTCGGCTACAACAATCTGGTGTCCGACATGCGTTCGCTGGCGGTGATGCGAGCCACCGGCTGTCCGGTGGTCTTCGATGCCACTCACTCGGTGCAATTGCCGGGCGGGAAGGGCGACTCATCCGGCGGACAACGCGAGTTCGTGCCGGTGTTGGCGCGCTCCGCCGTGGCCGCGGGTGTCGCCGGCCTGTTCATGGAAACCCATCCCGATCCCGCCAAGGCGCTGTCGGATGGCCCCAATGCCTGGCCCCTCGAGCGCATGCGCTCGCTGTTGACGACGCTGGTGGAACTGGACCGGGCAGTCAAGAAAAAACCTTTTGAGGAATCATTGCTATGAGCCGAATAACCGACGTCCGCGGCCGACAAATCATCGATTCGCGCGGCAATCCGACGGTGGAAGCCGACGTGGTGCTGGAGTCAGGTCTGGTGGGACGCGCGGCCGTGCCCTCGGGCGCATCGACCGGTTCACGCGAAGCGGTGGAACTGCGCGATGGCGACATGCAGCGCTATGGCGGCAAGGGCGTGCTCAAGGCCGTCGCCGCCGTGAATGGCGCACTGCGTTCGGCGGTGGTGGGTGCGGATGCGCAGGATCAGGCGGCCCTCGATGCCAAGATGATCGAGTTGGACGGCACCGACGCCAAGTCCAAGCTCGGCGCCAATGCCATCCTGGCGGTGTCCTTGGCGAGCGCACACGCGGCGGCCATGGACCAGGGCTTGCCGCTGTATCGCCACCTCTCGGGCAAGGGCGATCTCACGTTGCCGGTGCCGATGATGAACATCATCAACGGCGGCGCGCACGCCGACAACAGCGTCGACATCCAGGAGTTCATGATTCTGCCCATCGGCGCTCCCTCGTTCTCCGAGGCGCTGCGCTATGGCGCGGAAATTTTCCACACCTTGAAGAAGGTGCTGCACGCCAAAGGCTTGAATACGGCCGTGGGCGATGAGGGCGGCTTCGCGCCGGACTTGCCGTCCAACGAAGCCGCATTGACCACCATCTTGGAAGCCATCGATCAGGCCGGATACCAGGCGGGCAAGGATGTGTACCTGGGCTTGGACGTGGCCAGCACGGAGTTCTACAAGGATGGCGTCTATGAACTCGAATCCGAGCATCGCAAGTTCAATGCCACGGAGTTCGCCGATTACCTGGCCGGGTTGGTCGCCAAGTACCCCATCGTCACCATCGAGGACGGCATGAGCGAAGGAGACTGGGACGGTTGGGCCATCCTCACCCGCAAGCTGGGCAGCAAGGTGCAGTTGGTGGGCGACGATTTGTTCGTCACCAACACCAAAATTTTTGCGCAGGGCATCGCCGAGAAAATTGCCAACGCCATCCTGATCAAACCGAATCAGATCGGCACCCTGACCGAGACGCTGGCCGCCATCGATATGGCCTTCAAGGCCAAGTATGCCGCGGTGGTTTCGCACCGCTCGGGCGAAACCGAAGACTCGACCATTGCCGACATCGCCGCCGCCACCACCGCCACACAGATCAAGACCGGTTCCATGTCGCGCTCCGACCGCATGGCCAAGTACAATCAGCTGCTGCGCATCGAGGGCGAGCTGGGCGCGAAGGCCGGCTATGCGGGGAGGCGCGCCTTGGCGGTACCAATCTCTTAAGAGTTCGTGCTAAGCTCCTGTCCCCATGAGGATTTTCACTGTCGCTTTAGGACTCGCCCTGGTGCTGCTCCAGTACCGGTTTTGGCTCTCCGATCAGGGCCAGCGCGAAGTCGCGCGATTGCAGGCATCGGTGGAGGTGCAGCGCGCCGCGAACAAGGAACAGGTCGAGCGCAACCGTCAGCTCGGCGCCGAAGTCGCCGATCTGAAGAACGGCGGGTATCGAGCGCTGGAAGAACGCGCACGCAGCGAGCTGGGCATGGTCGGCAACAGCGAAACCTTTTATCAAGTCGTCACTCCGAGCACTGCGGCACCGGCGAAGGCTGGAGTCGTGACCGCCCGCGCGCAGTAAGGCGTGGCGACGCCGCGTTTGTGGGCAATCGTTCCCGCGGCGGGCCGCGGCGAACGTTTCGCGGCTTCCGCCGGCAGTAATCTTCCCAAGCAATATTCTTTGCTGCTCGGCCGCACCGTGATCGAGTGGACCTTGCGCGCCTTGCTCGCCGACGAACGTGTACACGCCATCGTGGTGGCGCTGGCCGACGGTGATCCGCATTGGCCGGCGGTGGCGAAGAGATTGAATTCATCCAGGCTGCTGACCACATTGGGCGGCGCGCATCGCCAGGACACGGTGATGAACGGTCTGGAGTTGCTGCAATCGCAGGCGAACATCGACGATTGGGCGCTGGTGCACGATGCAGCCCGGCCGTGCCTTAGCAGCACCGACTTGCGCTCGCTCATCGACTCGCTCGGATCCGATGCCCGCGGCGCCGTGCTGGCCGCGCCGGTGGTGGATACCGTGCGGCGCGAGCTCGCGGGCGAAATCGAGACCGTCGATCGCAACGGCCTGTGGCGCGCGCTGACGCCGCAGATCTTTCGTTTCGGGCAACTGCGCCAAGCGCTCGCCGACGCCTCGCGCTCTCATGTCACGGTCACCGACGAAGCACAGGCCTTGGAGCGCATGGGCGTGCGGGCCAAACTGGTGGCCGGTTCGCCTTTCAACATCAAAGTGACGCGCGCCGAAGACTTGAAGGTGGCGGCAGGAATCTTGAAAATGCAGGAGGGAGATCAAATGCGGGTGGGGCAGGGCATCGACGTGCACGCCTACGGCGAAGGCGATCACGTGATCTTGGGCGGCGTACGCATTGCGCATGCCCAGGGGGTCATCGCCCACTCGGACGGCGATGTGGTGATCCATGCGCTGTGCGACGCGCTGTTGGGCGCCATGGGCGATGGCGACATCGGGGTGCATTTCCCCGACACGGATCCGCGGTACCGCGGCGCCGACAGCCGCGTGTTCTTGCGCGTGGTCGCCGAACGCATGCAGGCCGCCGGGTTGCGCCTGGTGAATGCGGATGTGACGGTGCTGGCCGAAGCGCCGCGTGTCGCGGTGCACCGCGGCGCGATGGCCGCCAATTTGGCGGCCGACTTGAACGTCGCGCCCTCGGCCATCAACATCAAGGCGACGACCACTGAGCGGCTGGGATTCATCGGGCGAAAGGAAGGTCTGGCGGCCATGGCCACGGTGCTGCTGGGGCGCTAGTCGAGCTTGCTTTTGCGCTTTCCCGGATATACTTGAGTGCCATGCCCAAAGTTACCTTCATCGACGTCAGCGGCAGATCGAGCACCGTCGAGGTGCCGGAAGGTACCACCGTGATGCGGGCCGCTACCGACAACGGTGTGGCGGGCATCGACGGCGATTGCGGGGGCAACTGCGCCTGCGCAACCTGTCATGTCTACGTCAGCTCCGAATGGCGCGGGCGGGTGGGCGCACGTAATCCGGCTGAAGTAGACATGTTGAACTGCGTGGCGGAACTGCGCGACGCGTCGCGTCTTGCCTGTCAGATCACCGTTACCGATGCCCTCAATGGTCTCATCGTGAATCTACCCGAGGCCCAGCACTAAGCGATTGGAGGAGAAGCGATGGACACGATCGAATCAGCGCGAGCGCGTGTGGCCTCGCTGCCGTTATCCGAACTGAATCCCGCGGATCCGCAAGGCTTCGTCGACGACACGGTCGGCCTCACCTTCGAACGCCTGCGCCGCGAAGATCCGGTGCATCGCTCGCACAGCCCGATACCGGGCATCGATGACTACTGGTCGGTGACGCGCTATCAAGACATCATGAAAGTGGATAGCAGCCACAATGTTTACTCATCTGAGAACGGCATTACGCTGATGGATTTTCCGGCGGGCGACGAACAGAAGCTGCCCATGTTCATCGCCATGGATCCTCCCAAGCACGATCTGCAGCGCAGGGCCGTCAATCCCATCGTGGCTCCGGCGAATCTGAACCACTGGCAGGACTTGATCCGCGAGCGCACCGTCAAGGTGCTCCGCAGCCTGCCGCGAAACGAAACTTTCAATTGGGTCGACAACGTGTCGATCGAGCTCACCACCTACATGCTGGCCACCTTGTTCGACTTCCCGCTGGAGGACCGCCGCTTGCTGACCCACTGGTCCGACATGGCCACCGCGAACAAGCTGACCAATCCGGACGCACCCGAGCCGCAAGTGCGCATGGCCGAACTACGCAAGATGCTGCAGTACTTCACGCGCCTGTGGAACGAACGCGTGAACGCCGCGCCGCGCACCGATCTGGTCTCCATGCTGGCGCACGGCGAGGCAACCAAGAATATGAGCCCGCATGAGTACATGGGGAATCTGGCGTTGCTGATCGTCGGCGGCAATGACACCACGCGCAATTCCATGACGGGCGGATTGCTGGCGTTGCATGAGCATCCGCAGGAGATGGCCAAGCTGCGCGCCAATCCAGCCTTGGTCGACTCGTTGGTGCCGGAAATCATCCGCTGGCAAACGCCGCTCGCGTACATGCGGCGCAGTGCATTGGTCGATACGGAGTTGGCCGGCAAGCAGATCAAGCAGGGCGACAAATTGGCGATGTGGTATCTGTCCGGCAACCGCGACGAAGCGGCGATCAGCGAACCCAACCGCTTCATCATCGATCGGGAGCGGCCGCGGCAACACTTGTCGTTTGGATTCGGCATTCATCGCTGCGTCGGCAATCGCCTGGCTGAGCTGCAGTTGAAAATTCTTTGGGAAGAGTTGCTGCGACGCTTCAAGACAATAGAAGTGGTGGGCGAGCCGACGCGCATCCGCTCTTCTTTCGTACGCGGCTTCAGCGCGTTACCGGTGCGAATACCCGCCTGAATTCCTCGAAGGCGGTTGGCCGCCTGCCCGACGATGATCTCATCTGCCGTGAGACAGTGCCTGCGGGCGCCGAGACGGATTTTCCCCCGGCGCTTCTCTTTGTGGGTCAAGCATCGTTTAGACTGTGGCGATGAAATGGGACCTCCCGATGCCGCACGTCACCTCGATTGCGGTAGCCGCCGCCGACATCGATGCCTACGACCACGTCAACAACACGGTTTACATGACCTGGTTCGACCGGACCGCCTGGGACCATTCGGCCGCGCTTGGACTGCCCATTGAAAGGTGTCTGGAGCTGGATAAGGGCATGGCGGTCCTGCGCAGCGTGATTGCGTATCTTCGGCCCGCCGTGTTCGGCGACATGGCCAACGTCGGCACCTGGCTGTTGAGTGCTGCGGGGAAGTTGCGGGTGCGCCGGCGTTTTCAGGTCATCCGTGCCGGCGACGGCGTCACTCTGGCGCGCGCCGACATCGAATATGCCTGCATCGAACTGTCGAGCGGACGTCCCGCGCGCTGGCCGCCGGAGTTTCGCGAACGCTATGTGTCCATAGACGCGGTGATGGACAGAGCGGCATCGCTGCCGCCGGTTTGAGATTTACCGGCACCGCCTTGAATCCAGAGTCTGCGCCTCCGTCGTACTTGCGTTGTCCGCATCGTCCGCCGTGCCCGGGGTGTCCGCGATTCGGCGAACCGGGCGTGTCGCGTCCGGTGCAATTGATCTTGAACGCCCTCGCTGGTGCACACGGTCTGCCGCCGGTTGAGGTGACTTCAGGGGCCATGGAGAGCTTTCGATTGCGGGCGCGCTTGGCCATTCGCGGCCGCCAGAACTCACCCAAAATCGGCTTGTTCGAAATCGACAGTCATCGCGTCGTGCACATCCCGAATTGCCGCGTGCACCATCCTTTGATCAATCGGGTTGCGAGCGTGGTGCGCAGGGCGCTGGTGGATGCCCGAGTCGCCGGCTATTCGGACAAGGCGCATCTCGGGGTCGCGCGCTATCTGCAGGTGGTGGTCGAGCGCCGCTCGCAGACCGCGCAAGTCGTGCTGGTCGGCAACTGCGAAACGGCCGAGCCGCTGACGGCATGCTTGACACTGATACGCGAGCGTCTCGGGCTTCAATTGCACAGTCTGTGGTTCAACGCCAATACGGAAAGCAGCAACACGATCTTGGGATCCCGCTGGCAGCTGATCCAAGGTCCTGAAAGCCTGATCGAGTCCTTTGGCGGGCCGGAGGTGCACTATCCGCCCGGCGCCTTCGGCCAGAGCAACCTCGACGTCGCTGAGAAAATCATCGGACAAGTGCGCAGCTTGATCCCACTGGGTGCGCGAGTCATCGAGTTCTATGCGGGTGTGGGCGCCATTGGCCTGTCGGTGATCGATCGCGTCGGCGCGATAGGCATGAATGAGCTGAATCCCCAATCCTTGTACGGACTCGATCTCGGCCTGGCCGGCTTGAGCGCTGAGTGGCGCCACAAGGTCACCGTCATCCCCGGTCCCGCGGCTACGGCCCGCGACTCTGCGGCAGACGCGCAGGTGGTGATCGTCGATCCGCCGCGCAAAGGCTTGGATCCGGAACTGCTCGCGTCGTTGAATGGGATGCCGCCGCAGCGGCTGATCTACGTCAGTTGCGGCTTGGATTCATTTCAAAAAGATGCGGCGCTGCTGACTGCCGGCGGTGGAATGCGCATGACGGCCCTGCAGGCTTTCAACCTCATGCCCTATACCGACCATGTAGAGACTTTGGCAGTGTTCGACCGGAGCTCGTGAGTTTCGCGCAACAGCCCTTGTGCGCGCATGCCGATGCGGTGTGAACGCGACGCGTGGGTCGATTCTCGCAAACCTGTCCTACGCCGGCCCACTTCAAATCCTACAAGAATCAAGGGCGGGGCCCGGAAGAACACTTTCTTCATGCACCATAAAGTCACGCGAATACTTTATCGACGCACGGAGTAAGTGCTTATGAAACCCTTGGGCCAGGACAAATTGCGTGTCAGCATTCTTGCAGCGCTGTCTCTTTCAGCCACAGCCCCCGCATTCGCCGGACCCGGTAGCGCAGATACAACACCTGCTCCGCAAGGTACCACCACGACGACCCCAGATTCAGTCGCTGCGGCTGAAACCGCGGGCCTCGACACCATCGTCGTCACCGGATCCACATCCAAGCGCACGCTGCTCGATGCATCCGTGGACGTGACCTCGGTCACCGCGGCGCAGCTCGAGGAAAAGGCCCCGCGCACCACGGCGGATGTGCTCAGCCTGATTCCCGGTATTTTCGTCGAAAGCACGGCCGGCCCGGTTTCCAACAATTACTCGGTGCGCGGCTTGCCCGGCGGCGGTCAATCTTTCGTCACGCTGCAAGAAGATGGCATGCCGATTTTGTATGGCGGCGGCGGCGCCGATGAATACTTCCAGAATGACATCACCATCGAAAGGGTGGAGGCCGTGGAGGGCGGTACCTCGGGCATTCTCTCGCCGAACGGCGCGGGCGCCACGGTGAATTTCATCTCCCGGCCGATGAACTTCGATGAGGGCGAGGGCGTCGGCCGCATCATGGGGGCGACCTACGGTGAGGAGCGGGCCGATCTGTTTTACACCGCGCCGCTGAAATTCCTCGGCGACGGCGTGGCATTCAGCGCGGGTGGTTTCATCGACTCGACCAAGGGTTATCGAAGCAATCCCTTCACATACCAGAGCTATCACTTCAAGGGCGCCATCGAGAAGAAATTCGACAATGGCGGTTTCGTGCGCGTCACCTACAAGCGTTGGGACGAACATGATCCTTACTATGCGGACATGCCGTATCGGTTCGTGAACGGCCAGATCCAGGGCATCAATGGCCTCAACACGCAATCGGGCAATGTGCTCGGGCCGGGATTCGCGTCCATCGGTGTCCCGGACTCACCCTTCACCGGCAATACCATCCGAGACTTCAACGGCGAGCAAGGCATCCACGGCACCGGCAATCAGTACCGCGTGGATTTCGAGATGCCGATCACCGATCAGGTGAAGCTGTTCGCACGCTCGCGTTTCCTGCAGTCGAATTGGGATTTCAACGGCATTTTCCCCGGGAGCGGTTCCGGCAATTCGGGTCTCACGACTGCGCTGAACTATCTGACGCCGGGCGGCACCGTATCGCCCATCTCCAGCGTGCTGGCCGCGGGCTTGCTGGCATTCCCGGGAACCACTCAATTCGGCATCCGCAGCCTCTCCAACGGACAGATCATCGCAGCCTCGAATGTTGCGGCGCTGAATGCCCTGAATGGCAATGGCCTGTTGCAGCAAACGGTTCTGAATCATCAATACTTGTCGACTCGCGATCTGGGAAATGATTTCGGCGTCAAATACGATATCACCGGTGCCGGTTGGAGCAATTCGCTCACCCTCGGCGGCATGTACTACCGCGTGCGGCAGTACAACGACCAGTCGGCCGTGGCAACCTTGCTCAACGGCGTGTCCAACGGCTCGACCATCTACGATCTGGTGGGATTGAACGCCGCCGGCAATGTGACCGGCACGCTCACCAACAACGGTTTGCTGAACTACGGCGATTGGGGCGCAGGCATCTGGAGCAACACGTTGAATTCCTTCTCGGAGTACTTCAACGATGAATTTGCCGTCCTGGACAACAAGCTGCACATCGACTTCGGTGCGCGCCGCGAGGACGTCAACAATGTATTGGAGAACGGCAACACGGCTGTGACGTCGCCGGCCGTGCCCCCTGGCACCGTGGGTCTGTCGCAAAACGTCGGCTCGGCGTTCGATGGCACCTACACGCGCAATCAGTTCACCACCATCCCGACATCCTGGACCGTCGGCGCCAACTACACGCTGACGCCCAGTCTGTCCTTCTATGCCCGCCATGCGTTTGGCAATCAAACCAACGGCGGCAACAACCTCAGTATCCCCACGCGCATCACCCTGTCGGAGGCGGGCGTGCGCTACGGCGGCTATGGCGTGATCGCATCGCTGACTTATTTTCATACCATCTTCAACAATCAGAACTATGGATTCGTTCAGCCGGACGATCTGGCGGTGCAAGGCTCCTTCCAGGCCAACTCGATCACCAACGGCGTCGACCTCGATGCGACCTACCGGCCCACCCTCGACCTGTTCAACGCCTTCTCGTTGAACGTCAAGGCGACTTACCAGAAGCCCAAGCTGTCCGACGTCTTCCTGGGAGAATTGGTGGCGGGATTGACGGTGAACAGCGCCGCCGCCACTCAGTACGACGGCAATGTGCCGGGCCGCACGCCGCAGCTGCTGTATTCCATCCAGCCGACCTACGATTTTCCCGCGGGCTGGGGCGCGGTCTACCTGCGTTACGAATACACCGGCAAGATCTACACCGACGCCGGCAATGCCCTGGCGCTCCCGGGGTATGGGGTGTTGTCCGTGGGCGCGAATGTCAATCTCACGCCCAAGCTGAACTTGAACGTCAACGTCTACAACGTCACCAACGAACTCGGGCTGACCGAGGGCAATCCGAACTCCGGTGTGACCCAAACCGTCGTCAACGGGTACTTCTACGGCCGCGGCATCGTCGGGACCAATGCGCAGGTGGCACTCACCTACAAGTTCTAGATTTCAATCCGCTTGGCAACGCGCGCGAGTTGCACGTAATCTGCTTCGGATGAACAACGCGCGCATCGGCAAGGTCGTCATCGTCGGCGGAGGCACCGCCGGCTGGATGACGGCCGCGGCGCTGGCGCAGACCCTCGATCTAGGGGCCTGCTCCGTGTCCCTGATCGAGTCGGATGAGATCGGCATCATCGGCGTGGGCGAAGCCACCATCCCCACCATTCACTGGTTCAACCAGCTGATCGGCCTCGATGAAAAGGAATTCATGCGCAAGACGCAGGCCACCTACAAGTTGGGCATTGAGTTCGTCGATTGGACCAAGAACCGCGCCACCTATCTGCACCCCTTCGGGCGCTACGGGTTTCCGGCCGACGGCGTGTCGTTTCAGCACCGCTGGATCCGCGCGCGGCTCGAAGGCCTGGCCGAGGATTTCGAAAAGTACTCGCTGACCACAGCCGCCGCGCGCGCCGGCAAGTTCGAGTTTCCAGCCGCCGATCCGCGCACTTTGTTGTCGACCTTGGGCTATGCCTACCACTTCGATGCCGGCCTGTATGCCAGGTACCTGCGCGAGCGCTGCGAATCGAAAGGCGTCAAGCGCCACGAAGGCAAAATCGAGAACATCGATCAGCATGCGGATACCGGCTTCATCACGGCGATCAGCACCCATCGCGGTACGCGCATCGAAGCAGATCTGTTCATCGATTGCTCGGGGATGCGGGGCTTGCTGATCGAAGGCGTGTTGAAAACCGGCTACAAGGATTGGTCGCAATGGCTGCCCTGCGATCGCGCGGTAGCGGTTCCGTCGGCGCGGGTGGCCGCGCCATTGCCGTACACGCGCTCCACTGCGCGCGAGGCCGGATGGCAATGGCGGATTCCCTTGCAGCATCGCACCGGCAACGGCTACGTGTATTCCAGCCGGCAGATCACGGACGACGCGGCCATTGCGACGCTCCTCAAGAATCTGGATGCACCGCCTTTGGCCGATCCGCGCGTCATCCCGTTCAAGACCGGCCGCCGGCGCCAGGCATGGAACAAGAACGTCGTCGCCGTGGGTCTGTCGAGCGGCTTTCTGGAACCGCTGGAATCCACCAGCATCCACCTGATTCAAAGCGGCATCGCCAAGCTGATATCGCTGTTTCCCAACCGCGACTGCGACGCCGGCATATCGGCGCAATACAACCGCATCGTTGCCGAGGAATTCGAATCGGTGCGCGATTTTCTGGTGCTCCACTATCATTCCACCCGGGGCAGGACGGGTGAGCTGTGGGACTATTGTCATGAGATGCCGTTGCCCGAAGCTTTGGTCTACAAGGAAGAGCAATTCGCGCGCACCGGGCGAATCATCCTGGGAACGGACGAACTGTTCAAGGAGTCGAGCTGGTTTGCGGTGCTCATGGGGCAGGGCCACGAGCCCAAGGATTACAACCCGCTGATCGATGCCATCAAGTCAGCCGACAATGCCGATTACCTGCGCAAGCTGAAAGATGCAATCCAGGCCATTTGCGCAAAGATGCGTCCTCACGAAACTTTCTTGCTCGAGGCCGCGCCAGTTTGAGCCCGGCATCGCAAGCCTCGAGGATTACGAGGCACACGAGATTACGGTTGTACGCTACCGAGGCGCGAGCCGAGCCTGCGGCGGACTTGCGTAGGCCTGAAGACGCGCGATGCGCTCCAAAGCCGGAGGATGAGAATCATAGAAGGCTGAATACACCCGGTCCGGCGTCAGCGTCGATGCATTGTCGCGGAATAATTTCACCAGCGCCGCGACCAGGTTGCCGGGATCGGCATGCGCGGCGGCGAATGCGTCGGCCTCGATTTCGTGCCGTCGCGACCACCACGAGGCCATCGGTGTGATGAAGTAGGCGAACACCGGCGTGACCAAGGTGAACAGGATCAGCGCCATCTCCGCCGAGGCAGTCGGCACGCCCAGCGCGCCGTACAGCACGGGCTGACGCGCCGCCCAGGCCATGATGCCGAGCGCCACCAGGGTCGCAAAAACGGTGACCATCAATCGCTGGCGCACATGATGCAGCCGGAAATGGCCGAGTTCATGCGCCAACACGGCCTCGATCTCCTGAGGCTCGATGCGTTCGAGCAAAGTGTCGAAGAACACGATGCGCTTGTTGCGGCCGATGCCGGTGAAGTAGGCATTGCCATGTGCCGAGCGCGATGAGCCGTCCATGACGAACACGCCGCCGCGCGCGGCGAACCCGCAACGTTCGAGCAAAGTCTCGACCCGCGCCCTCAACGCCATGTCGGTCAGCGGCGAGAAGCGGTTGAACAACGGCGCGATGAATCGCGGTGCCGCCCAGGTGAGCACCAAGGTCCACGCCAGCCACACGCCCCAGGCCCACAGCCACCACCAGGTGCCGGCGCGCTGCATCAGCGTCAATGCAGCCAGCACCAGGGGGCCGCCCAGCGCAACGCCCAGCATCAAGCTCTTGATCAGGTCCAATGCGAAGGTCTTGCCGGTGGTGCGATTGAAGCCAAACCTCGCCTCCAGATTGAACGTACGCCACAGGGCAAACGGCAGGCCGAGGATCTGCAGCACGAGGATCACCGTGCCGATGATGAGCGCACCTCTCCAGGGTTCGGCAATGGCGCCGGCGCGCCACATGGCATCGATGGCGGCAATGCCGCCGCCCAGGGTCAGCGCCAGTTTGAAAGCGGCTTCGGCAACCGTGGCCCAACGGCCGAAGCGCGCTCGAGCCACCGTATAGTCGGCGGCCTTCTGCTGATCCTGCAGCGAGATTTGCCTAGCAAAAAGTTCCGGCACGCTGTTGCGATGCGCTTGGACCGCGGCGATCTGCCGGGATGACAACCACAGCCGGGTCGCGGTTTCCAGGGCGACAGCCGCCACGAATATCAGCGTTATTGCGGATTCTTGCATGCGAACAGCGTAGACGAATTGTGGTCGGTGCGAAACACCAGAGGCTTCTCCTCGACTGCCGCGCCCGCCTGCGCCTGCGCCTGCGGCTGCGGCTGCGCGGCTTTGGCCACGGCGTCGGTCACCAGATGATGATGGGGCGACAGATCGCAGACCGGGTCGGCGTTGGCGGCATCGCCGGTCAGCAAGAATGCCTGACAGCGGCAACCGCCAAGGTCCTTGGTTTTTTCGGGACAGCTGCGGCACGGCTCCTTCATCCAGGCATCGCCGCGGAAATGCGTGAAGCCGGAGGCCTTGTGCCAAATGTCGCTGATGCTGTTGCTGCGTACGTTGGGGAAGTCCAGCCCCGGCAGCATCCGGGCGGCGTGACAGGGCAGGGCGGTACCATCGGGCGTAATGGTGAGAAAGATCGAACCCAGCCCGTTCATGCACGGCTTGGGGCGATTCTCGAAGTAGTCGGGCACGACGAAGAAGATGCGCATGGCGGCTCCCACGCGTTCGCGGAAGCGCTGCATGATTTGCTCCGCACGTTCGACCTGTTCGCGGCTGGGCAGCAGCTGATCGCGATTGTGGAACGCCCAGCCGTAGTATTGTGAGTTGGCCAGCTCCACATATTCGGCGCCGAACTTCAGCGCCATCTCCAGAATCTCCTCGACATGATCGATGTTCAATCGATGCAGCACGACATTGAGCACCATCGGGAAACGATATTGCTTGATCAGCGCCGCCACTTTGGACTTCAGTTCGAAGGTGCGCGTGCTGCTCAAGAAATCGTTCATCTGCCGGGTGCTGTCCTGGAAGGACAGCTGGATGTGATCGAGTCCGGCGGCTTGCAGCGCGGCGATGCGTGCTTCGCTCAAGCCCACACCCGAGGTGATGAGGTTGCTGTAGAAGCCGAGCCGATGCGCCTCGGCGACGAGGGTTTCCAGATCGCCGCGTGTCAGCGGCTCGCCGCCGGACAAACCCAGCTGCACGGCGCCCATGGCACGCGCCTCGCGCAGCACCCGGATCCAGTCATCGGTGCTCAATTCGGGCCCGCTGCCGGCGACGTAATTGGTCGGGTTGTAGCAGAAGGCGCAATGCAACGGACAGGTGTAGGTGAGCTCGAGCAACAGCCATAGCGGCGGACCCGGCTCGGCGCCGCCGACCGGCGCCGCTAGGTTTGCAGGGACAACCATGATTTCTCCACGGCCATGCGTACGAAGCGGATCACATCGTCGCACAGGCCCTGAGTCGAGAAGGTGCGTTCCAGATCCGCGGTGATGTCGGCGATGCTGGCCTTTCCATCGCAGCGCTTCATGATTTCGCCGGCACTGCCGTTCAGTCTCACCAAGCCCTCGGGGTACAGCAGCACATGCGCGTTCTGCGCCGGCTCCCACTGCAGGCGAAATCCGCGTCCGATGACAGGCACGGACAGGATGTTGACCGCGGGTTGCTTCATAGTGGCACCCCGTAACGGATGGCCATGGCATCGCTGATCTGCCAGAGCACATCGAGTTTGAACTTCAGTATGTCGATGGCGCGCAATTGCAGGGCGCGGGTGTTGAAATGATGCAGGGTGAATTGCAATCCGAACTCGACATCGCGGCGCGCCAGACTGATGCGGCTCTGAAAGTAGTGCAGGCCCGCCGCATCCACCCAGGGGTAGTGCTGCGGCCAGTTGGCCAGACGCTGCTTGTGGATCTCGGGGGCGAATAATTCCGTCAGGGACGAACACACCGCTTCCTGCCAGGGCGCGCGCCGGGCGAAATCGACGTAGGCATCGACCGCGAAGCGCACGCCGGGCAAGACCTGCTGCAGGCTCTCGGCGCAATCCCTCGCCAAGCCCACCGCTTCCGCAAGGCGCAGCCAGGACTCGATGCCGCCCGGATCATCGCCATGGCCGTCGTGATCGAGGATGCGCTGCACCCAGGCGCGGCGCACGGCTCGGTCGGTGCAGTTCGACAGGATGGCGGCATCCTTGATGGGGATGTTGATCTGGTAGTAGAAGCGGTTGGCAACCCAGCCGCGTAGTTGCTGCGGATTGGCGCCCCCGGAATTCAACATGAGGTTGAAGGGGTGGTGGATATGATAGGCAATGCCCAGGCTGCGCAGCTGGGATTCGAATTCCTGGCGGCTCCAGGCCTCGCTCACAGCGAAATCTCCATGCCGTCCCATGCCACCTCGACGCCGCGTCGCTTGAGTTCCGCCGCGGCGGCGGATGACTCGTCGAGGATGGGGTTGGTGTTATTGATGTGAATGAGGATTTTCCGCGCCGCCTGCGGCAGCCGGTCCAACCATTCCAGCATGCCGCCGCCGCCCGATTGCGGCAGATGTCCAATGTCGCGGGCCCGCTTCTTCGACACGCCGAGCGCGATCATTTCATCGTCGCTCCAGAAGGTGCCGTCGACCAGCACGCAGTCCGCGGTCTGCATGGCGCTCCACATCGCTTCGTCCAGGCGTCCCAAACCCGGTGCATAGAGCGCGGCTTTTCCGCTGTGCGTACTTTCGATGCGCAATGCGATGTTGTCGCCCAACACGGGGTTCTCGCGATTGGGGGAATAGGGCGCGGGCTTGCCGGCCACGGGCAGCGCGCGCCAACGCACCCCCGCCAGACCCGCGATCAAGAATGCGCCGTCTTGCATATCGATGCGATGACGCTCGACCCCGCAGTAATGCGCCAGCACGTCGAGAATCGGATTGCCGCCGGTCAGATCGGCATAGGTGCTGTCGGTACACCAGATCGGCCACGGACGCGTCGCTTCACGCAACATGTAAAGCCCGGTGGTGTGATCGACCTGTCCGTCCGCCAGAACGATTGCCACCAGGGCGGTGTCGCGGATGCGGCGTCCGGGCTGCAGCTGCGGGTTGGCGGACAGTTGCGCCAGCACATCGGGCGAGGCATTGACCAATGCCCAGGCCATGCCCTCGCCCACCGCAATCGAGGATTGGGTCCGCGCACGACCCGCAAAACTGCCACGCCGATAGGCGCTGCAGTTGGGGCAATTACAATTCCACTGAGGAAAGCCGCCACCGGCGGCCGATCCAAGTACGCGGATCCGCACTGAAGCCATGGGCGCTCTCGCTCACGCGAAGAGCGCCCTCGCGGTCAGCGATTGGACACGTACATGGTGATTTCCATACCGAATCGAATCTCAAGGGCTTGCGGTGTTTCCCAGGTCATCATGAATCTCCCTCTGTGGTACGGCCCCATGGTCCGCCCGAAGGCCCGCGGTCGAATCGGCAGCATCATGAATCTACGGTCATGATAATCATGAGAGGCGTGGGGAGCAGGCCGACGCCCGCCTGCGGCGGTCCGGCGGATCCCGTCGCCCGCCTGCTACCATGGGCGCATGCGCCTGCGAACCCGTCTGAATCTGGTCGTGACCGGCCTGAGCGCCGCGTTCGTGGTGGTGCTGATTGCGGCCGAGATCCAAGGCATGCGCGATTCCGTGCGCGAGGAAACCGAGGCGGCCAATCGCATCGCCTCCCAGTTTCTGGGGCGCACGACGGCCATGTATTCGAATGTCGGCGGGTCCGACGCGGTTCTACAGTTCCTGCGCCAGTTGGGGCACGTGAGAGCCAACGAGGTGTCCCTTTATTCTTCCTCCGGGGAATTGATCTATAGCGCGCCGCCGACAACCTACAAGGTGGGGCGCGAGGCGCCTGCATGGTTCACCCCCCTGCTGGCGCCTCCGGAGTCGCGCTACACCTTCGAACTGCGTGGCGGCCTCGTGCTCATTGTCGAAGCGCAGCCATCGCGCGCATTGTTGGACGCCTGGGACGAGATCACCCGCCTGGCGCTGATCGCCGTGATCATGCTGTGCATCGTCAATGGATTGGCTTTTTGGTTGGTCGCGCGGATGCTCAGACCTTTTCCCATCATCGTCGGCGGTTTGGAGCGCGTGCAGCAAGGCGATCTTGGGTTTCGCCTGCCGCCGTTGGCGGGCTTCGAAGCGCAGGCCATCGGCGAGGCATTCAATCGCATGGCGCAAGGCGTGCAGGACAAGGTCTCGGCGGAACACAAGGCGCTCGAGGCCGAAGCACGCCTGGAAGAGCGGCGCGAGCTGGCTTCGCTGGCCGATCAGCGCGTCGAGGAGGAACGCCGCTTGATCGCGCACGAGTTGCACGACGAGTTCGGGCAATCGGTCACTGCGATTCGCAGCCTCGCGGTGGCAATCAAAAACCGGGCCGGTGAGAAGGATGCGGAGACCGGCGATGTGGCGCGGTTGATCTCGGATGAGGCGGGCAGGCTGTACGATGCCATGCATGGCCTGATCCCCCGCTTGACGCCGCTGTCCTTGGACACCTTGGGATTGTCCGATACGCTGGAAAACCTGGTGCGGGATTGGCAGCGGCGTCATCCGCAAATCGCCATCAGCCTCGAGCGTGACATCAAACAGGAACTGCAGCCCGCGGTCGCTCTGACGGTGTACAGGGTTGTCCAGGAGGGCCTGATCAATGCGCTGCGCCATTCGCAGGCCTTGCGCATCGATATTCAGGTCATCTGCGATGCACGCAATATCCGCGTCAGCGTGGCGGACAATGGCGTCGGATTGCCGGCCGATTGGTCGCATGCGGGACACTACGGCTTGCGCGGACTGAAGGATCGCATCGCTCAGCTCAACGGAAGCTTCAGCGTCGGGGCGGGCGAGGGCGGCGGCGGCGTTCGTCTGCATGCCGACATTCCGTTAGGATCGGCAGCATGATTACGGTTCTGCTGGTGGATGATCACGCCGTGGTGCGCATGGGTTTCAGGCTGCTGCTGCAGGCGGTGGCCGATGTGAAGGTCATTGGCGAGGCTGACTCCGGCGAATCGGCCTGTCAGATGTATGCCGAACTCGAACCCGATGTGACGGTGATGGATCTGGCCATGCCCGGCATGGGCGGCTTGGCGGCACTGCGACGGATTCGCGCCCGTCATCCGCAGGCGCGCGTGCTGACGCTGTCGGCGCACGATGATCCGATGCATGCCAGACGCGCTTTGCAGGAGGGTGCGTTGGGGTTCCTGTCGAAGCGCGGCGCGCCGGAAGCCCTGGTTGAAGCGGTGAACGCAGTGGCGTGCGGTAGGCGCTATCTGGATGCGGAACTGGCCCAAAAAATGGCCCTCTCGGAGTTCGATGGCGCATCCAAATCACCGGTGGAGCGCCTGTCGGAGCGCGAATTCGAGGTGTTCGTGCGCCTGGCGGGGGGTGCGAGCGTGGCGCGGATCGCGCAAGACCTGAGTCTCTCGGCCTCGACCGTGGGTACGCATCTTTACAACATCAAACAAAAGCTCGGCGTCGCCAATCAATCGGAGCTCACCTTGATTGCCATCCGGCACGGCCTGATCGAAGCCTGAGAGGGTGCGATCCGCGATGCGCATCATGAACGGCGCAATTTCCGGGCGACTGTAACGACTCTGACACAGTGGCCTGTGATGGCCGCGTCAGATTCGTCGTGACGCGACAGGCAACGCATTGATTTGCAAGGTTTTGCGAAACCGGCCGAAATTCTTTCCGGAAAATGTCCCGATGGCATAAGCATTGCTATTTCTTATAGCGGCCCGCGGGCGCGTCGTCAGACCAACGTGTTTGGGTTGGGGCCAGAAGAACACATAAGTATTGGCATTTATTGCAAAGGAGGGAGTTTTGCATCTATCGACCGGTTTCGATCTAAGTACGCAGACCCACGCAGCAGGAGAATTGAGATGACATGGCTCACAGCTAATCGTCGCGTTAAATTCACTTACGCCGTCGCAGCGCTCGTAACGACCTGTGGTGCCGCAATGGCCGCTACGGATTCCGAGCAGATGGCGCGGTTCAAAGATGGAAACCAATGGGGTGCGCCCGCGGGCAACCTGAATCAAACCCGCTACAGCACCCTAAAAGACATCAACACCAACAACGTCAAAGACCTGAGCATGATCTGGGCTCAGTCGAGCGGCACCTTGCGCGGTCATGAAGGCCAGCCTCTGGTCATCGAGAACGTTGCCGGCAAGCCGATGATGTTCATCGAAAGCGGCTGGCCGAACATCGTGCAGGCGTTGGATCTGAGCGATCCCGATCATCCCGTGCAGGTTTGGCATTACACCAAGACCAGCGGTCGCGACGAATCGGCCGTGCCCCGCGCGTGTTGCGACACCGTGAACCGCGGCATGTCTTATGCCGAGGGGCACCTGGTGTTCGGCACCCTGGACGGCTATGTGATTTCGCTGGATGCAACCACCGGCAAGGAACAGTGGGTCGTCAAGCATGCGTACCCGGACAAGGGCGAGACCATCACGCCGGCTCCGATCATCGCGAATGACAAGGTGATCATCGGCTTCGGCGGCGACGAATTCGCGGCCCGCGGCCGCGTCACTGCCTACAACCTGGCGGACGGCAAGAAGGTGTGGGAATGCCACTCGAACGGCAGCGATGCCGATGTGTGCATGACCAAGAACACCAACAAGAAGCATCCTGAATACGGCACGTTCGGCAAGGATCTCGGCATCCATACCTACCCCGGCGATGAATGGAAGCGCGGCGGCGGCGCGGCCTGGGGCTGGTATGCGTACGATCCCGATTTGCACATGGTGTACTACGGCACCGGCAACCCGGGTCTGTGGTCTCCGCAGTTCCGTTGCGCCGAACCGCTGACGCAGGAAAATTGCAACAGCGGCAAGTTCGACAACAAGTGGTCGATGAGCATTTTCGCCCGCAACGTCGACACCGGCGAAGCGCAGTGGATCTATCAGATGACTCCGTTCGATCAGTGGGACTATGACGGCATCAATGAAGTCGTGCTGGTCGACATACCCATCGACGGCGTCACCAAGAAGGCCTTGGTGCACTTCGATCGCAACGGCTTTGCGTATGTTCTGGATCGTACCGACGGCACGCTGCTGCGCGCCAACAAGTACGTCACCGCGAACTGGGCCGAGAAGATCGACATGAAGACCGGTCGTCCCGTGAAGGTGGCTGAGCACTCACCGTTGAAAGCCGGCGTGAATACGCAGGCATGTCCTTCGGCGATGGGCGGCAAGGATCAGCAACCGGTGGCGGTCGATCCGAACGATCCGACCAAGTTCTATGTCCCCACCAACAACTGGTGCATGGAACTCGAACCTCAGGAGCGTTCGCACACGCAGCAGGGCACGGTGTACGTGTTCGCCAACGTGTACATGTATCCGGAGAAGCCGGGCGTGACGGGCAAGTTCAAGAAGTTCGACGTGGTCACGGGAAAGACCGATTGGGAAATCCCGGATTCCTTCCCGAACTGGGGCGGCGCTCTGGTGACGGCCGGCGGCTTGGCCTTCTACGGCAGCTTGGGCGGCGACTTCCGCGCTGTCGATCGTGCATCCGGCAAGGTGCTTTGGTCGAAGAAGCTGGGATCGGGCATCATCGGCAACCCCATTGCCTACTCTGTGAAGGGCAAGGAGTACATCTCGGTTTGGTCCGGCATCGGTGGTTGGATCGGTCTGCCGGTGACGGCGGGCTTGGATCTGAACGACAAGTTCGGAGCCATCGGCGCGACTGCGATGACCAAGGCGGCGAATCTGGCGTCCATCCCTCAGGGGGGCACGCTGTACACGTTTAAAGTAGGTAACTAATTCAAACGTAAGTTTTGCAAGCGAAGAACCCGGTGGCGCGAGTCATCGGGTTTTTCATTGGCTTCGGACCGGGCAGCGGTGTGTGAGAGCATGGCTTGAAGGGGGCTAAACAATGTTCAACAAAACTTTCAATGTCTCGGGCATTGCGGCAGCACTGGCTTGCTGCCTGGTTGCGACGGGCGCGGCATCCGGCGCCGATCTGAAATCATTCACGGTTTGCGCGGATCCCGGCAACATGCCGCTCACCAACATCAAGGGCGAGGGATTCGAGAACAAGATCGCGCAGCTCATCGGAAAAACGTTGGGGACCGGCGTGCAGTATTACTGGCGGCCTTCGATCGAACGCGGACTGATGCGCACCACCCTGGCCGAGGGCAACTGCGATTTGTGGATGGACATGGCCGCCGACACCGAAGGCGCCGAGCTGCTCACTCCTCTGTATCGTTCCACGTTCGTATTGGCATACCGCAACGACAAGCACATCAACATCAAGACGCTGGATGATCCGGCTCTGCGCAAGCTGCGCGTGGGTGTGTTCCAGGTTTCCGCCATGCGTTCGGCGTTCGCCGAGCATCATGTGGTGGACAACACGGTGATTCAGTATTTGAGCCACAACGGCGATCTGGTCGAGAACGCCCAGCCTTCCTATCAGGTGCAGCAGGTCATCGACGGTACACTGGATATTGCCGGTGTGTGGGGTCCGATGGCGGGCTATTACAAGGAGGTCCTGCACGCGCCCTTGGTGATTCTGCCGGTCAATTTGATGGAAGACAAAGTGCCGTTGGAATTCGACATGACGCTGGCGGTCGCGCGCGGGCGCCCGGAAGTCAAGGCGGCGGTGCAGGCGGCCATCAACAAGAATGCCGACGGCATCAAAAAGATTCTCACCGATTACGGCGTGCCGCTGGTGAAGTGCGATGCCTGCACGGTGTCGGGAAACCTGCCTTCGCACGGCGCATACAAGCCGCAGGCGCCGGAAGTCGAGTCCGCCGCGGAAACGGCGAAGTTCAAGGCAAAACGCATGGCGGAGCTGAAGAAGTGGCTGGCCGAGGGCGCCAATCCGGATGATGAGTTGAACAACGCCATCGTTGCAAAGGACACCGACCGGGTGAACTACCTGCTGACGCATGGAGCGCATCCGAACTCCATCGACGGTCAGGGCTTTACGCCGCTGATTTCGGCGGTGCGCTATGGCTTCGTGCCCGTGGTCGGCGCGCTGCTCGACAACAAGGGCAGCGATGCGAATTTCGCGGACCGCAATGGTTGGACGCCGCTGATGTGGGCTTCCTGGGGCGACAATCCGGACCTGATCAATCTGCTGCTCAAGCATGGCGCGAAGCTCGACAC
Source organism: uncultured Steroidobacteraceae bacterium (assembly GCA_964657945.1). Taxonomy (GTDB): domain Bacteria; phylum Pseudomonadota; class Gammaproteobacteria; order Steroidobacterales; family Steroidobacteraceae; genus Bog-1198. The sequence goes on from CAZZWM010000007.1 coordinate 23,297, forward strand.
GACCGATCCGGATGGGCTGACGGCGATGGCCATTGCATCGCAGAACGCCAAGATCAAATCGGCGCTGACGCTGTTGGCCGCGGGCGCAGACGTCAACGCGCCGGTGGCCAAGGGCGGCTATACGCCGCTGATGCTGGCATCGATCTCCGGCTCGAGCGAGCTTGCCGGCTCGCTGATCGAACACGGCGCCAAGGTCAATGCGGCCAACTCAGGCGGCGTGACCGCATTGATGATCGCTGCAGCGGGCAATCGCTCGACGGTTGTGACTCTGCTGCTGAAGTCCGGCGCGGACCTGAACGCGCGCAGCGAAGACGGCCGAACCGCGCTGACGATCGCGCAGGCGAACGACAGTCAAGCGGCGGTGAAGTTGCTGCAGGAAGCCGCCGGCGGCGCTTCCAAACAGGGTTGAACCAAAACAGGAGAAGCTCAGTGAGTAGAGGCGTATTGGTGATCGGGGCGGTGGCAGTGTTGGCAGGCGCGCTGGGCCTGTGCGCTTTGCAAAAGGTGTGGGCCGATAATGCGCCCGCAGCGGCGGGAGGTGACGTTGACTACACCAAGATCTCTCCGGTAGACCTGGTCGCCAAGGCGCCCAAGGGCTCGCTTCACAATCCGTACAAAGACACTCAGGACGACATCACCGCAGTGGGCGGTAAATTTCTCCTGAGCTACTCTTGCAGCGGCTGTCATGGCGGCAATGGCGGCGGCGGCATGTGCCCGGCATTGACAAATGACATCTGGGTCTATGGCGGTGACGATGACACGCTGTTCCGCTTGGTAACCTTGGGCAGCGATGAGCTGCAAAAGGCGGGATACTCTCGCAAGGGACGCGAAAACGTCGTGGGTCCCATGCCCGCTTTTGGAACCATCATCAAGAGTTCGGACGATCTGTGGAAGATCCTGGCCTTCGTCCGCTCCAAGTACAGTGGTGATCCCGCTTACAAATTTGGAGATCCTCCCGCAACCGCTGAGCCCGCGAACCCTTAAGACCGCAAGTTAAGCGTCGCGTTTAAGCTACAGGGGTTATGCTGCGATGCAGATTGCAGCATAATGGTTAAACAGTCAGCCTGTGCGGGTTGACTGGCTGGCATATGCGCCGAGCACACCGTCGCGGATTCACGCGGCGGGTAGCGCGGCCTCGAGCGAAAGATTGGCGCCAACGCCTGGGGGGGAGTTATGGCGAATATGAATCTCGCAACGCGGCATGCATCGCGCGTGCTTCACGTGGTGCAAAACGGGCTGCAGCCGGCGGGCATCGAACCGCACGTGACCCGCTCTTGGTATCGTTGTTTGCAGGAATACCACATCGAGCCTGCGGCCCCGCGCCAGGCATCGGTTCTCAGCGCCAGCGCTCTGCGAGAGTCGCAGCAGCGCATGGGCGAGTTGCTGCCCGTCGCGCGCGCCGAGATGGAAAGCCTGTACGAACAGATCGCGGGCTCCGGCTTTGCGGTGATCTTGTCGGACATACAGGGCATGGTGCTCACGACCATCAGCGATCCCACCTTGCAGCGTGAATTTAGGCAGGCGGGCTTGTCGCTGGGGTCCTTGTGGGACGAGCGGCACGAAGGCACCAACGGCATCGGCACCTGCCTTGCGGAAGCGGGCCCGGTCACCGTGCATCGCGAGGAACACTACCGCGGCTACAACGTATCGCTGTCGTGCTCGGGTGCGCCGATCTTGGATTCGCAAGGCAACATTCTGGCGGTGCTGGACGCCTCCACCGCGAACTCCTGCGACAGCCGCCTGATTCAGCGCCACACCATGGCGTTGGTCCTCATGTCCACGCACCTCATATCGCGCTGGAATTTTTTGAACGAATACAGCCAGTCGTGGATCCTGCGCTTCCATAGCCGTCCGGAGTTCGTCGGATTGCTGCACGAAGCGCTGGTGGCGATGGACGGTGACGGCCGGATCTTGGCGGTGAATGAAAGCGCACTGTTGCAACTCGGATGTTCGACGCGAAAGTCCCTGGTCGGGGAGTCGATCGGCAAATTCTTCCAATTCGATTTCGGCACATTGGAGCGGCGCGCGCAGTTCGAACCCAGCACCATTTGGCCGGTGCGCGACCTGGCCCACGGCCGCCGATTCTTCGCCCTGGCCCGCGGGCCGCTGCATGCCCATTCGCGCGCCTTCGCATTGAGCGCAGCGGAACCCAGCACAGAGACGGCAGGGCCCAAGGTCATCCCGCGCGGCCACCACCATGTGGGCGAAGATCCGCAGATGCGCAAGAACCTCACCGTGGGACGCCAGTTGTTCGCCAAGCAGGTCCCCATACTTCTCAAGGGTGCCACCGGCACGGGCAAGGAGGCTTTCGCAAAGGCGCTGCACAACAGCGGCCTTTGGTTCGACAAGCCCTTGGTGACGGTGAATTGCGCGGCGATTCCGGAATCGCTGATCGAGAGCGAGTTGTTCGGTTATACCCGCGGCGCCTTCACCGGCGCGGTCAAAGAGGGGCGGGTCGGCAAGATTCTACAGTCGAACGGCGGCACGCTGTTCCTCGATGAAATCGGCGACATGCCGCTGATGCTGCAAACCCGGCTCTTGCGCGTCATCGAGGAACGGGAAATCGTTCCCCTGGGAAGTGATCAGCCGATCCCGGTCAATCTTCACGTCATCAGCGCGACGCACCGCGATATCTGCAAGATGATCGAGAATGGCGATTTCCGGGAGGATCTGTACTACCGCCTGAACGGCATCACCCTGCAGCTGCCATTGCTGCGCGACCGCGCCGACAAGGCCGATCTGATCCGCACGTTGTTGCAGGAAGAGAATGCCGGCCAGGAATCGATCGAGATCGCCGAGGACGCATTTCAGAAGCTGCTCGAGTACAGCTGGCCCGGGAACATCCGCCAGTTGCGCAACGCCTTGCGCACCGCCTCTGCGCTGTGCCGCGATGGCACCATTCGCGTGTCCAACTTGCCGCAGGAAATCTTCCATAGCGATGCGCGGGTGGCGCCCGCGGATGCAGCCGCCTCGCCCGGGCAATCCGCTGCGTCGGTGGTGACGCCGGCGCTGCCTTCAGCGGCCTTGCGCGATGCGGAATGCGCGGCGCTCCTGCGTGAGCTGGAACGCATGCACTGGAACATCAGCCGCACGGCGCAGGCGCTCGGCATCAGCCGCAACACGCTGTACCGTAAGATCCACAAGCACAATATCGTTCTCGAGCAGTAGACCATCGCGCAGTAGGCCATCGAGGTAGGCCATCGGGCAAAAAAAAGCCGTCCCTCTTGCGGGGGACGGCGTCGTCGGGTCGCCTCGTTCGGAATTTCAGGCTTTCAGCACGCCCGACTGCTTCGCGGCATGCGTGGCCAGCGCGTCCATCAACGGCGGATTCAAGCAATCGTAGGGCTCCAAACCCAGCTCCTTCAGGCGGCTGCGCACCGCGCCCATGCCGGCAGGGTCATAGCCCGATTCGATGATGGAGGACACGAAGGCTGCGAAGCCCGGTGCCGACCAGCCCTGTTCGCTGGAAAGTTCGGTGTGCACGAAATCGAGTCCGTGGAAGGCATGCTTGGTGTTCTCGATGCGGCCGTACATGTGTACGCCGCAAACCTTGCAGGCATGACGTTGAATGGTGGCCGACGGATCGACCACGGCGAGCTTCTCGCCGTTTTGCAGAACCTTGACCTTGTCCTTGGATATGACGGCAACGACCGAGAAGTTGGCTCCCTTCGGCTTCCAGCATTTCGTGCAACCGCAAGCGTGGTTGTGGGCGGTCTGCCCACCGAGCGCAACTTTCACTGGTTTGTCGGTGCACTTGCAGGTCAAGGTCCCCCCCGCGAAATCCTTCGATCCCTGCTTGACGCCGTTATCGACCGACGGATGAATTGAAACTGCCATGACTCTTCCTCCCAATGGTTTTACAGCCGCTGACACGGCCTCTATGACGATCAAATCAATAATGGATTACCGAACGGATCACCTTGCCTTCGTGCATGAGCTCGAAGGCGTCGTTGATCTTCTCCAACGGCAACACTTCGCTGATCATGTCGTCGATGTTGATCTCGCCGGCGAGAAATCGATCGACATAACCCGGCAGCTGCGAGCGGCCCTTGACGCCGCCGAAGGCCGAGCCGCGCCACACGCGTCCCGTCACGAGTTGGAACGGCCGGGTGGATATTTCCTGACCCGCGCCCGCGACGCCGATGATAACCGATTCGCCCCACCCCTTGTGACAGCACTCGAGCGCGGAGCGCATGACGTGAACATTGCCGATGCACTCGAAGGAGAAATCCACGCCGCCATTGGTCAGCTCGACGATGACCTGCTGCACCGGTTTGTCATAGTCTTTGGGATTCACGTAATCGGTCGCGCCCAGAGCCTTGGCCATGGTCCATTTGCTCGGATTCAAATCCACCGCGATGATGCGCGATGCCTTGGCCATCACCGCGCCTTGCACCACCGAAAGACCGATGCCGCCCAGGCCGAACACCGCAACGGTCGAGCCGGGCGTCACCTTGGCGGTGTTGAGCACTGCGCCGATGCCGGTGGTGATGCCGCAGCCGAGCAAACAGACTTTCTCCAGCGGTGCCTGCGGATTTATTTTGGCCACCGAGATTTCGGGCAGAACGGTGTAATTGGAAAAGGTGCTGGTTCCCATGTAATGCAGGATCGGCTTGCCCTTGTACGAGAATCGCGACGTTCCGTCCGGCATCAAGCCCTTGCCTTGGGTGATGCGGATGCGCTGGCATAGATTGGTCTTTCCCGAGAGGCAGTATTCGCAGGTGCCGCATTCCGGGGTATACAGCGGGATCACGTGATCGCCGGGCTTCACGCTGGTGACGCCGGGCCCGATTTCCTCCACGACACCGCCGCCTTCATGTCCCATGATGACGGGAAACAAGCCTTCCGGATCGGCGCCCGACAAGGTGAATGCGTCCGTATGACAGACACCGGTGGCGACGATGCGCACCAGCACTTCGCCGGCTTTCGGCGCGGCCAAATCGACTTCCTCGATGCTCAAAGGTTTATTGGCTTCCCACGCAACGGCCGCTTTCGTCTTCATCGAAACTCCTTGTCCTCGAACGGTATCGAAAGCCCAGACAAGCAGCTAGCGTGCCAGCGAACACCGAATCTGGATTTTTTCGTCCAATCAGGTACTTGCGTGACGATCAGACATTCGCCGCGGCGTTGGGCGACCGGGGTGTTACTGAACCGCCACAGTTTGTGCTTCAAAAATGAAGCAGCTTGCGGAGTGATCTGACCCCGTGGCGCTTGCGGCGCCCATCCAGCTTCGCTTCGATTCGAGAGAGCTTTGTCTCTAAACCAATACAGAGTGCGACAAATCTGATCCTCTAGCGTGACAACGCTTCCCGGCCATGCGGAGAAAAGGCGCCTTTCTCAGGGGTGGCGTGATTGGTACGCCTCTTGCAGAGAGAAAACCAGGGTTAAGCCGACGCTATGGCGCGGCCGCAACTGCAGAAAAGGCCCAAGAAAGAACTGGTAACGGAGGGAGTTGTTTCATGAACAAGCGCACTAAGCTAAGCGTCGCGGTCGGCGCGATTTGCATGGTTCCCATCACGCAAGTCATGGCCGGAATCGACGTCAACGCCGGTGATTGGAAAATCGATTTCTCAGGCAATGTGAATGCATTTTACGTCGCGACGCAGTGCGATCATTCGACCACTGATCCGGGCTCGACCACGTCGGTGACCGGCGGACTGGCTTGCACAGGCGATCATTCGGCCGCTGTGCGCAACGGTCTGTTGCCCGCTGCACTGGTTTTCAGTGCGACGACGCGTCAGGCGGATCTCGATATCGATGTAACCATCGGTTTCTATCCCGGCATCAACAGCTCCGCGGCTGCGGGCGTGAACGGCGCCGGCCAGCCAGCCGCCTTGTCGACTCCCGGCATCGATGCACGTCAGGCGTATTTCACCTTCGGTGATGTGAGCTGGGGCACGATCAAAATGGGCCGCGACATCGGCCTGTTCGGAAAGGATGCCATTCTCGATGACATGACCTTGTTGGGCGTTGGAACTTCGTCGAGCACTGCTGCACCGGGCAACACCAGTTTGGGCCGCATCGGCATTGGATACATCTACACCGATTGGCAGCCGCAGATAACCTACACCAGCTCCAGCTATTACGGCTTCAGCGGTTCGCTCGGCATTTTTCAACCGCTGTCTTCCGGCATCTACACCTCGCATAGCTCACCGCAAATCCAGGTCGGTGGAGCCTATACGTTCGGCGATCCGAAGAGCGATGGCGTGTCGGGCAAGGTATTTGTCGATGCCATCACGCAGAAATTGCGTCAAGACACGAGCTCCATCGTTCCCGGCACCACGACCAGCTTCAATGGCTCCGGCGTCGACGGCGGAGTGAAACTCGATTTTGCCGGCTTCGAGGCGGTGTTGTATGGATACACGGGCAAGGGCATTGGCACCACCGGATTCTTCATCCTCGCGACCGATGCCGCAGGGGATAAGCGCAAGTCCGATGGCGGCTACATCCAGGCCACTTACAAACTGGACAAATTCAAGTTCGGTCTCAGCTACGGAGAATCGGACCTGAAACTTGCGGATGGCGAAGTCCAACTGGGCAACAATCTGGTGAAGCGCAACGCATCCGGCGTCGCGGGCGTGTACTACAGCCTGACCAAGAGCATTACCTTGGTGGGCGAGTTCATCGACACCAAGTCGACGGCGTGGGGCAGCACCGTGCCTGGCAATACGGCCAATTCGGCCTCGGAAAAAGATCTGGCGATAGGCGGAATCCTGTTCTTCTGAGAGTGGTTGTCGTGTAGTTGTTTTCCTGACCTGATCGGCGGTGCGATCGCATCGCCGATTTTTTCGCCATTTGTGGCACACTCGAGGCAATCAAGGAGCCTTTCATGCGCCGCATCACACTGGTTTGCCTCGGCTTGCTGACGGGCGGCTTTGCAATTGCGGCGGGCGAGGCGCAGGAACCCTCGAGCAGCGCGTGGGAGGCATTGCGGGCGCGCTACTACGGCGACAAACCCATGGGCTTCGTCGACGAGAAGCTCATGAGTGTGGAGGCGCCGGCCAACACGCCGGACCCCGCGGCGACGCCTCTGACACTGCGCCTCGGCGATGATGCGCAACATCGCATCAAGCGGGTGCGGGTGTTCATCGACAACAATCCCTCGCCCTTGGTGGCAACTTTCGATTTGGGCGCCACCCCACTGACCGAAATCGACATGCGCGTGCGCATCGATCGGTTCACCTCGGTGCGCGCCATTGCGGAAATGTCGGACGGTACACTCGAGATGCGCAGCAGCTGGGTCAAGGCCGCCGGAGGATGTTCGGCGCCGCCGACGAATGCGGCAGGCGGTCAATTGGGCGAGATACGCCTGCGTCCGACCTCGGATGCCAGGTCCATTCAGGCCAGCATCCGCCATCCGAACAACTCGGGTTTTCAAATCGATCCGAAGAGCGGCGATCCAATTCCCGCCCACTACATATCGCACATCCGCATCAGCGCCGGCGGCGGCATGCTGCTCGATGCGGACACGGGGATTTCATTGAGCGAAAACCCGTCATTGCGAATCACCGCTGCGCAAGCCTTGCCCGCGCCGGTGAGCGTGGATGCGCTCGACTCGGAAACCCAGTCGCATTTCACCGCGACCTGGAACGGCACCGCTGTCACCGAGCACGCGCAACTGCGCTGATCGCGTGAGAATTCATTGGCTGCTGGTGTGCAGTCTCATCGGCGGCAGCTGCGCGGCGGGTGACTTCAATCTGACGCAACCGGCGCCGGGCGTGTTCGTGCATCAGGGCAGCCAGCTCAGCCTGGATGCGCCGGGTCACGACGACATCGCCAACATCGGTTTCATCGTGGGCGATCGCTGTGTCGCAGTGATCGATACGGGCGGCTCGGTCAGCACGGCACAAAAGCTGCGCGCGGCCTTGCGGGTGCACACGGCGCTGCCCATCTGCTATGTGATCAACACCCATGTGCATGTGGATCATGTGCTGGGCAACAGTGCTTTTCGTGGCAGTGACGATCACCCAAGCTTCGTCGGCCATGCGGCGCTCGCGCCGGCCATGCTCAACAGCCGTGAATTCTTCGTCGCTGAGTATGGCGCGGACCTGGGCCCGCCGCCGCCGGCCCGCGCCGAGCAAATCATTGCGCCGGATCGGCTGGTCCAGCAGGACATGGTGCTGGACCTGGGCCATCGGCGGCTGCATCTGCACGCATGGCCCAGGGCGCACACCGACTGCGACTTGACCGTGCTGGATGAGCGCAGCGGCACGCTGTGGAGCGGCGATTTGGTGTTTCGCGACCGCATTCCGGTGCTTGACGGCAGTGTCAGAGGCTGGCTTGCAGCCATCGATCAACTGGGCGCGATGAAAGTGTCCCGGGTGGTGCCGGGCCATGGTCCGCCGACTCAGGACCTGGCGCGGGCGCTGGCGCCCGAAAGGCGCTATCTGCAGGCCTTGGTCGACGGGGTCAGCGCGGAACTGACGCAGGGACAGTCCGAGCAACATGCCATCGATCAGGTTGCGCTCGGTGAGAAATCGCGGTGGCTGCTGTGGGATACCGCACATGCCCACAACGTGATTCGGGTGTATGAGGAACTGCAGTGGGAGTGAGGCGGCGCACCTTTCTGCGTCTGTCGGGCGGCGCGGCAGGGGCTGCGCTGCTGCCGCGATGGGCCGCGGCACGACCCCGGAAGGCAACCCGCGCATCGGTGCTGATCGTGGGCGGGGGCTTTGCCGGCAGCGCTTGCGCGCTGCGCCTGCGGCAGTTGGATCCGGCGCTGCAGGTGACGCTGGTGGATCCGGACGAGATCTATACCACCTGTCCGATGAGCAACGCCGCGTTGGTGGGGCTGCGCGAGTTGGGCTCTCTGCGGGTGGCGCGCGGCGGTTTGGCGCGCAGCGGCGTCACGTATGCGAAGGACAGCGTGGTCTGGGTCGATCCGCGTGCGCGCCGGGCGCAGCTGGCCGGCGGCGGCGAGCTTGTCTACGATCGCTTGGTGGTGGCGACTGGCATTCGCATCTTGTGGGACAGGCCATTGGGTTACACCCAGGCTGCGTCGCTGCGCATGCCGCACGCCTGGCAGGCGGGTGCACAAACGCAGATCCTGGCCGCGCAGCTTCAGGCGCTGCCCGACGGGGGCGTCGTGGCCATCAGCGTGCCCAGCGGCCCCATGCGCTGTCCGCCGGGCCCCTTCGAGCGCGCCAGCCTGATGGCGGCCTTTCTGACCCGAGCCAAGAGGCGCTGCAAAATTCTGATCTTCGATGCCAACAATCACTTCCCACGCCAGGAAGAATTCTCCGACGCCTGGCAGTCCCTGTACCCGGGAATGATCGAATGGATTTCCGTGGTCAACGGCGGTGCGCTCGAGCGGGTGGATCCGGCGCGGATGATATTGCAGAGTGCGAGCGGGGAGCATCGAGTCGATATCGCCAATGTGATTCCGCAACAAGCGCCGGGGGCTTTGGCGGTGCAGGTGGGCTTGGCATCGGACCATGGCTGGTGTCCGGTCAAGCCGCTGACCTTCGAATCCACGTTGATCGAGCATGCCTTCGTGATCGGGGATTCCTGCATCGCGGATCCCATGCCCAAAGCCGCGTCGGCCGCCTGTTCGCAGGCCCTGCAATGCGCGGCGTCCATCGTGGCATCGCTCGCCGGACGAGAGCCGGAGCCGAGCGCGTTGGAAAGCGTTTGCTTCAGCGCCCTGAGTCCAGACACGGCACTGTCCATTCATGCGCGTTTTCTTGCCAATGCCGGCGGCCTGGAACAAGTGCCGACGCCGACTGCAAAGTTCAGTCCGACGTCAGAGGCAGTTCAGGCCGAGGCGTGGTATCGCCGCACGGTGCGGTTGGCATTCGCAACCGAGGCGCGATGAGTCACTGAGATGCAGCGGTCAACTTGTGCCAGCCGGCGCGCGCCTGCTGTATGTGAAACTGCGGCCGGTCGAGAAAAAATTCCAGCGAGGTGCCGCTGACGAAACAATACAGACGACCGTCGTCGGGATCGATCCAATTCAAGGAGCAGTCGGCCCAAATTTTCGCGCCGGCTTCCACGCCCAAGGGATCGTTGTTGTCGAATTCGCCCTTCATGGCCTTGGGTGGAACCGCAGCCTTCCATATCCCTGCGGGATGCTGGGATGGTGCTGCCCGCACCTCATCGGTCCAAGCCGCGCTGGGCGCCCCGAGAAGGGCGATTACACCTATGCACACCCATGGCCTGACTTGCATGTGCCGATACTACCAAATTTTGGACTGTGCCATTTTTGGCACGATTTCATGTGGTTAGCGAGCCGCGTAAGATGCCGGGAGAAATTCACGGTACGAGTCGGGAGAAAAACCTGGCCGCCGAATCGTTGATGGGGTAGGCCGTTGTTGCGATTGCGGGTAGGTGTGGCGTGTGGAGTGATGCTGTGTGGCTGTGCGCACTACGAAACGGCGCCGCTGCCGCCCGAGCGTGGCCTGCAAGAGTTTGCCGCGCGCACCTTGCCGGCTGCGGAAGGGTGGGATCGCGCCGCGTTGTTATCGCTCGCCTTGAAGCAGAATCCCGAACTGGCCGTGGCACGAGCCGAGATCGCTGCGGCGGCGGCGCATGAAGTCACGGCCGCTGAGCTGCCGAACCCCGATCTGACGCTGCAATCTGAATATGCGCGTCACGATCCGCACCCCTGGTTGTACGGCATCAGCTTGAACTGGCTGCTGCGTTCACCCGAGCGAAGGCGGCTCGATACCGAGATCGCCAGGCTCGATACCGGCAATGCGCGTCTGCAGCTGATGGATCGTGCCTGGTCGGTACGGCGCTCGTTGGCGTCCGCGCTGTCCGAATGGGAGAGCACGCGGCAGCGCGGCGAATTGCTCGAACGGTTGGGCGATGCACAGGACCGGCTGATCGATCTGGAGCGGCGGCGCATCCAGGCCGGAGAGGATGCGCCAAGCGAATTGATGCTGATCCAGCAGTCACGCATTCAAATCGAACGCGAGGTGGCTGAAATGCACGCCGCCGCCAATTCGGCCCAGTCGGCCATCGCCAAAGCCCTGGGAGTTCCATCCCGGGCTCTCGACGGCGTGCAATTTCAATGGCCGGACTGGGGCCGGCCTCCGGCCGTGCAGGACGGCCAATGGCAGTCGCTGCGCGAACAGGCGTTGCTGTCGCGGCCCGATCTCGGCGTTGCCATCGGCGACTACGCCGCCACGGAGGCGAAGCTGCGGCTGGCCATCGCGCATCAGTATCCGCAACTCATCCTGTCTCCCGGCTACTACTGGGACCACGGCATCGCCAAATTCCCATTCGACGTCGGCTTGACGCTGCCGCTGAACGGCAATCGCGGCGAAATTGCCGAAGCGCGTGCCGGGCGCGAGTTGGCCGGCCAGCGGCTGCTCGCGCTGCAGTCCGCTATCTACGGCGAGATAGAAGCGGCTGAACGCGATGAGCGCATCGCACGGCAAAGTGCCGACGCGGCGCTGCGCCGCCTGACATCGGTGCATCGTCAAGTCGAGCAGGCCGACCTGGCGTTGCGCTTGGGCGCGGCCGACGCGCAGGAGCAGCTCGGTGCGCAGATCCTCGCGGCGCAGGCCGAACTCGAAGTGCTGCAAACCCGCGCGCAACTGCAAATATCGCGAAACAATCTCGAGGACGTACTGCATGCACCGCTGTCGGGCCCGGAGCTGGGTCTGGCGGGAACATGAAACAGTGGCTCAAACTTGCATTGCCCGCAGGGCTTGCCACAGGCCTGGTATTTTCATTGCTGGCGTTGGGCGATGACGATGATGACAAGCCGGCCTCGCCGAATGGCGACGGCTCGCAGGCATCACTGAGCACGCAGCAGCTGGCGGCCGTCGGCTTGACAGTCGGCCGCGCCGTGGCTGCCCATGCGCCCGAGCGTGTCGCGGCATTGGGTCTGGTGCTGGACGGCACTGCGCTGCTCTCCGACATGGGCGAGTCCACCGCTGCCGCCGCTGCAGCGCATTCAGCGGCTGCCGAGGTGGCGCGTCTGCATGGACTGTTCGAGGGCGGAGCGGGTGCCTCGCAAAAAATGCTCGAGGCTGCGCAGGCGCAGCAAGTCAAGGCGCAGGCGGATGCGGAGTTGGCGGCCGCGCGATTGTCGTTGCGTTGGGGTCCGCTGTTCGCGCAGAAATCGGCTTCGCGTCAAGACATCATTGAAGCTGTCACCAGCGGCCGCGGCGTGTTGTTGCGCGCGGACCTGCCCGGACGCCATAGCTGGGGCTCAGGCCCGTCCAAAGCTTTGATCGATGTGGACGGCATCGAAGTTGCGGGCGTGGTTCTGGGCACGCTGCGACAAAGCAATGAATCGCAGAGCGTTGGCTTGCTCATCGAAATCCGCAATCCGCCGCCGGGCTTGAGTTCCGGTGCCCGGCTGCCGGTGAGCCTGCTGACTGGGCAAAAGTCGGGGATGCTGCTGCCGCGTGACGCGATTCTTTACGATGACAACGGCGCCTATGTCTACAAGCGTTCCGCCAAGCCCGCGGCTGACGGGCGGCTGAATTTTCTGCCGGTCAAAGTCACTTTGCTGTTGCCCTATGGCGAGGGGTGGCTGGTGAGCGGGGTGGATGACGATGAAGACATCGTCATGCGCGGCGCCGGGGTGTTGTGGTCGCTCCAGGGCGTGGGAAGTCATGCCGTGGACGATGACGACGACTAGGACGCACACATGCTCGCCGCCATCGTTCGTGCCTCATTGCGCAGTCCACGCATCGTTACGGCGCTTGCCTGTCTGATCGCGATGTTCGGGGTGGCTGCCGTGGCGGCGGCGCGATTCGATGTGTTCCCGGACTTTGCCCCGCCGCATGTCTTGGTGCAGACCGAGGCGCCGGGCTTCGATGCCATTCAAGTCGAGGCGCTGGTGACGCGGCCGCTCGAGGGATTGCTGGCAGGCACGGAAAACGTCAAGACGGTGCGCTCGACGTCCAGCCAAGGCTTGTCGGCCATTCAGGTGGTGTTCGACCGGGGCGGCGATCCCTACCGGCAGCGGCAGGTGGTGACGGAGAGGCTGGCGGAATTTGCCGGACAATTGCCGCAGGGCGTCGGCGCGCCCTTGTTGTCGCCGCTCAGCTCGTCGATGGAATACCTGATTCATTTCGGCTACACCAGTGACCGCCTGTCGCCCCTGGAATTGCGCGACATCGTGCAATGGACGGTCAAGCCGCAGATCATGGCGGTGCCCGGCGTGGCGCAGGCACAGGTCTTCGGCGGCGAGGTGCGCGAACGCCAGATCGAAGTCGATCCCGTCAAGCTGGCGGCGAGTGGCTTCACCCTGGACGATGTCACTGCGGCTGCCAAGCGCACCACGATGCTGATCGGCGGGGGTTATCTCGAGACTCCCCTGCAGCGCATCGTGATCCAGGCCCAATCCTCCGGCGCCAGCCTCGATGCTCTGGCCGGTGCCGTCCTCGGCATGCGCGGCGGCGTGCCGGTGCGGCTGGGCGACGTCGCTGTCGTGCGCGAGGGCTTTGAGCCGCGCTTCGGCGATGCCCTGATCGCGGCCAAGCCCGGGATCTTGATCGAAACTTCGACGCAATTTGGCGCGAACACGCTGGAGGTTTCGCGCGCGTTGGAAGAGCGGCTCGACGCCATGGCGCCGGCCTTGGCCAGGCAAGGGGTCGAATACCATCCCGCGTTGCTGCGTCCCGCCAGCTTCATCGAGAGTGCGATCGAAAAGCTGCGCAATTCGCTGCTCATCGGCGCGGTGCTGGTGGTCGGTTTGCTGTTGATCACGCTGCGGGACTGGCGCGGGGCATTGGTCTCGTTCAGCGCCATTCCGCTGGCGCTGTTGACGACGGTGTGGATACTGGAAGCGCTGGGACTCAGTTTGAACACCATGACCTTGGGCGGACTGGTGGTTGCATTGGGCGTGGTGGTCGATGATGCCGTGATCGATGTTGAAAATATTCTGCGCCGGCGCCGCATGAGGGGCTCGCAAACCGACATCGGCGAACTGCTCATTGCCGCCTCGCTGGAAGTGCGGCGTCCCGTGTTTTACGCCACGGTGGCGGTGGCGGTGGCATTCTTGCCCATCCTGCTGATGTCCGGCTTGCAGGGCGCCTTCTTCCGGCCGTTGTCGATTTCCTTCCTGATCGCCGTCGGCCTGTCCTTGCTGGTTGCCATGAGCGCCACGCCGGCACTGTGCGTTCTGGTGATGGCGCGCCGGCAACCCCGGAGCGAGGCGCCTTTCCTGCAGCATTTGAAACGCTGGCAGCTGCGGGCCATCGCCGGCCTGGACGGGAGGCCGCGCGCGCTTCTGGCCATCGTTCTGATCACCGGCATCGCCGGTGTCGTCTGTCTGCCGCTGCTCGGTGCGCGGCTGTTGCCGGATTTTCGGGAAAACTACCTGATCGCACACGCCTCGCTGCGGCCCGGCATCTCTTTGACGGAAACCACGCGGATCGGCCAACGCATCTCCAAGAGTCTGATGGACATTCCCGGCGTCAAGAGTGTGGCGGAACAGATCGGTCGCGCCGAAAACGGCCAGGATCCGGATGCGCCCAACAAGAGCGAGTTCGAAGTGCAGATCGATCCCGCGCAAGGCCACGGCGCATCGGATATCGATGCATCGATACGCGCCGCCTTCAGCAATTATCCCAATCAACTGGTGGAAATCTATTCGGTGCTCGCCGAACGCATCGGCGAGACCCTGGCCGGCGAGTCGGCGCCGTTTTCGATCAGCGTCATCGGTTCGGATCTCGACGCCGACGATCGCGTCGGCGCGCAGATCGTGGAGATCCTGCAGCACATGCCCGATACCGCGAGCGCGCGCCTGACCATCCCGCCGCGCGAAATCGAGCTGCACCTGGAACTCGTTCCCGAGCAGTTGACGATTCACGGATTGCAGGCAGCCGATGTTCTGCAAACGGTGAATGCGGCTTTTCACGGCACGGTGGCCGGGGAACTCAATCAAGCCGATCGCAGCGTTCCGGTTGCCGTGCGCATCACGCACGACAATGCCGATCCCCAGGCGCTGGGCGCGCTGCTGCTGCGCGGACAAGACGGCGCCTTGACGCCGTTGTCGAGCGTGGCGCACATCACCACCGCGCTGGCGCGCAGTCTGGTCGATCACCAGGATGGACTGCGCCGCCAGATCGTCGTCGCCGCCTCCAAAGGCGCCGACCAAGCGGGCTATGCCGAGGCGGCCCGCCGCACCATCGCAGCCAAGTTACCGTTGCCGCCCGGCGTGTTTCTGCGCTACGGCGGAGCGGCCGAGGCACAGAAGGCTGCGCGCAATGAACTGCTGCTGCACTCGGCGGCGGCTTTGGTCTTGATCGTGCTGCTGCTGGCACTGGCCTTCGGCCGTGCCCGGCACGTCATCCTGATCCTGCTGTCCCTGCCGAGTACCTTGATCGGCGGAGTCGTCGCAGTGGCCGTGACCGGCGGTACTTTGACGATCGGGGCGATGGTGGGTTTCGTGGCTCTGTTCGGCATGGCCGCCCGCAACACCATCCTGCTTGTTTCACATTATGACCACCTGGTACACCTGGAGTCCCAACCTTGGAACATGCAGACCGCCGCGCGTGGAGCAGAAGAGCGCCTGACGCCCGTTTTGCTGACCGCGTTGCTGACGGGGCTGGCGCTCTTGCCGGTGGCATTGCAGTTGCACCAGCCCGGACATGAGATCGAAGGCCCGATGGCAGTGGTAATTCTAGGCGGCTTGGTGTCTTCTACGCTGGTCAGCCTGTTGCTGATTCCGCCGTTGGCGGCCCGTTGGTTGAGACCTGAACGAGAATTGGTTGCGAGTTCAACTTCAATAAGGATTTGAGATCATGAAAATCAAGAGTGCGATATGGGTGGGGATGTCGTTTTTCGTTTCCGGTTACGCGTTGGCCGCGGCTCCGTGGTTGCACGCCAGCGACACGGTATCGATCGATGCGCCGGCCTCGAAAGTCTGGGCCACGGTGCGCGACTTCAATGCCCTGAACACCTGGCACCCGGCACTGGCCTCGGATGAAATCGTCGCAGGCACCAACAACAAGCCGGGCGCCGTGCGATTGCTGACGCTGAAGTCGGGCGGGACGGTCAAGGAAAAGCTGCTGGCCTTCGACGACAAGGGCCGCACCTTCAAGTACGTCATCCTGGAGAGCGTGCTGCCGTTCAGTCATTACACATCGACCCTGGTGGTGAAGTCGGCGGGCAAGGGCAAGTGCACCGTGACCTGGTCGGGGCATTTCAAACGCAAGGACACCAGCGACGATCCGTCTGACAAGGAGAACGACAAAGCCGCGGTCGATACGGCCAACGCGGTTTATTCCGGCGGCTTGGACAATCTGAAGAAGACGCTCGAAGCGCAGTAAGACGCAGCGTGCGAAGGCGGACTGACCTGCGATGGCGGGCAGTCCGCTTCCGATGGAGGCCATATGCTCACTCTTGCCGGGAATCAAGTCAGCGTCTTGCTGGTCGACGACCACGCGGTGGTGCGCGAGGGATACCTGCGGCTGCTGGAGCGCCATGGCGACATCGCCGTCATCGGTCAGGCCGGCGACGCCGCGACGGCGCACGCGCTGTTCTGCAGCCTCGATCCGCAGCTCGTGGTCATGGACATCTCGATGCCCGGCACCAGCGGCATCGAGGCCATGCGCCGCATGCTGTTGTACAAACCGGAAGCGCGGGTGTTGATGTTCAGCATGCATGAAGACGTGATTTTCGTACGGCGCGCACTGCAGGCCGGTGCCTTCGGCTATGTCACCAAGGCCAGTGCGCCGAATGTGTTGGTGCACGCCATACATTCGATTGCGGCCGGCAAGAAGTACATCAGTCCGCAGATCGCCCAGGCATTGGCGCTGAGTGATTTTGGCGGTGAACGCGATGCGGCCGATGGCTTGTCGGCACGCGAGTTCGAGGTGCTCAGGCTGCTGGCCCAGGGGCAATCGATCCGCGACATCGCCGATTCCCTGGGGCTGAATCCCAAGACGGTGGCCAATCATCAGTCCACCATCAAACAAAAATTGGGCGCCGACTCGGCCATCCAGCTGTTGAAAAAGGCCAACCAATTGGGTTTGGAGTCTCCGACCCAAGACCGCCTTTAGGCGCACGGGAAAAATTCCTGACGGCCCCGGGAATAAACCCCATTTCAATGGGTTTTGTCCTGTGCAACCATGCGCTCACTCGGACAGACCCGTGGGGGATCGGGTGGCTCATTCGGCCGTGTTTCGACGGATTGTTTTGGCGGTCTGTCTGCTTGGCGGCCCGATACCGCTGGCGAATGCCGCGGCAGCGGAGACGGACGGTGCGCCTGCGAATCCGGCCACAGCCGACGAGCTCGCGCAAATTACCGTCATCGGAACCACGCCCTTGAGCGGCCTCGGCCTGCCGATGAATCAGATTCCGTCGAACGTACAGACCGGCGACAGCAGGCAGATGCAGCGACAACAAACGTTGGACCTGGCAGATTATTTGAATCGCAACTTCAGCGGCGTCACCGCAAGCGAAAGCGCCGACAACCCATTTCAGCTCGATATCAACTATCACGGTTTCACAGCCTCCCCCCTCTTGGGAACGCCTGAGGGCTTGTCCGTGTATGTCGATGGCGTGCGTGTCAACGAATCGTTCGGCGATACGGTGAATTGGGATTTGATTCCGCAGTCGGCCATTTCGACGGTGACGCTCATGTCGGGCTCGAATCCGGTGTTTGGACTCAACACCTTGGGCGGAGCGCTCTCGGTTAGAACCAAGAGCGGCCACGACAACCCGGGCACGGAGATTGAAGCTTACGGCGGATCTTTCGGGCGACGCTCTTTCGAGGCGACCACGGGCGGTGCATTCGGCAACTTCGACTATTTCTTGACGGGTGATTATTTCGACGAGACAGGATGGCGCGACATGTCACCGACCCGGGTTTATCAGGGGTTCGGCAAAGTAGGTTGGCAAAACGAGACCACCGACCTCGATTTGAGCTACACCTATGCTGACACGAGTCTGTATGGCAATGGGGCAACGCCCGAAAGCATGTTGGATTTTCGCCGCGAGGCGAGCTACACGCCGGACTTCACCGCCAACCGGATGAGCTTCGTGAACCTGACCGGTACGCAGTTTCTAAGCGGTGAACTGCTTCTGTCCGGCAATGCGTACTACCGGCATCTGACCACCAGCGCCGTCAACGGCAACATCAATGACAGCTACCTGGGTGATTTTGAGGGGCCGCCCATTGATTGCAGCGATCCCGCCGCCAGCCGCGCGGCGCTCACTTACTGCTCTCCAGGCCAATTTGCCGTCTCGCAGCTGCTGCAGCGAACCCAAGGAATTGGCCTTCAGCTCACCGACTCGCAACCTCTGTTCGGTTGGGCCAATCAAGCCATCGTCGGTGCCGACTACAGCGATTCCCAAGATGCTTTCGCGCAGGAATATCAATTTGGTCCCCTGGCCCCGGACCGTTTGCTCATCTATCAGCCGAGCCCGTTCAACAATGAGACGGTGATATCGTTGTCGGGCACCAACAAGATCTATGGCGCTTACTTCACCGACACGCTCTCGCCGAACAAGCTGCTGCATTTCACGCTCTCGGTGCGCTACAACCGAAACACCGAGACGTTGAACGGTCGGAGCATCGATACCGACATCGGTGATTTCGGCGACGGGTTCGATGAGGCCAGTTCACTGACCGGCAACCATACCTTCAGTCGGGTCAATCCGGCGTTCGGATTTACCGTCACACCCACCGAATCGTTGACTCTCTATGCAAATTACAATGAAGCGAGCCGCGCGCCCACCGTCATCGAACTCGGTTGCTCGAATCCGGACTCTCCGTGTGGACTGCCGAACGATTTCGCGAGCGATCCAGACCTGCATCAAGTGGTTGCCCGCACCGCAGAGCTTGGCATGCGCGGCAATTTGCCGGATCAGCGATTTGTTTGGAGTGCTGACTTGTTTCGCACTGTGAGCAGCAACGACATCCAATTCGTCGCGGCGGGCACGAACGCCGGCTTTTTCGACAATGTGGGCAGCACCCGGCGGCAGGGACTCGATTTGTCCGTCGGCGGCATGGAAGGCGGGCTGCATTGGCATGCGACCTACAGCTTTGTCGATGCCACGTTTCAATCCAATTTCCAGGTGAATGCCGAATCCAACAGCACCTCTGATGGGAATGGCAACATCCTGGTACGCCCTGGCGATCGAATCCCCCTGATACCGCGACACACGGGACGTCTGGTCGTCGATTACGACGTCAACTCGAGCTGGAATGTCGGCGGCAACGTCATTGCAACCGCTGGATCATACCTGCATGGCAACGAAAACAATGCCAATCAAGCCGGCGGTACCAACGGCGAGGGTGAGTTCGTTTCCGGCAGCGGTTGGATTGCGGGCTATACGGTCATGAATCTTCAAACCACCTACCTCCTGTCCAAACATGCGCAATTTTTTGCCCGCCTCAACAATATCTTCGACAAGCACTATGCGACCGCCGGTTTTCTAACCAGCAACTCATTCAAGGCCGATGGCACTTTAATTCCTGATCCGGATAATTGGACCAATGAGAATGCGGTTGCTCCCGCGGCCCCTCGAGCAATTTGGGTTGGGATGAGGTTTCAGTGGGAATAGTCGTCGTAGCAGCCACCATATGACCGCGCGCCCGCCGTTGAGCGGACGCGCGGTGTTTGGAGCTCGGCCTATGCCAACGAACTGGTGAACAACACCAGCATGCGGCTCCAGGCTTTTTCCGCTTGATCGTGGTTGTAGACCTGCGAGTCCGGCGGACACCAGCCGTGTTTCGCACCCGCATACACCTCGACCTCGGCGGGCAGGTTCTGTTTGCCGAATGAATCCTTGAGCACGGTCTTCGCTTCGGGCTGATTCATGTCGTCGTTTTCCGCGATGGCGACCAGGAAGTGCGCCTTCATTTTCGGAATCAGCAAGTGCGGGCTCTCGGGCTTGTCGGTCACCAGGCCGCCGCCGTGGAAGGTGGCAGCTGCACCTACGCGCGCGGGCAACAACGCGGCCGTGCGGAACACGAACGGCCCGCCCATGCAGTAGCCGGTGGTGCCGATTTTCTTCTTGGTGTCGACTGCGGGCTGCTTGTCCAGGAACGCAACGAAAGCCCTGGCGTCCGTTTCCGCGGTGGTGGGACTCAAAGTACCGGCCAATGCCATCAGCCCCTGGCGGGTGGCCGGGTCGTTGAAGTCGGGATGTTCGGGTGCGGTGGGGGCTTTCTTGGTGCGGTAGAACGGATTGATCACCAACACCGAGTAACCCGACTCCGCCAACCGGGTCGCCATTTCGCGGAACGCGGGACGCAGTCCAAAAATGTCCGGCCAGATCAACACGCCGGGATGTTTGCCTTTGACCGGATGCACGAAGAAGGCATCGCAAGTCCCATCGGGCGTCGTAATGTCCAGATCCGTTCCCTTGGTCTCCGCGGCATTGGCCAGACTCGGCAGTGCCGCAATCAATCCCGCGCCCAACGCCATGGCGCCAAATTGCCGTCGTGTCACATCGCCCGCGCGGCGCGCAAATTCATCCATATCATCGAGCTCACACATGTTGACCCCTCAGTGCTGTGGAACCCGCGATTTTGCGCTTCTCTGCGCGCCGGCCGCAATATCCGGCTTCAAACGGCGCTTTGGGCGTATGCTCGCTGCGATTTCCAATGACAAACGGGGAGCGCCATGGCTGAGAATGTTTACAAGGTGATAGAACTCATCGGTACGAGCACCGAGTCCTGGGAAAAGGCCACTGCGGCGGCCATTACCCGCGCAGGCAAGACGCTGCGCGACTTGAGGGTCGCGGAAGTGGTCAAGCTGGACGTTCAGTTGAAGAATGGAAAAATTGAAGCGTATCGGTCTCGAATCAGCGTTTCATTCAAGTACGAAAGCAAGGGCTGAGGGCTCGAGGGCCGGCTCTCGCGGCGAGCTTTACGGCACGACGTGAGAGCTGCCCAAATCCTTCCATTCGGTTTCATATTGAAATCCTCTATCCACGAAGGAGTACATAAACGGCGCCGGTGCCGCCGTCGATGGCCCGGGCCGATGCAAATGCGACGACGTCGGAAAGACGCCGCAGCCACAGATTGACGGCGGTCTTCAGCACCGGACCGCGCGCGCCCGAGCGGTAACCCTTGCCGTGGATCACGCGCACGCAGCGATGACCGGAATCGCGGCTGTGCGCAATGAAACCGGCCAAGGCGTCCCGCGCCGCCGTCTGCGTCAAGCCATGCAAATCCAATTCATCGTCAACCGGGATCAGGCCGCGCTTCAAGCGGCGCATGACTTGAATGCGCACACCGCCCCGCTGAAAGCTCAGGGCAGCGCTGCCGGCCACGGCATCCTCCAATGAGGCGGCCTCGCCACCGTCGGTGGTGGCAATCAAGGGCATGAGTTCATTCAAATCATCGACGGCGGCGCGCGCCGGCTTCGCGCGCGTGGCAGCGGGGCGCGGTTTGCCGCGTCCGGCCACGGCAAGCGGATGGGCCAAAGGCTTGACGCCGCGCATGGCAGCCCGGAACTCCACAGCCGCTTCCGGTTCCACCCCGAGTTCGGTTCTTTTCTTCGCCATGCGATACAGTATAGTCCGCACGGCGAACCCGCCAGCGCGTTCCAGGCTGCTAAATTCAGTGAAGATTCTCCTTTCCAACGACGATGGCTATCGCGCCGAGGGCCTGGCGGCATTGGCCGCGGCAATCAAGCCGCTGGGCGCGGTCACCACGGTGGCCCCGGACCGCAACCGCAGCGGCGCCAGCAACTCCCTCACCCTCGATGTGCCGGTGCGCGCCGTCAGGTACGACACCGACGCGTACTTCGTCAACGGCACGCCGACCGATTGCGTGCATCTGGCCATCTCGGGCCTGTTCGACTTCGAACATGACATCGTGGTCTCGGGCGTGAATGACGGCGCCAATCTGGGCGACGACACTTTGTATTCGGGCACCGTGGCCGCCGCCGTCGAAGGACGGTTTCTTGGGCTTCCGGCCATCGCGGTGTCGCTGGTGTTGACCCCCGACGGTCCGCGCAATTTTGCGAGTGCCGCCAAGGTCGCCGCTGAACTGGTGCAGCGCATGTCCAAGGATCGCTTCCAGGGACAGGACGAAGGACCCGTGATCCTGAATGTCAACGTGCCGGATTTGCCGGAGGGTCAGTTGCGGGGGCTGCGGGTCACTCGACTGGGCAACCGTCATCGCAGCAAGCCCATTGTGAAGGCGCTGGACCCGCGCGGCCGCGATGTCTACTGGGTTGGCAACGCCGGCACTGGACAGGACGCGGGGCCGGGGACGGACTTTCACGCCGTGGCCGCCGGCTACGCCTCGATCACGCCGCTGCAGATCGATTTGACCCGCCATGCAGCGCTCGCCGGCTTGAAGCGTTGGCTGGATCTTGACTAGCTTCATGGAGGGCCCCCGTCTCACCGGCATCGGCATGACTTCGGCCCGAACTCGCGAGCGCCTGGTGCAAAGGCTGCTGGAGCAGGGCATCAGCGATCAGCGCGTCCTCGATCGCATCCGCACCGTTCCGCGCCACTTGTTCATGGACGAAGCCCTGTCGATCCGCGCCTATGAAGACACGGCCTTGCCCATCGGCTTTGGACAGACCATATCCCAACCGTACGTCGTGGCGCGCATGACCGAGGCATTGCTCGCGGCCGGCCCGACCCGCAAGGTCTTGGAGATCGGCACGGGCTGCGGTTATCAAACTGCCGTGCTGTCGCCGCTGGTGGAGGAGATGTACAGCATCGAGCGCATTGCTCCCTTGCTGGCGCGGGCGCGCCGCACACTGCGCGAGCTGCGGGTCCGCAACGTGAATTTCAGGCATGACGATGGCAATGTCGGATGGGCGGCGCGCGCACCGTACGACGGCATATTGTTGACCGCCGCCCCGCATGCCGTGCCGCCGGCTTTATTCGAACAGCTCAGCGTGGGCGGACGTCTGATCGCGCCGGTGGGACCTGAGGGGCGTCAGGAATTGTTTCTCTACACCAAGGGTGAGACCCGCACCGAGCGCAAGTCCTTGGGCAGCGTCAGCTTCGTACCCCTGCTGTCGGGGCTGCAACGATAGCGTTGCGGCGCGGATGGTTTTGCGTCATGGCGCTGTGCGGGCTGCTGGCCGCCTGCGCCGAGACGCCCACGCATGAAACCGGCTCTTACGTGGTGAAGCCTCAAGATACCCTGTACAGCATCGCCTGGCGCCACGGGCTCAACTATCGGGACCTTGCCCGCTGGAATCACATTGGATCGGACTACCGCATCGTCGTCGGGCAGACATTGCTGTTGCATGGAACGCCCGGGCCCGGGCCCGGGTCGGCCCGACCAAAGCCGGCCGTCGGCAACGCACTGCCTGGCGCCGGTAACGGGTCGCCGCCCGCGCCGCCCACGAACCTGAAGTGGCTGTGGCCAACCGAGCACAATGCCCCGCCCCAACCGGTGCCGGGCGGCGGCATTTTGGTATCGGGCCGATTGGGCCAAGAGGTGCGCGCGGCGTGCGCGGGCAGGGTGGTCTATGTCGGCGACGGGATTCGCGGTTACGGAAATCTCATCATCGTGCAGCATGGCGAGGATCTGCTGTCAGCCTATGCGCACAACCGCGACGTGCAGGTGCGCGAGTCCGACGAGGTGAGCGCGGGTCAGGTCATCGGACACATGGGTGAGGGCTCGCCGGGAAGACCGGTGCTGTACTTCGAGATACGCCGAGCCGGCAAACCGGTGGATGTACTGCCCTTTCTCACTGGAGCTAATTAGGATTAAATATAGTTGCTATCTAATTGATAGTGATAGTTTTATGCTAAGGAAGCAGCAATGCCGCGACCTGACGGCGTTCCAGCACCAGCACATTGAAGGTGCGGCAGGCCGCGCCCGTATCCATGACCTCGAAACCGATCCCGGCGCGCAAGAACATCGCGCCGAAGGCGGGCGGCGGAAAGCTTTGCCGCGCTCCGGTTCCGAGCAGCACCAGCTCGGGCCGCAGCGCGAGCAAGCGGGCGAGATCGATGCGCTCCAAATCCTGCAAGCCGTGAACCTCGGGTTCCGCAATGATCGCCGAGGGACTGACGATGACGGCGCCGTGGTACACCGCGTCGTTCACGCGCAGCTCGCCGCCGCCGTAGCCGCGGATGACATTAATGGCTGAAGCCGAGTCTTGTGTAAATTGCATTCGCCTAACATATCGAAAACTCCGGGACCTTTGTTGACCACGCTTTATTTCAGAATAAGGGCTGACACGGCGGTCTCCCCGTCATGGCCGCTGCTGGGGCGGTTGTTGGCGCGTGCCGACGCGCCGGTGCGCGTGACGGACTGGCGGGCGGATGCGATTCGAAGTCAGGGGTTCAATGCCGAGTCTTTTGCGGCGGGACCGGTTGCCCTGATGGCTTCGTGCCCGGTGGAGGGCGCTTGGGCCTGCATCGCGACGCCGGTGCACTACACCGCGGAAATGAGCAATGTGCGCCTGGCGCGCGACGGTATGCTGCGTCTCGGCGCGGAACTCGCCGCCACGCTGGCGCTGGATTTCAATCGAGTCTGGCGCGATTCGGGTATCCGCTTGGAGGTGGGAAAATTTGCCGATCTGTTTTGCATTTTCGACAGGCCTCTCGCGGTGCTGACGCAGGATCCGGAACGGGTCTTGGATAGGCACATCGATGGCTTCCTGCCGCAGGGCGCCGATGCGCCACGCCTGCGGCAGCTCATGAGCGAAATGGAAATGTGGCTGTTCGAACACCCGGCGATGGGCAAACCCGCTCGCGGCGCCAGACCTGCCAATGGACTGTGGCTGTGGGGCGGCGGTGTCACCCGTGGTGCCGTGCTGCCGGCGGGAATCCGCTGCAGGGGTGAAGATGCCGTGTTCAGTTACTTCGCCGGCGATGTCTCGCATGGCGGCGTCGTGATCGCCACTGCCGGCGCTGCCGCTGCCGCTGCCGATGCCGATG
>CAZZWM010000008.1:0-43060 GCA_964657945.1 uncultured Steroidobacteraceae bacterium
GCACTGGCGCGCGGCCGGCGCCAAGCTGGGCGGCCGGAACAATCTGGCGGCCTGCGACTTCGACTTGGGATCGCTGCTGCTGACCGAAGCCGGCACCAAGCGTCGCGCATCCATACACGTGGTGAGCGGTACGGCGGCCCTGCATGCCTTGGATTCCGGCGGCATCGATGTGTTCGGCAGCACGTTCGATCAGTTCCGCGCCGCGCTTACGGCCGAGAATCGTACGCTGAAGCGCGCGCTCACCGACCCGCGAATCTTGAGCGGCATCGGCAATGCCTATTCGGACGAAATCCTGCATGCCGCTCAGCTCTCGCCGATTAGCCTGACGCACAAGCTCAAACCGGAGGAGTGGCAGCGGTTGTACGACGCCACGCAAGCCACGTTGCATCTATGGGTCGATCGCATGCAAGCCGAGGCGGACCGTAAATTTCCCGAGAAGGTCACGGCGTTTCGCCCCGACATGGCCGTACACGGCCGCTTCGGGCTGCCTTGTCCCCGTTGCGGCGACAAGGTTCAGCGCATCCGTTACGCCGACAATGAAACCAACTACTGTGCGCGTTGCCAGACCGGCGGCAAGCTGCTCGCCGATCGGGCTCTATCGCGATTGCTGGGCATGGACTGGCCGCGCAGCCTGGACGAGCTTGAAGCACTCAAGAAGCCGCCGAGCGGTACGTACCGGGGGACCGCCGGCGATCAGACTTAATGCGTGCATTATTCGGTGTAGGATGATGATCCTGGTCGTACACAACGATTTTACAGGGGGAACTGCGCGATGGCGTCAGCAGAGGGCGTGATCCTGGAAACACGCACGCTGGTCAAGGCTTTCAACGGCTTCGTTGCCGTCGATGGCGTATCGCTGCAAGTGCGGCGTGGCGAAATCCACGCGCTGATCGGCCCCAACGGCGCCGGCAAGACCACCTTCTTCAATTTGCTCACCAAGTTCCTGCAGCCGACCTCCGGCGGCATCTTCTACAAGGGCGCGGAGATTACGCGGGAAAAACCGGCGGACATCGCGCGTCGCGGCATCGTGCGTTCGTTTCAAATTTGCGCGGTGTTCCCGCACCTTACCGGAACTGAAAATGTGCGCATCGCCCTGCAGCGCGCGTTGGGCACCTCGCATCACTTTTGGCGCTCGGGCAAATCCTTGAAGGCTTTGGATTCCCGCGCCAAGCAACTGCTCGCCGAGGTGCGCCTGGAGCGGTGGGCGGATACTCCCGCGGCCGACATGCCGTACGGACGCAAGCGCGCCTTGGAGCTGGCTACCACGCTGGCATTGGAGCCGGAACTGATGTTGCTGGATGAACCGACGCAGGGCATGGGTCACGAGGACGTGTCTCATGTGACGCAGCTCATCAAACAGGTGTCGGCGAATCGCACGGTGCTGATGGTGGAACACAACATGAGTGTGATCGCTTCCATCGCCGACACCATTTCAGTTCTGCAGCGGGGCAAGGTCATTGCCGCGGGTCCGTATGCCGAAGTGTCCAAGAACCCCCAAGTCATCGAAGCCTATATGGGCAGCAGCGATGCGACACCGGCGGGAGCGGCTTGATGGCGCACCCGGTCCTCAAACTCGACAACCTGCAAGCCTGGTATGGCGAGTCACACATTCTGCATGGCGTCGAGCTCAACGTGGAGGAGGGCGAGATAGTGACGCTGCTGGGCCGCAATGGCGCCGGCCGCACCACCACCTTGCGCGCCATCATGGGCTTGGTGGGCACGCGAACCGGCTCGGTCATGGTGAACGGCGTGGAGACCGCACGCCTTGCGCCGCACCGCATCGCGCGCATCGGCGTGGGTTACTGCCCGGAAGAGCGCGGCATCTTTGCCACCCTGTCGGCCGAAGAGAACCTGCTGCTGCCGCCCAGGCTCAAGGACGAGGCCATGCCGCTGGAAGAGATCTACGCCATGTTCCCCAACCTCAAGGAGCGTGCCTCGAGCCCAGGCACGCGCTTGTCGGGCGGCGAACAGCAGATGCTGGCCGTGGCACGCATCCTGCGCACCGGCGCGCGCCTGTTGCTGTTGGACGAAATCTCCGAAGGCCTCGCCCCGGTGATCGTGCAAAAGCTCGGCGAGGTGATCCGCGCGTTGAAGTCGAAGGGCTTCACGGTGGTGTTGGTCGAGCAAAATTTTCGGTTTGCGGCGCCGTTGGCCGATCGCTTCTATGTGATGGAGCACGGCCGCATCGTCAAGCAGTTCGCGCAGGCTGAACTGGCATCGCAGATGGGATTGCTGCAGGAGTTCTTGGGGGTTTAGTTTCAACACTGGAAAAGGACAATGACATGATGCGCAAAACAACGACCATGGTGTTCGGGGCACTGCTTGGTCTTCATGCATCCTCGCAGGCCATGGCAGCGGCGGATCAAGTGGTGATCGGCGACATCGACGACATGTCGGGCGTGTACGCCGATGCGTCGGGCATTGCCAGCATCGAGGCCATCAACTTTGCGATCCAGGACTTCGGCGGCACGGTGCTCGGCAAGAAGATCACCGTGCTCAGTGTGGATCATCAAAACAAGCCCGACATCGGCGCATCCAAGTTTCGAGAGTGGGCTGATCAGAGCGGCTTGACGCTGGTGCTGGGCGGTTCAAACACCGGCGTCAGCATCGCCATGTCCAAGGTGGCCGCGGCGAAGAAGATTCCGTTCATCGCCATCGGCGCCGGTGGTTCTTCGCTGACCGGCGTGGATTGCACACCCTACACCGTGCACTATGCCTACGACACCACTGCCTTGGGCAACGGCACGGCGACCGAGCTGGTGAAGCAGGGCGGCAAGACCTGGTTCTTCATCACCGCCGACTACGCCTTCGGCACACAGTTGCAAGAGGCGGCCACCAAGGTGGTGCTCGCCAATGGCGGCAAGGTGCTGGGAGCGGTGCGCGCGCCTTTGGGGACCACGGACTACTCCTCATTCATGCTGCAAGCGCAGGCGTCGGGCGCGCAGGTTCTGGGATTGGCGAATGCCGGGGCCGATGCATCCAACTCGATCAAGGCGGCCGAGGAATTCGGCATCAGCAAGACCATGAAACCGGCCGCTCTGCTCGCATTCCTCACCGACATTCATGCGGTGGGACTGCCGACCGCGCAGGGTCTGTACCTGACCACGGGCTGGTACTGGGATTTGAACGATGAGACGCGGGCCTGGGGCAAGCGCTTCTTCGCCAAGGTCAACCGCATGCCCACCATGGATCAGATCGGCTATTACTCAGCCACATTGCAGTACCTGAAGGCGGTGAAGGCCGTAGGCTCGACCGATTCCGATAAGGTGATGGCCGAATTGAAGAAGGCCAAGATCAGCGACGTGTTCACCAAGGATGGCTACATTCGCGAAGATGGCGCCCTGGTTCACTCCATGTATGTCATGCAGGTGAAGAAGCCGTCCGAGTCGAAATATCCTTGGGACTATTACAAGGTGGTGCGCGTGATGAAGGGCGAAGAGGCCTTCGGCGCGACGCCGGATGCCACCTGCCCATTCATCAAGAAGTAGGCGACACGCTGGACACCGAGGCCGCGACCATGGGTGATCATTGACGACGATTTTCGGTGTTCCGCTTCCGGCGATCCTTGGCCAGCTCATGCTGGGGCTGGTCAACGGATCGTTCTACGCTCTGCTCAGCCTCGGACTGGCTGTGATCTTCGGCCTGCTGGGCGTGGTGAATTTCGCCCATGGCGCCTTCTACATGCTCGGTGCCTTTGCCGCTTACTTCGGCCTCGAGTTTCTCGGCGTGAATTATTGGTGGGCACTGTTGCTGGCGCCGCTGGCGGTCGGCGTTCTCGGCATCGTGATCGAAAGGCTGTTTCTGCGCCACCTGGTGTCGCTCGAACCCATTTACGGGCTGCTGCTCACCTTCGGCATCGCGCTGATCGCGGAGGGCGTGATGCGCAGCCTGTTCGGCGCTTCCGGCAAGTCCTATCCCGTGCCCGCGCTGCTGCGCGGCGGCTTCAATCTGGGATTCATGGTGCTGCCCATTTACCGGGCCTGGGCGATTCTTGCCTCGGTGGTGGTGTGTTTCACCACCTGGTTTCTCATCGAGCGTACGCATCTCGGCGCGCGGTTGCGTGCGGCGACCGAAAATGCCCGCCTGGTGCAGGCCTTCGGCATCAATGTCCCCCTCATGGTGATGTTCACCTACGGTGCCGGCGTCGCGCTGGCGGCATTGGCAGGCGTGTTGGCCGCACCGGTGGTGCAGGTCAGTCCGCTGATGGGCAATTCCCTGGTCATCGTGGTGTTCGCGGTGGTGGTGATCGGCGGCATGGGTTCCATCATGGGCGCCATCGTCAGCGGCTTGATATTGGGTTTGATCGAAGGCCTCACCAAGGTGGTGTATCCGGAAGCCTCGAACATCGTGGTGTTCATCATCATGGCCATCGTGTTGATCTGGCGGCCCACGGGCCTGTTCGGCAAGGAAGCTTGATGCGCGGTTCTCGCATCGTCTACGCGGTGTTGGTGCTGCTCGCGGCTCTCGCCCCCTTCGCCGGACTGTATCCTGTGTTCGGCATGCAGCTGATGTGTTTTGCCATGTTTGCCTGCGCCTTCGACCTGCTGCTCGGCTACACCAAGATGCTGTCGTTCGGACACGCCGCGTATTTCGGCTTTGCCGGTTACTTCACCGGATGGCTGATGACGGTGCACGGCTGGAACGCGATCGAGGGGCTTGCGGCGGGGACGGCGGTTGCGGCACTCCTGGGCTTGGCGATCGGCGCCATTGCGGTTCGGCGGCAGGGGATTTATTTCGCCATGATCACCATGGCACTGGCGCAGTTGGTGTTCTTCGTCTGCCTGCAGGCGAATTTCACCGGCGGCGAGAACGGCCTGCAGAGCATCCCGCGCGGCAGTATTTTCGGCGTGTTGCCGCTGTCGAACGATCTCACCATGTATTACTTCGTGCTGGCGGTGTTCATCGCCGTGTATCTGCTGATTCGCCGCGTCATCGACTCGCCCTTCGGCCAGGTGCTGAAAGCCATCCGCGACAATGAACCGCGCTCGATTTCGCTGGGTTATACCGTGGACCGCTACAAACTGCAGGCCTTCGTGATCTCCGCAGCCATATCCGGCTTGGCGGGATCCTTGAAGGCGCTGGTGCTGGGTTTCGTCACGCTCACCGATGTCAGCCAGGCAACCTCGGGTGAAGTCATTCTCATGACCCTGCTGGGGGGCAGCGGCACTTTGTTGGGTCCGGCGATCGGGGCCGGTGTGGTGGTTACGCTGCAAGAATACCTCTCCGATCTGGTGGGCGCCTGGGTGTCGGTCATCATCGGCGCCATCTTCGTGGTATGCGTGATGATATTCCGCCGCGGCTTCGTCGGCGAGATCGCGCGCCTGACGGGTAGTATCATCGGCCGATGAAAACCACACTGTGCTCGCTTCTGATGCTGGCCGGCGCCGCTTCCGCGGTTCACGGCGCAACGGCAGGTTTCCCCAACAACGAAGATTTGCGCCACGTGCGCTCGATGTCCGACCCGCGGCTTGCTCCCGATGCGACCCGGGTGCTGGTGCAGATCGCAGATGCGACCGCCGAGGGCGGCCGCAGTCACATATGGCTGGTCGATATTGCCGCCAACGGTTCGCGCCAACTGACCTGGTCGCCGCCAGCAGACAAGGCCGGCGAGCACAATGCCCGCTGGGTGCTGGACGGCACAGCCATCGTGTTCCTCGCAAAAAGAGGCGACAAGGCGCAGCTGTTCAAGCTGCCCATGACGGCGGGCGAGGCTCGTGCCTATGACTTGAGCGTTGCCCCCGCCGTGGACGCTTCGACGGTGGCGGATGCCATTCCGCCGAGAAAGGCGGACGATGCGCCGCCAAAGAAGGATCCCGTGGCCTTGGAGGTCAGCGACTTCGAGGTGTCTCCCAGCGGCAAGCTCATCGCGCTGCTGGCTGCGGATCCGGAAACCCCGGGTGAGAAGAAACAAAAGGAAGACAAGGCCGATGCCGTTTGGGTCGATCACGATCTGCACGGCAAGAGGCTGTACTTGCTGGATGCGGATAACGGCAAACTGGATGCCGTGGCATTGCCGCCGGATGTCGTTGCCGTGAGTTGGGATAAATCGGGCGAGCGGCTGATTGCCTTGGTCGAAGGCCCCAATCATGCCAGCGACCTGGGGCCCGAGACGCAATCGTGGCTGGTGCGGATCGGCGATCTCAGCCATCCAACGCGCATCAATGAATTGCCGCCGACCATCGAGCGCGTCGCATGGTCCGACGATGGTTCGAAGGTCTACTACTTGGCGCAGGCCGAACGCGATGCGCCACCCGGCTATGTCGATCTGTATGTCATGAAGCTGGCCGATCGCGGCAGCGCGAATCTAACGCGCGACCTCAATGGCTCGCTGAACGGCGATAAGCCGCTGGTCTACGGCGGCGACGTGCTTCAAGCGGTGCAATTGGGTTTCGGCGTGTCTTATCTGCGTTTGCGGGACGGCAAGTCCGAGGCTCTGCAGTTCGAGAGTCCGGTGGTCAGCCGCCTCGACACCGATCCCAAGCACGCCGGCTGGGTGTGGTTGGGACAGAGCGGTTCGCAGCCGCAGCGGCTGTTCTTCGCCAAGACCTTGGGCCGCATGGCGCGTGTGCTGAACACGCCGATGTTGACGCCGGCCGTCTGGCCTGCCATCACCGCGCAAATCGTACGCTGGAAGAGTGATGATCGAACCATCGAAGGCATGCTGTACCTGCCTCCGCACAGCGGCAGCGCCAAGATTCCGTTGATCGTCGATGTGCATGGCGGTCCGACCGGAGCCTTCCACAACACGTTTGATCCGCTCACCCAATTCATATTGGGCCAGGGTTGGGCGGTCCTGCGGCCGAATCCGCGCGGCAGCACCGGTTATGGCGCGGCATTCGCGGCGGCGAACAAGAACGATTTGGGCGGCGGGGACTACCGCGACATCATGGCCGGCGTGGACGCCGTGATTGCGCAGTATCCAGTCGATGCCAACAAGCTCGGTTTGATGGGCTACAGCTACGGCGGCGAGATGGCGGCCTTCGTCGAAGGCAATACCGACCGCTTCAAGGCCATTGTCAGCTGTGCGCCTGTCATCGATCAGCAAAGCGAATACGGCACCGAAGATTCCTCCTGGTATGACCGTTGGTTCTACGGCAAACCTTGGGAGCATCCCGCGGATTCCTGGCGCCAAAGTCCATTGGCCAATGTCGCGAAGGCGAAGACACCCTTCCTGCTGATCCAGGGCGAGGAAGACGTGATCGATCCGCTGGGCCAGAGTCAGGAGATGTATCGGGCGCTCCGTCAGGCCGGTGTGCAGGTGGAGATGGTGCAATACCCGCGTGAGGATCATGGGCCCTTGGGCGGCGCCATGCACGGATCACCCAGCAAGGAGCCCTGGCACGGCTTCGATGTGCGTCAGCGCTTGATCAAGTTCTTCGACGCCGCTTTTCAGTGAGCCGTTCGCTCGGCCTGCTCCAGGTTGCGGGCGACATCGTCCTGCACCAGTGAGTACGCGATGTAGTATTTGTAGATGTTGCTGACGTACTGCACGGTCTCGCGGCCGATGTGCTCCGACACCACGCGCTCCACGTTGTCGAACCAGACGTTGGGATCCAGGTGCCTATCCGCAGCCTCCTTGCGCAGGCTGCGAATGCGGTTGGGACCGGCATTGTAGGCGGCAAACGCGAACAACACCTTGTTGAGCGCATTGATGTCAGGGTCCTGATAATAAGTATCCACCATGAAGCGGATGTATTTCACCCCGGCATGGATGTTGGGGTCGAGCTGATTGATGTCGCCGACGTCCATGGCTTTGCCGGTGGCGGCGGTGAGTTGCATGACGCCGACGGCTCCAGCCTGGCTGCGCCGACTCTGATCCAGCTGGGATTCTTGATAGCCTTGCGCCGCCATCAACAGCCAATCGACGTCGTACTGCCGGCCGTACTTGCGAAACAATGCCACCAGCGTGTTGAACTTTTTCAGCTCCTCTTCCGACATGGCATTCTTGGCCCAGCGAGTTTGCTGCAAGTACTTCTGCAGCGCCACGTTGCCGAACAGCGTGCCCACTTTATGGCTTTCGGTGAACCGGTCCAGTTCTGCCTTCAACTGCGGGCTGTTCTTGCGTATCGCGAAAGCAATGTCGGCGGACTCGCGCAGCGTCAAATCCTCGTGCAGCATGATATTCGGATAAACCTCCCGCCAGAACTTGGCTGAGTATTCATCGGCCGGCACGATTTTTACCAGTCCGGCATTGGCCATTTCCAGCGTATCTTCGGTCTCGAAATGGCCGGGCGCCTCGCGCAACTTGATCAGCGGCAGTTTGCGCAGCCGCAGGCTGTCATTGAGCGCCGTCAGGCTCTCGAAATAGCTGCTGGCGCGCGCCACATAAACCTCGCGTCCGGACAGATCGTCGAGCGTGCGTAATGGCGGCGCCCCGGCGCCGGTGACGATGATCTCGCGTATGCCGGTCGCCACCGGCGCGATGAAATCCACCTGTTTGCGGCGCTCAGCCGTAACCGTGAGATTGGCGGCGACCACATCGCCTTCGCCGGACAGCAACATGGGGATGAGTTTGTCGCGCGACACCGGAATGAACACGCAGTGAATGCGCAGGTTGCCGCGCGCCAGTTTATCGTTGAGCTCGTCCTCGAAGGCATGCATGAAGTCATAGCTCATGCCACGCTGCGTGCCGCCATAATCGACGAAGAACAGGGTCTTGCTGTAGGGAACCAGGACGCGAATCGCGCGATGCTTGACGAGCACATCGAGATCGCCGCTCCATACCGTCGCGCTCAAATCGAGGGACAACGGCGTCTCTGGCGCGGCGCCGGCAAACGCCATCGCGCAACAGGCGAGGCCGGCCCACAACCCGCTGAATCTCGAAAGCGCGGTCACTGCCCGACGGCGAATATTTGCTGGGCGATGATGCTGCGGGTGAGCCCTTCCTTGTAGGCTCGCGCGCGCACCACGGTGGTGGCATCGATCTTGATCGGCTTGTCGTAAACCGGATCCGAAGTACCGGGCGCCGATCCATCCAGCGTATAGTGAATCTCCGCTCCAGGTTCGGCTTCGGTGAGGGTCACTTCGAATGCTTCACCGGAGGCGTCGCGGTTTGCTGCCAAGGAGGGCGGCGGCACCACCGAGCGGCCAGGCAGGCTCATGATCCAGTCATTGAGCAACTGCACGCCTGTTGGGTCGATGGTCTCGCGCGCCAGCGGCGGCATGCGGATGTCATCGTTGGTGCTGATGCGCATATAGGCAATGGAGCGCCAGATGTCATGGGGTGCGATCACGCGGGGCTTGTCGATGCGCTCGTCGATCAACACGGGTCCATCCACCAGCAACTGCCTATCCAGCGGCGTCTCGAAGCGTGCATCGAAATTGGCCACCGTGCCGTGCGGCTGGTGACAGTGCGAGCAATTTGCATCCAAGTAGGAGCGGGCGCGATCCTCGATACTGCGGGACTTGTCATCGGCCGCAGCCAGCGTGGGGATCTTTTGCAAGTCCGCTTCCTTCAGCGGCTGCTTGAACAAGCCGATGTGATTCCAGGCGCGCAATTCGTTGTCTACCGTACCGGAAGGGTATCTGAGATCGCGATTCAGCTGCCGCGCCTTTACCCCGAGGACCAGCCCCGCGATTGCGGTATGGCAGGTCAGGCAGTCTTTGGGGCTGGGGTAGTACCAGGTCTGCTGGTGAACCGCGCCGTCGGCAGCCGTGATGGGTACCTCCTCGGTCTTGGCGGCGGCGAGCAAATCCGCATCGCTTCCATCGGGCCGCCACTGATAGGTCACTCCATAGACTCCGCCGGCGCTGTCGCGCACCAGCAGACGGGTCTCCAGACGTCGCTTCAACTCGGGATTGCGGGCGTCGGTGGGCAGGTCGAAACTCTTCACGAATACCGTGCAGGCGGGAAACTTCCATTCGCCCGTCGCGCTGTAGTCGACCTTGCCCTCCGGGACCGCTACCCATCGCGATTTCTGCGCGCCGTCGGACCAAAATGGCACCACCAGGTCATAGGGGATGAGGCCATTGGCCGGGGCCATGTGCGCTGTATCGGCGAAGGCACCTGTCTGTGACAGGCGCTTCGGCACGGTGCCGGTGGCCGACGCGGGCATGTTCAAGCAGCGTTTGGGGTCAACCCGGGCGGGGATTCCATAGGGGGCATCGGCGCCGGCATGAGGGGCGGGCCCGATGGCTGCAAGCAGCAGCGCGGCCAGCCCCGCCGCGGCAGGCCCTTGAAGCAATTTCATCAATATATAGTACCTGTTCGACTCCTGTTAGTTCACTGAGATCCCTATGAAACCCTCTCTTGCCAACGTCCTGAGCGTGAATGGCGGTTATGTCGATACGGCCGGCTTTCTGGCCTTACATGGTTTATTCACCACGCACGTAACCGGCAACTTCGTGACGCTGGGGGCGGCCTTGGTGCTGGGCACCAGCGGCGCGGCCACCAAGCTGTTGGCGCTGCCCATGTTTTGTCTCATGGTCATCGCCACCCGGCTGCTCAGCCTGGCGCTATCGGACACGCAGTTACCGGTGCTGCGTACGGTGCTGGGTCTGAATGTGCTGCTGCTGGCGGCTGGGTGCGCCTTGGCGCTCATTCTAGGGCCTTTCGACGATGGTGATGGCTGGCAGGCGCTGGCGACGGGCATGACACTGGTATCGGCCATGGCCATTCAAAATGCCATTCATCGCATTCACATGAGTGCTTCCCCACCGTCGACCATCATGACCGGCAGCACCACCCAGATCATGATCGATGTGGCCGATCTGTTGCGCGGCGTGTCCGGAGAGGCGCGCGCCGCCATTCGAACCCGCTTATCGCGCCTTTCCAGCAGCGTGGCCTCCTTTGCCATCGGCTGCGCGGCGGCGGCCCTGTGCTATGCCGTGCGGGGGGTCTGGTGTTTCGTGATTCCGCCGCTGATCGGCGCCTGCGCCGTATTCATGCGGGAGTCGGCGCCGCTTCGAAAATAAATGTCACTTTTTCGGACTCGATTTCGATGCTGTTGGTAGGCGGAAGAAATTGCACAGTCACCGAGGAGATGGACATGAATACCAACACATTGGAAGTCACGCGGGCGAACACCTTTGGGGACGTCCCGGAACCTGCAGCGCAGAATCCCGGCAGCACGTCGGCCCAAAAGCTGGTGTTTTTCATGGTTTGGGTGGCCGTCAGCGTACCGCTGATCTGGGGCGTGATGAAGGCTTGGGACGAGGCCAAGCACATCTTCTGAGGCTGCCACTGATTTTTCCGGAAGGTATACTCCCCGCCAGAATTCAATTTCGCGGGGAGTTTCCATGCTGAGCGCGTTGGTTTTGAGATGAGCAGAGCCGACGAGGACCGCGTGCTGCACGGTCTTTACTACTATCGCGAAAGCATCGACGAGGACGTGCAGTTGTCCGGCGATGAAATCCTATGGCTGGCCATGCACCCGCTGCGCGAAGGCGATGCCTGGCACAATGCCGGCGAACTGCAGACGGTCGATGCCACGGAATTTCCGCCCGAGATTCGCAGCAAATTGCTCACCGCCAAATTGGAATTGCCGCTGCGCTATTTGCAGTACCGCCGGCTCATCCGGTTCTCCCAGCGCAGCGACGGTCTGTACGTGGTGGCGGTGACATTTGCCGGCGCGGACCGCGCCATCAAGCTGCACACGCGGCGCGGACGCGCCGATCTGTGGTATCGCGAAAACAAGGAGGGTGCCTTGGGGATAGCCATCACCGCACTGGTGTCGTTGCTCACGGCCCTGACCACGGTGTTGGTGCTCGGGCTATTCCTGCGCCGGTAGCGCTCCGCTGTGCGCGCGGTCGTTCGGGCTTCATTCGCCGCTCTCGTTCGAGGGATCGAGCGCGCCCCGCATGGCGGCATCGGCGCGCTGTGGCGAAACTGCAGCCTCAGCCACTGGTCCAACGACTGCATCAGGCGCGCGTGAAGCCCAGGGCCCGCAGCCCTTTCTGGATTTCAGGTGCCTGCATGAACAATTTCCACAGCAATCCCGAGCGGTGATTCTCGATCATGACGACGATGGGACCCTGATCGATGGCGAGGAAAGTCTCCGCATACCAGTCCTTGGTCTCATTGAACGCATCCACGAAGCCGTAACGCCCCCAGACCTTCATGCCATGGGCGTCGAGGAAATGCCGGATCGCGAGCAGCGACTCGCGCGGCAAATACGGCATGCTGGACAGTGCGGCGGTCGGTGAAATGGTGCCGTCGTCATTGTCCGGCGAATGGCCGGCGTAACCGTCGGCTCCGTCGCTGGAGGTCAGTCCCCAGCAGCCCTCGCCGTAGCCATTGAAGCCCTTCGGATTGCGCCGGCAGTGGGCGTGGTTGATGCGCGCGTGATTCTGATTCTGTTCCCAGTAATCGGCGTAACGGTCTTGCAACCCGCGCGGATCGATGCCGCAAAATGAGTAATGCGCAAAATACAGAGGCCCACCGAAAGGCGGTCCCAATGGCAGAGGGATGTCGTAGTAGGACTTGCCGTTGCTGAACTCGCGGCCCACGGCGAAGCCTTGATGATAGACGCGCGGATCGATCGCATAGCGGGGCGCCGAGGCTGCAAGGAGGTAGGTGATCAGACATTCATTCCAACCCCGGATATCCAAGTCCAGCGCCCAGCCATTGTTCGGGCTCCAGTGCCAGCTCAGCACTTCGCGGCCGCCGCGGGTGAACCAATCCCACTCCACGTCTTGCCAGATGGTGTTGGCCTGTCCACGGATTTTTTCCTCGTACGGCGCAGCGCCGTCGAAGTACTCACGGGCGCAGATCAGTCCCATGATCAGGAACGAGGTTTCGACCAGATCCGCACCGTCGTCCTTGCGCGTGAAGGGCATGGTGGCGCCGGTACGGCCATTCATGAAATGCGGAAATGCGCCGTGGTAACAGGTGGCTCGCGTCAGCAAATCCAGCATGCGGCTGATGCGCTCCGCGACGGCTGAGCGCGCCACCCAGCCGCGTTCCGCGGCGACAATCAGCGACATGATGCCGAAGCCCGAACCGCCGGTGGCCACCAAGTCGTCGA
Organism: uncultured Steroidobacteraceae bacterium; assembly: GCA_964657945.1. GTDB lineage: Bacteria > Pseudomonadota > Gammaproteobacteria > Steroidobacterales > Steroidobacteraceae > Bog-1198. Next base: position 12,966 of record CAZZWM010000008.1, read on the forward strand.
CCGGTCCGATGCCGGTGGGGCGCCGATCCGCGGCCAGGCCGCAAACCGGATGAGCGCCATCCCAGAAAAACTCGAAAGTTTGCCGCTGCACGGCGTCCAGCAAGGCCTCGTCAGATAGCGCGGCCAGGTCCTTGGTAGCAAGTGATTCAGGCATTTGCCGAACTCGCGGCCCGCACAGCGGCAGGAACGGGCAGATTCTTTGCTTCCGGATCCTTGATCAAGTGCAGTACCTTGGAAAACAGCTGCTGACTGTCGCTGCGACCGATATAAATCACGCCGGTCTTCGCCAGATCATTTTTGAGGATGGCCGCCACCCGGGTGATGGTGCTCTCATCCAAGGAGTCGAGCACTTCGTCGATCAGCAGCCAGGCGGGCTTGTGCAATATCACGCGAGCGAAAGCCAGAGCCTGCTGTTCATCGTCGTTCAACTCACGCTCCCAACGCGTCTGAGAGTCGATGTCAGGGACCAAACGCTCCAAGCCCACCCGGGCCAAGGCATCGGCAAAGCCCTGCGAATCAAAATGCTCCTTGCCGGTGGGATAAGCCAGAATTTCGCGCAAGGTGCCCGGCGACATGTAGGGTGTGCGCGGCAGGTATAGTATTTCGCGGTCGGCGGGCCGCGTTACGCTGCCCGAGCCCCACGGCCACAGACCCGCCAGCGCGCGAAACAACAGCGTCTTGCCGGTGCCGGTCTCCGCCACGATCAGCGCGCGCTCGCCGGCGCGGATGTGAATCTGGGTTTCCTGCAGCCTGCAGCAGCCGGCGGGCGCCGAGATCCGCAGGTTCGCAATCTCAAAGTCACCCGTCCTGCCCCTCTCATAGATGATCCGGCTCTTGGTATCGTGCATCACATCGGCGTCGATCACCGCGCGGCGAAACACCGCCACACGCAGCAAGGTCGCGCGCCAATCCGCGATGGTGCTGAAATTGTCCACGAACCAGCGCAATGACGATTGCACTTGCAAAAAAGCGCCCGACGCCAGCATCAATCCGCCGAAGGTCAGGCTGCCTTCGAAATATAACGGCGCAGCCACCAAGATGGGCGCCACCAGCGTCACCCAACCATAGCCGGAGGTGATCCAGGTCAGATTCGTCAGCCCGGCCACAAGGCGGGCGGTGGCCGCGAGCACGGCGGCGAGATCGACTTGGATGCGCCGTGCCTCATCCGCCTCGCCCGAGGTCAGGGCCACGGCATCGATGTGTTCGTTCACGCGCACCAGCGAAAATCGCAAATCGGCTTCGCGCGCGTAACGCTGTGCATTTCGGTCGATGAGGCTGCGGCCCACAAAGTAGCTCACCAGCGACGCCGAAGCCGAATACAGCACCGCCGCCCAGACCATATAGCCCGGAATGACGATCTCCTTGCCGTTGACGTGGAAGGCGAAGTTGTTCGATAGATTCCACAGCACTTCCACGAAGGAGGCCAGCAGGATCGATGATTGCAGCAGGCCCAAGCCCAGATCCGTGGTCAATTCGGTGAGGTGCCGGGCGTCCTCGTGCATGCGCTGATCGGGGTTGACTCCGATGGCCCCGGCATTACCGAGGCGGAATGCGCGTCCCGGCACCAGCCAGTTTTGAACCAGGTCGTTGACCAGTCCCTGACGCAGGCGCCACTTCAAGGTTTCTCCCAACCACCTCTGCGCCACGTTCAGCACCAAAAGAATTCCGGCTATCACGCCGAACACGCCCAATTGGTGTTCGAATTGCGCTACGTTGCGGTGCGAGAGCGCGTCGTAAAACGGTTGGTTCCATTGATTGAGCTGAATCTGGCCGTAGGCCGTGGCGGCAATGACTGCAAAGACCGCGGCCGAAAGCAGGAACAGGGCGTTTCGAACGGGCGATGACCACAGTGCGTGGGCCATCATGTTGAGTTGCGAAACCAGGCGCGAATCGGCAATCTCAGCCGCGTCATCCGTGGGGCGGGCGTCATCCGTGGAGCTGGTCATGTCCTCATTATCGCTTTTTGAATGAGCCGCGTCGAAGAACTGATTGCGCGCATGACGCTGGCCGAGAAACTCGGACAGCTCACCATGGTCGCCTCGAGCTATGCCGTGACGGGGCCGGTCTTGGTGGGCGATTCCATCGAGGGCATCAAAAGCGGCGCCATCGGCAATCTGCTCAACATGGTCGGTTACGAACACGTGCGCGAAATGCAAACCCTGGCCGTGAAGGAGTCACGGCTCGGCATCCCCTTGCTCATCGGTTTGGACATCTTGCACGGACATCGCACCCTGTTTCCTATTCCGCTCGGCGAAGCGGCCATATTCGATGAAGAAGTGTGGGCGTCGACGGCGCGCGAGGCGGCGATCGAAGCGGCCGGCGATGGCCTGGCTCTGACTTTTGCGCCCATGCTGGATGTGGCGCGCGATCCGCGTTGGGGCCGCACGGCCGAAGGCCCCGGCGAAGATCCGTTGGTCGGCGCGCGTATGGCGGCGGCGAAAGTTCGCGGCTTCCAGGGCGCGGATCTCGCACAAGCCGACTCGCTGGCGGCCGTCGCCAAGCATTTCTGCGGCTATGGCGCGGTGACCGCGGGACGCGAATATGCCAGTGTGGATGTTTCCGAACGCACCGTGCGCGAGGTGTATCTGCCGCCATTCGCCGCCGCCGTGGCGGCCGGCGTCGCGGCCATCATGCCGGCCTTCCACGATATTGCCGGCGTGCCGATGACGTGCAACAAGCTTCTGCTGCACGACTGGCTGCGGGTGCAGCAGGGTTTCGATGGCGTGATCATCACCGACTATCACGCCATTGCCGAACTTCTCAACCAGGGTATTGCGGGCGATCTGGCTCAAGCCGCGGCGCATGCGCTCAACTGCGGTGTGGACGTGGACATGATGTCCGATGCCTATCGACGCGGCCTGCCCGATGCGCTTAAGCGCGGCCTGGTGACCATGGGGCAGATCGACGCCGCCGTACGCCGGGTGCTGAAACTGAAGGAACGCTTGGGACTGTTCGACGATCCGTACCGGCGCGGCAAGTCGAAGCAGCCCCAGTCCGCGCAGGACCATCGGCGCCGCCTGGCACGCGCAGTGGCGGCAAAGGCCATCGTCATGTTGAAGAACGAAGCGGCAACTCTGCCGCTCTCGTCCGATATCAAGCGCGTGGCGCTGATCGGTCCGCTGGCGGATGCCGCCGCTGAAATGCGCGGACCGTGGTGGGGCGCCGCGGCTGCCACGGGGCATGTGACGCCGCTCGAGGGCCTGCGGCAATTGCCGGGTATCGAGATTGCGTTTGCAATGGGTGTCGAGATCGGCAGTGACGATGCCGACGGCATTCCCGCTGCGCTCGATGCCTGCGCCGGCGCCGATATGGTGGTGCTGTGCCTGGGGGAGGCTGCCGTCATGAGCGGCGAGGCATCGAGCCGCGCCCACATCGGTTTGCCCGGACGTCAGCGAGAATTGGCCGAAGCGGTGATGGCGCGTGCCCGCGACAGGCATGTGCCGATCGTGGCCATTGTATTCTCGGGCCGGCCTCTGATCATCGATTGGTTGGCCGACGGGGCGCAGGCGCTGCTGGCCGCTTGGTTCTTGGGAAGCGAGGCCGGCAACGCCATCGCCGATGTGTTGAGCGGCCGCGTCAGTCCCAGTGGCCGAACGCCCATCACCTGGCCGCGGGCCGCCGGCCAAGTGCCGATTTTTTTCGGCGAACGTCCCAGCGGCCGCCCCTACAACGCGCAGGATAGGTTCACCACCAAGTACCTCGACGTCGCCAACGAACCGCTGTTCCCATTCGGCTTCGGCTTGACCTACGGCCGCTTCGAGTGGCAGAACCTGCGCCTGTCCACCGATACCTTGGGTCCCAACGACACCCTCAAGGTCCGCATCGACATCAAGAATCACGGGCTGCGCACCGCCGAGGAAACCGTGTTTTTGTTCGTTCACTACAAGGTGGCGAGCGTGAGCCAGCCGATACTGACGCTGAAGGGCTTTGCCAAGATACGCTTGGGTCCGGGCGAGTCGGGAACGGTGCATTTGCCGGTGGCGGCCGCGGATCTGCGTATCCTGGGTCTCGACCTGCAGCCGGTATTCGAATCGGGTCAGGTCGAGATCCTGGTGGGACCCAGTGCCGAGCGCAGCCAATTGCTCGCCGCGGCACTGCGCCGGGTGTGGACCTGCGCCTGTTAGTGAGCTTTGCCGCTGCCGGCGCAGGCCCAGGTATAGATCGATTCGCCCTGCGTGCCCGGCACGATGGCCTCCCAGGGCACCATTTTCGGATCGTTTTCCTGGGTCTTTTGCGTCCCGCTGAGATTGTTTTCCGAATAAAACACCACCAGCATGACGCGCGCTCGCTCCTTGGCGCAGTCGTAATCGATCTTCTCGACATTGCTGAAGTAAACGTCCCCGTCGTCATTGCGTTGCGCTTCGGGATATTCCTGTCGAAGCCATACGCTGACGGAATGACCCGAGCGCTTCAGTTGATGATCGGTGCTGAATGCCGCCCAGGATCCGTCGGGCGCCACCGAGCGGAACACCCAGCCGCCCTCGGTCATGGGATGCAATGTGCGCACCCACGCCATGGGATCGGCTTTGCGCGCTTCGCGCTGCTTGAGCAGCAGGTCAGCCTTGGCCTTGTCGTCGGCCGCGCGTTGCACACGCTGTGCCTCCCAAAGCTTTTCCTGTTCGGGGGTCTGCGCCGGCGTCCGATTCGCCAGCGCACAAATCAACAGCAGGGTGCCGGTGCAGAACGCGGCGTTACTTTTCGTGGTCCACATAGCGGTAATTGTAGGCCATCCGATGGTAATAGTGCCGGACGAAGCGGCCGTCCCGCTGCAGCACTTCCTCCTGGATGGGACCCATTCGCTCCACCCACGGTTCCAACAGCGCATCGCTTATTTCACCTTCATCCCACGCAACCAGGAGCAAATTGCGTCCGGACTGTCCGGCCGGCGGTGTCCAGCGCTCATACATCAAGCCCATGCCGCCGAACAACACGCCATTGGAGGTTTGCAGCAGCGCGCCGCCGCGTTGCGTCCCATAGAAGGCGATTTCACTGGCGATGGCGTAGCGGTCCATGCCGACGATGAGCGGTTCCTGGCCGCCGGCGCTGCCTTGCTCCGTTGCGACGTCGAGCATGCGGGTACTCAGATCACGCCATCCCACCGGGCTGGTTTCGATGTGTTTGCTGTATGCGACGCCCGGCAGGCCCAGCACCAGATGGTACAGCAGCCCGCCGTACAGCAACGCCAGAATCAGCAGCGTCGGCGGCCACGCCGCGCGCAGCCGAATGCGCCACGGCAATTTCATGGTGGCCATGCCCAGCACCGAAGCGCCAAGCGCCGGCAATGCCGCCACCCAGGTAGCGCCGGTCCAATCCAGTTTAACCTCGTGCCGCAGACTGAAGACGGCGAATACCGCCAGCGGCAGCAGCAGGGCGACGCCCATCAAGCGCGCCTGCCGCTGATTTTCCGCCAGACGCCGGGTCAATACGATGGCCAGCAGCCCGGTGGGGGTGATCAATGCCAGCATCGAGCCCAACAGCTTGTGCGTCGCGAATTGCGGCGGCTCCGCCAGTCGCCGCGAAGTTTGGAATACGAACGAAGCCCACTCGTGCCGGGCATTCCAAACGATCACTGGAGAAAAAATTGCCGCGGCCAGCGCCGCCGCGATGTAAGGCTCCGGCCGGCGCAACCAACGCCGCGACGGCGCATCCCACAGCATGAAAATCACGGTGACCAAACCCAACAGGGCGATGGAATACTTGGAGAACATGCCCAATCCCAGGGCGATTCCGGCGCGCCACCAGGCGCGGCGGTCTGCGGCGATCAGGGCTCGTTCGAGGTAGTAGAGAGATGCGGCCCAGGCCGCCGTCATGGGTGAGTCCGGCGTCAGCAACAGGCCTGACAGAAAGAAAAATGGCAACAGCGAGACCAGCAAGAGGGAAGCGAGGGCGGCGTTGCTGCCGAACAGATTTCGGGTCAGTCTGTAGACATACAGCGAGGTGACCAGTCCGCAGATCAGCGCGCCGAATCGGACCCCGAATCCATTTTGTCCGAAAAGCGCGGTACCCGCGCTGATGAGCCAGGCCACCATGGGCGGATGATCCAGATACCCAAAGTCCAGATGCCGCGCATAACTCCAGTAGTAGGTTTCCTCCGGCAGCAATTCCACCGAGCCGGCAAAAACCAGTCGCAGCACGAAGGAATAAAGGATGAGCGCCGGCACCAGGCGGCGCCACGCCAATGGATTCGATTGCACAAGTCCTACCGGTGGTTGGCAAACCACCAGTCTAACGGTCTGGTCTCAAGCTCGCCGGGCGATTAGTGGCGCGCGAACGCGCCGGCGCAGACGCGGCGCGCGCTCATGCGAATAGCGGACGGATCGATTGCCCGAGATTCCGTGCCGGTGAGCAATGCGGTGATCTCGGCAACGGTCGCATACAGGAACAGCGCGGCGCCGCCCAGAATGGCCATTGCCGGCAGCACGACCAGCCATGAAAACAAACACCCCAAGGAGATATAAATCGCTCTTACCAGCATGGCCAACCTTCGTAAAAGATCCGTGACGAATTGCGTGGCAGTAACTTTACGGCCGCACTGTAACCGAATCATGGCACTGCTTCTCAATATTTTGACAATGGCGTCAATAAGTTCAATGCAAGCCGATTAAGTTCAATGCAAAAGGTCTTGATAGCTATGAAGTTATTGCTAAAGCCACTTGGTGCGCTTGAACCGCGCGTACAAGCACACGTCGATGGCTGCCATGACCAGAACCGATAATCCGTAACCAAACCGCCATTTCAATTCCGGCATGTGGTCGAAATTCACGCCCCATCGCCTACGGAGTCGTCGCCAGGCCGGCGACAGCGGAGCCGGCAACGGGCGCCTCGTTGCCGGCTACGGCGGCGCGCGGCAGTGTGCCGGGGTCGATGGACAGAGTCAGCACGGCGCGCAGCCCGGGAGACTCATCCCGCAGCGCCAGTGAAGTGCCGTGCAGTTTTGCCACCGCCTCGACCACGCTCAAGCCCAAGCCCACTCCCGGCGTGCCGCGGCTGGCATCGCCGCGATAAAATCTTTCGATCACCTTGCTGCGCTCCGACGCCTCGATACCCGGACCATTGTCCGATACGGAAATCTCGGCGGCATGTTCGCTGACTCTTTGCACGGCCACTTCGATGCGGCCATGCTCGGGAGCATATTTCAGCGCGTTGTCGAGCAGATTGCTCAGCGCCTGGGCCAGCAGGACCGGATCGCCGGAAATCGTCAGCGGCCCGTCGGAACGGAAGCTCAGATCGATGCCGCGCAACTCCGCCGCGGGTTCGTAGAACTCGACCGCGCTGGCGGCAAGATCCGCGACATCCAGCGATACGAAACCGGAGCGGCGCATGCCGGCATCGATTTCCGCCAACCGCAGCAACGCATCGAAAATCCGAATCACGCGATCCACGTCGGCCACCGCACCGTCGATCTCGGCAAAGGTCTGTTCGCTGGAAGGACGCATCAGCGACAGCTCTTCCAGCCGCGACCGCAACTCCGCCAGCGGCGTGCGCAGATCGTGGGCGATCGAGTTCGACACGTTGCGCACGCCGTGCACCAGCTGTTCGATCTGATCGAGCATGCCGTTGATGGTCTGCGACAGGGTGTTCAACTCTTCGTCGTTCAATTGCGTGGGCAGGCGATGCTTCAAATTGCCGTGAATGATGGCTGGAATGGTCTGCCGAATGCGGTTGACGCGCGTCAGCAGCGCGCGGCGGGTGATCACGCCCACCAGCAATCCGGCGATCAAAACCACCGCCACGGCGACCGTCAGCCCATACCAAAAACGCGTCTGCAGCGGTTTGAAAAATGCGTTGTCGCGTCCCACCAGCAGTTTGTAGTTTCCCAGGGCCGCAACATGCACCAGCGCCGATTCCAGCCCATACTTGCCGAGATCCAGCTCCACGTTGTAGTTGCCGGGTTGCGCCGAGACCGTCTCGGGCCACGCGGCCAGATTGCCGGCGAGGGGATGCAAGGCGCCGTCGGTCAGCAGCAGAATGCGATCATTGACGATCTGCAGCTTGACGCGCGCATCGATGAATCCTCTCAGGCCTTCCGCGCCTTCGCGCCGGAATACGTCGGCCATGCGCTGCGCGTCCGCGGTCAGGATCTCGACTCGGCTCTCCTTGATGGTGACCTGCCAGGCATACCAGAGGGGCGCTGCAAACAACGCCAGCGCGGTAAGACCCAGCGCCACATAGCCCAGTGCCAGCGACAGGGCGGATGAGCGCATCAATTTAGTCACCGGCCGTCACCGAGTAGCCGGCATTACGCACCGTGCGCAACAACGGCCGCTCCGACTCGGCATCGATTTTTTGCCGCAGCTTGCTGATGTGCACGTCCACGACATTGGTCTGCGGATCGAAATGATAATCCCAGACATTCTCCAGCAGCATGGTGCGGGTCACGACCTGTCCTGCGTGGCGCATCAAATATTCGAGCAGTTTGAACTCCCGCGGCTGCAACGCGATCGGGCGCTCGCCCCGGGTCACCTTGCGGGTCAGGGGATCCATGTGCAGGTCGCCGACCACCAGCGGGGCTTCGTGATTCACGCCCTGCGCGCGCCGATGCAAAGCATCGACCCGCGCCAGAAGTTCGCCGAAGGCGAAAGGTTTGGTCAGGTAATCATCCCCGCCGCTGCGCAGTCCGCGGATGCGGTCATCGACCTCCGACAGGGCGCTCAAGATCAGGATGGGCGTGGTCTTGCCGGTCTTGCGCAGCACCTCGATGATGGCCAGGCCGTCGATGTCGCCCGGCAGCATGCGGTCCATGATGATGACGTCGTACCGTTCGCTGGCCGCGAGGAACATGCCGTCGCGGCCGTTGCCCGCATGATCGGTGGTGTGTCCGGCTTCCTGCAGGCCTTTGACGACGAACTGACTGACCCGTTCATTGTCCTCGACCAGCAGTATCTTCACGGGTGCCGGCCCGGCGCGGTGGCGCCCAGCGCCGCATCGGCCACCGCGTTGGCCGCGCGTTTCCTGGCGCGGCGGCTGCGTATTCTGCCGCCCCATTCGTCGAGATACAGATAGATGACCGGGGTGGTGAACAAGGTCAGCGCCTGGCTCAAGATCAAGCCTCCTACCATGGTGTAACCCAAGGGCTGGCGCAATTCCGAGCCCGTGCCGCGGCCGAGCGCCAGGGGCAGGGCGCCGAGCAGCGCGGCCATGGTGGTCATCATGATGGGACGGAAGCGCATCAGGCAAGCCTGGCGAATCGAATCGTGCGAGGACAGGTGCTGTTCGCGTTCCGCCTGCAGCGCGAAATCCACCATCATGATGCCGTTCTTCTTGACGATGCCGATGAGCAAAATGATGCCGATCAGCGCCATCACCGACAAATCGATGTGGAATATGAACAGGATCAGCAGCGCGCCGACGCCTGCCGAGGGCAGGGTGGATAGAATCGTCAGCGGATGTATGTAACTCTCGTACAGCATGCCGAGAATGATGTAAACGGCCACCAATGCGGCCAGGATCAAATAGGGTTGGCTCTTCAGGGACGACTGGAAGGCTTGCGCCGTGCCCTGGAAGTTGCCCGTGATGGTGGCCGGCAATTGCATGCCGCGCTGTATTGAATCGATGGCGTCCACCGCATCGCCGAGCGCCGCGTCCGGGGCCAGGTTGAAGGACAGGGTGACGGCGGGGAATTGACCCTGGTGATTGATCGACAGGTAGGTTACGTGCTGCGTGTCGAATTTGGTCATGGCCGAGAGCGGCACCATCTGGTTGGTGAGCGGCGACCTGACGTACAGCTTGTTGAGCGACTGCGGATCCTTCTGCAGTTCCGGGGTGATCTCCAGCACCACGTGATAGCTGTTGGCCTGGGTGAAGAACTGCGCGGCCTGGCGTTGGCCGTAGGCATCGTAGAGCGCGTTATCGACCTGCGCGGGCTGGATGCCGAAGCGCGAGGCCTGATCGCGATCGATCACCAGCGACAGCATGCCGCTGCTGGTCTGCTGATCCGAAGCCACGTCGCGCAGCACCGGCACCTTTTTCAAGGCTTCCAGCATTCTCGGCGCCCACAGGTTCAACTCATCGATGTCCGAGTCTTGCAGCGTGTACTGGTACTGGGTCCGCGAGGTGCGGCCGCCGACGTTCAGATCCTGCGCAGCCTGCATGAACAACGTGGCGCCGGGCACCTTGGCCAATTGCGGCCGCAGGCGGTTGATGATCTGATCGGCAGTGGCGCTGCGCTGCTCGCGCGGCTTCAGACCGATCACCACGAAACCGTTGTTGAGGGGGCGGTTGCCGCCCAAGCCGGTGCCGTAACCGGCGATGTCCGGATCCTTTTCCAGCACGTCGGTCAACAGATGCTGACGCCGCACCATTTCATCGAAGGAGATGTCCTGCGGCGCGTCCGACAGTCCCGAGATGATGCCGGTATCCTGCTGCGGAAAGAAACCCTTGGGTATGTAGATGTACAACACCACGGTCAAGGCCACGGTGATGAGGAAGGTGACCAGCGTGGCGAAGCGATGCTTGAGCACGAGGTCCAGGCCCTTGGTGTAACCGCTCAGCAGCTTGTCGAAGCCGCGCTCGATCAGCATGTAGGCCCTGCCGTGTTTGGCATGTTTCTCATCGCGCAGGAACAGGGCGCACATGGTCGGCGAGAGGGTCAATGCCACGAATGCCGACACGGCGATGGTGGCCGTCATGGTGACGGCGAATTCGCGGAACAAGCGGCCGATGATGCCGCCCATCAACAGCAGTGGAATGAACACCGCCACCAGCGAGACGCTGATGGACATAATGGTGAAGCCGATTTCGCCGGCGCCCTTGAGCGTCGCCTCCAGCGGCGACAGACCGTCCTCCAGATGACGATAGATGTTTTCCAGCATGACGATGGCATCGTCGACGACGAATCCCACCGCGATGGTCAGGGCCATCAACGAGAGATTGTCCAGGCTGAAATTGAGCACATACATCAAAGCCACCGTGCCGAGCAGCGCCAGGGGCACCGTGACGCCGGGGATGATGGTGGCCCAGGCATTGCGCAGGAACAGGAAGATCACCAGCACCACCAATACGACGGTCAGGCACAGGGTGAACTCCACGTCCTCCACCGACGCCTTGATGGTGGTGGTGCGGTTCGCCACGATGTCCACCTTGATGGACGGCGGCACGGAGGCCATGGCATGCGGCAGCAGCTTCTCGACGCGGTCCTCCGCGTCGATCACATTGGCGCCGGGCGCCTTGTAGATGAGCAGCAGGATGCCGCTGCGGCCATTCTGCCAGGCGGTGATCAGCCGATTCTCGGGACCGTCCACAGCCACGCCGACATCGCGGATGCGTACCGGTGCGCCGTTGCGGTAGGCCACCACCACGTCATTCCAAGGAGCGGCTTTCAGCAGCTGATCGTTGTCGTAGATCGCCATGCTGCGCGTGGCGCCATTGATCGAGCCCTTCGGCGCATCGACGGTGGCGGCATTGATCACCGTCGCCACATCTTCCATCTGCAGGCCCAACGCCGCCAGTTTCACCGGATCGATTTGCACCCGCACGGCCGGCTTCTGCTGACCGCCGATCGACACTTGCGCGATGCCGGGGATCTGTGAAATCTGCTGCGCCAAGATGTTCTCCGCATAGTCATCCACCGTGGTGACGGGCAGCACATCGGAGTGCACCGACAGAATGAGGATGGGGGAGTCGGCCGGATTCACCTTCTTGTAGGTCGGCGGCGTCGGCAGATTCTTCGGCAGCTGTCCGGCGGCCGCGTCGATGCCGGTCTGTACGTCCTGCGCGGCCGCATCGATGTTGCGATTCAAGTCGAACTGCAGCGTGATCTGCGTGGTGCCGAGCGCGTTGGTCGAAGTCATTTGCGACAGACCGGAAATCTGCGCGAATTGATACTCCAGGGGCGTCGCCACCGAGGAGGCCATGGTTTCCGGGCTGGCGCCGGGAAGCGAGGCCGATACCGAGATGGTGGGAAAATCCACCTGCGGCAGCGGCGCGACCGGCAGCAGCGGGAAAACCACCAGTCCAACCAGGAAAATGCCGCCCATCAGCAAGGATGTGGCGATCGGCCTCCGCACGAATGGTTCAGAAATGCTCATGTGGCTTTGGCGGCGATGGTTTTATCCGCGGGGGCGGCGCTCGCTTGTTGGATGTGCACGCCGGCCTGCAAGCGGTACTGATTGCTGGTGACCACCTGCTCCCCGACATTCAGGCCCGAGTTGACGATGGTCATGCCGTCGCTTTCTTCGCCGATCTTCAGCGGCCGCACTTCCACGGTGGAATCGCTTTTCACCACGTAGGTGAAGGGGCCGTTGGGCCCCAACTGCACCGCCGCGCTCGGCAGGGTCAACGCCTGGTGTTCGGTTCGTACCAGCACCCGTGCATTGACGTACTGACCCGGCCACAGGGTGTTGTGTTCGTTGCTGAATGTCGCCTTCAACTTCGCGGTGCCGGTGGTCTGATCGATTTCATTGTCGATCAGGGACAGCGTGCCGCTGTCCAGCACCTTGCCGCCGTCGCGCGACAATGTGGTGACCGGCACCGGTCCGGCCGCCATCGCGGCGCCCACATCGCTCAAGTTTTCCTCGGGCAGGGTGAACACCACCGATATCGGCTTGACTTGCGTGACCACCACGATGCCGCTGGTCCCGGCCGCATGCACGATGTTGCCGGGGTCGATCAGGCGAATGCCGGTGCGTCCGTTGATCGGCGAGGTGATGCGGGTGTACTCCAGCTGGGTGTGCGCATTGTCGATCAGCGCCTGGTCCACCTGCACCTGCGCGGTGAGTTGATCGACCGAGGCGCGCGCCGTGTCCACGGTCTGCTTGCTGGCCAAATCTTGAGGCTGCAACAGGATGTAGCGATCCAGGTCGCGCTTGGCGTTGGCGAGCATGGCGGCGTCTTTGGCCTTGGTGGCCAGCGCCTGTGCATACGCGGCCTGATTGGGACGCGGATCGATCTGCGCCAGCAGGTCGCCTTTCTTCACCTCCTGGCCTTCGGTGAAGGCAATCTTCTGAATCTCGCCATCGACGCGAGCCGTCACCGTCACGGTGTAGAAAGCCTGTACGGTGCCAAGCCCTTGCAGATAGATGGGCACGTCGCTGTGTCCGACCGTTGCAGTTTGCACTGAGATGGGTGCGGGCCCCGTGCGGGTGGCCGCATCGGCAGGTCTGTGCAGCATGCGCCAGGCGATCAGCCCGATGACGGCCAGTGCCGCAGTGCTGAGCAACGTGCGTTTTCGCGACCACATAGTCTCGCTCATCTTCATTACCCTTGTTGCCAACCGCCGCCGAGCGCCGTGAACAGATCCACCAGCGACTGCAAATGCAGGTATTGGATTTGAACCAGCGCATCCTGCGCGCTGAACAGCGCATTCTCCGTGTTCAAAACCGTGAGTATGTTGACGATTCCCGCCTGCATCTGCGTCTGGGCGAATTGGAATGCGCGCTGCGCCTTGTCGACCGCCTGTTGCTGGCGGGCTTGTTGTTCCAAACTCTGCCGGGCCGCAACCAAGGCGTCCTCGACATTGCCAAATGCCGATAGCACGGTCTTGTGATAGACGCTCAGCAACTCCGTATAGCGCGCATTGTTCAAGGCCACCTGCGCGCGCAATGCGCCGGCGTGGAAGATAGGCTGCGTCAATCCGGCGCTGAATGCATAAACCTGGTTCACGGGACTGATCAGGCCCGACAGTGCGGCGCTGCTGTAGCCGCCGCTGGCCGTCAGTTGGATGCTGGGAAACAGCGCAGCACGGGCCACCGTGATATCGGCATTCGCCGCGATCAATTGTTGCTCGGCCTCGGCCACATCGGGCCTGCGCGCCAACAACTGCGAGGGCAAGCCCTCCACCACCGGTGGCCGGGTCAGCGCTGTCAACGTGCCCGCGTCGATGTCCAAGGATTCCGGCGTCTTGCCGAGCAGCACCGCCAGGGCATTGATGGTCTGGCGCAACTGCTGCAACAAAGGCGGTATGGCGGCATCGAGCAGCGCCACCGCGGTTTCCTGCTGCGCCACATCCAGGCCGGTGGCGATGCCGGCGGTCTGCTCGAGCTTCAGTCCCTGCAACACCTTCCGGCCATTCTCGAGATTCTGGCGCGCAACCTGGACGCGATCGCGCAGTTCCAACACCTGGAAGTAGGTGGTCGCGACGCTGCTGACCACGGTGAGCGCGATGGTTTGCTCATCGTAGCGGCTGGCGACCGCGGCGGCCTGGGCCGCCCTGCGCAGCGCCCGGTTCTTGCCCCAGAAGTCCAACTCGTAGCTGGCGGTCAGTTCGGGATTGAAAACATTGAACACCCGCGGTCCCAAGCCTGTCACCTGGGCACGCTCACGGGTTGCGTCAGCGCCAAGATCCAATGACGGCAGCAGCGGGGCGCCGGCGATGCGCACCTGGGCATCGGCCTGAGTCACGCGCGCGATGGCGGCCGCCAGGTCGTCGTTGCGGCTTTGCGCCTCGCCGATGAATTGATCCAGTTGCGGCGAACCGAAGCCATGCCACCAATCGGCTGCCGGCCACACGGTGGGGGCATCGGCCTCAGTGGAGTCATGCCAATTCGAAGGCAGCGCCACGTCGGGCCGCTTGTAGGCGGGACCCACGCTGCAAGCGTGCAGCAACAAGAACAGGCAGGCGCTCGAAACGGCTGCACAACGATGGCAGTTCATGGGCACCAAGCTGGAGCAGATGCCGTTAAATGCGCGTGGTCAATTTGTTAAGATCAGTTAATCCGTTAACCAATCTACAGATTACCCATGGCATATCGTTCATCCACCCTGCTGGCGGCGTTGCCGGCCCTGTTTCTGTTCGGCTCCATTGTCTCTGCGCAGACTCCTGGCGGGACCGATGCCCCCATGGCCGATACCCTGGCGCGCATCCGCGAAGCGGCGCTCAAAGACGACTGGGCCTATCAGCGCCTGGCCGATCTATGCGACAAGATCGGTCCGCGATTGAGCGGATCGGTTCAGGCTGACGCAGCGGTGGAGCAGGTGGCTGCGGCACTGCGCGACGCGGGGCTCAGCGTGTCTCTGCAACCGGCAAAGGTGCCGCATTGGGTGCGCGGCGAAGAACTGGCCGATATCGTCGATTATCCCGGCAGGCCCAGCGGGGTCGTGCAGCATATGCACCTCACAACACTGGGCAATTCCGTGGCGACCCCGGCCCAGGGGCTCACCGCCTTCATCTTGGTGGTGCACAGCTTCGATGAGCTGAAGGCAAGAGCCGAGGACGCGCGCGGCAAGATCGTGGTCTTCGACGTGCCCTATAACGAGGAGTTGGCGGTCAACGGTCATTCCGGCGCGGCCTATGGTCAGGGCGTGGTGTATCGCGGCGGCGGAGCCAGTGCCGCCGCCCGGGTGGGCGCGATCGCTGCGCTGGTGCGAACGGTGGGCGGGGCCGACTATCGGCTGCCGCATACCGGCGCCATGCGCTACGAATCGGGCGTCGCAAAAATTCCGACCGCTGCATTGAGCGCGGAAGATGCCATGTGGCTGACGCGGCTGGCGAGTCAAGGCGGCGTGAAAGTGCATCTGAAGCTGACGCCGCAGACATTGCCCGAGGTGGACAGCCACAATGTCATCGCCGACTGGCCGGGACGAGAGAAGCCCGACGAAGTGGTGATCGTGTCAGGGCACTTGGACTCCTGGGACCTCGCGCAAGGCGCCATCGATGATGGTGCCGGCGTGGCCTCTGCCATGGGCGCCATCGAAGTGTTGAAGTCGCTGGGCATGCACGCGCGCCGCACCGTACGGCTGGTCGCGTGGATGGATGAGGAGAATGGCGGCGCCGGATCCAAGGCCTACTTCAAGGCGAATGCCGCGTCGCTGGCATCGCACGCCGCGGCCATCGAGAGCGACAACGGGGCCGGCCGGCCGTTGGGTGTTTCCGCCCATGTCGTGCCGGATTCCCTGGACATGCTCAAGCCGGTGATTGCGGCATTGGGGCCGCTCGGAGCCACGCTGCTGGAACATCGCGATGGCGGTGCCGGCGCGGATGTCGATCCTCTGGACGAGGCCGGCGTTCCGACGCTGTCTCCGATCGTCGATTCGCGCAAGTATTTCGATTATCACCACAGTCCTGCGGACACACTGGACAAGGTACAGGCCGAAGACATACGCCGCCAAGTGGCGGTTCTGGCGGTGATGGCCTACTACCTGGCGGAGATGCCGGAGGTGTTGCCGCGTTTGCCGGTTGCCGCGAAGTCGCCTTGACGTCAGCAGGCGTCGTGGCCATTGCCGCGGGCGCAATGCCGTCGATCGCCTCGCGCCAGGCCTCCTTGCGCTGGGCCTACTTGGTGGAGTCGTCGCGGCCGTTGATGCCGGTGAGCGGACTCGAATCGTCCTCCACCTCGAGGCCGTCGTTATACAATGTGTCTTCCTCGTCGTCCAAGCGCAGTACCGTGTCGGCACCTCCCTTGGGTGCATTCTTGTGGTCAACTCCGTTGAGTGATTTGCCTCGAAGATTGGATTCGCCGCCGCGGTCGGCACCGGCCCCGCTGCCCGCTACTTTTGCATCGCTCATGCGTTCTCTCCTGCATTGAAACTGTACTCACAATAGGCCGCGCCATGCCTGCACCCATAGCGCGTGTCAGGAGGACTTGGTGTAGGCCGCTGCCGACAAGGTCCGCAATGGCACGCGCTTGCTGCGCGCTTCCTGCTAGCCTACGAACACTCATGAGTCTGCGAATTCCGGCACTTCTGCTCTTGTATGCCATTGCGGTGTTTTGTTCTCCCGCGCACGCGGCTGACCCGCAAACTTATAAAGTCGAGATGGCGGGGACCGGCAACCGCGATATGGATTCGACCCTCAAGGCAACCTCCGACTTGCAGGCGTTGCGATCTTCCGCGCCCGTCAGTCCTTTCGGTTTGATTGGCCGCGCACGCAGCGACGTCGACCGCCTGACCACGGTGCTCGAAAGCTACGGCTATTACGAAGCCAAAGTACTCATCAAGATCAACGGTCTGGCACTCACGAACCCGGCACTCGGCGACGCATTGACGGCGCTACCGAAGGGCACGGACGCCAAGGTGGCGGTCAGTTTCACGCTGGGCCAGGTTTATCACCTGCGCAAGATCGATATCGACGGAGATTGGCCGGCCAGCATCGATCCGCACGCCGCGCTCGATTTGAAAACCGGA
The DNA here is from genome assembly GCA_964657945.1 of uncultured Steroidobacteraceae bacterium. Taxonomy (GTDB): domain Bacteria; phylum Pseudomonadota; class Gammaproteobacteria; order Steroidobacterales; family Steroidobacteraceae; genus Bog-1198. The sequence continues at coordinate 30,024 of CAZZWM010000008.1, forward strand.
CAGCTGGCCGTGGCGGCGAATGTATTGGCGGCCGCCGGCAAACTGCTTGCGGCGCTGCAGGAGCAGGGCTATGCGTTCGCCGTGGTGGATCCGCCGGTGGCCTATGAAGCGGCGGAGGCACCCGAACTGGATTTGAAAATTCACCTCAATGCAGGCCGCAAGGTCAACATCGGGGAAATTCGCATCGAAGGACTCAAGCGCGTGCACGAGCAGGTTGCGCGTGGCCGCCTGTTGCTTCACAGCGGCGATCTATATCGGCCGTCGGCGATCGAAAAGGCGCGCAAGGACCTGTTGGCGCTGAGTGTATTCGCCCAGGTCAGCGTGCAGACAGGCACTCAACCCGACGACACCGGCGGCGTGCCCGTCACGTTCAAGATCCGCGAGCGATTGCGTCATCTCATCACCGTGAATGCGGCGTACTCCAGCGATTTGGGCGGCAGCGGCGGCAGCACCTGGACGGATCGCAATCTTTTCGGCTACGCCGATCAGCTCAGTCTGACCGCCTCGGTGATCAACCTGGGGGGCAGCGACACCACCGGCGTCGGCTATGACACCAGCGCCAAGTATTTGATACCGGAGTTCCTGCATCGCGATCAATCGCTGCAGTTCACCGTCGGCGCCATCAAGCAGTCGCTGCAGGCCTACGAGCAGACCGCCAAGACCAGCAGCGTCATTTTGAGCCGCAAGCTCTCGAGCATTTGGAGCGTGAGTGCGGGGTTCTCCACCGCGGACGAGCAAATCATTCAGGCCGGCAACACCAACTTCTACACCTTGGTGGCCACCCCCTTGGTGGTCGCTTACGACTCGACCCATCTGGCTTCGCCGCTGGACGATCCGCGGCATGGATTTCGCGGCTCCATCGGCGTGACGCCCACCCTGGCCATTGGCCATCCCAACAGCACCTTCATCATCAGCCAGGTGAAACTCGCGACGTTCTTCGATTTGAACAATCTCTTGCCGCTCGATCCAGGCCGGACGGTGTTGGCGGTGCGCGGTCTGGCCGGCCTCGCGCAGGGCGCGGGTGAGTTGAGTCTGCCGCCGGATCAACGTTTCTACGGCGGCGGCAGCGGCACCATTCGCGGGTATCGATATCAATCGGTGGGTCCTGTGTTCACCAGCCCGCCGAGTCCTGCCAGCGCTGCCGGGGTGCCCATCGGCGGTACCGGCATCACGGCGGCGAGTCTGGAGCTGCGTCAAAGGGTCGGGGCAGATTTTGGATTTGCGCTGTTCGTCGACGCCGGTCAGGTGAGCGCCAGTCTGCGCGCGACGCCGGAGGAAGTGCGTGTCGGCGCCGGCGCCGGTGTGCGCTATTACACGCCCATTGGTCCCATCCGCCTGGATATTGCGGTGCCCACCAAGTCGCGCCCCAACCAGGATAGTTTCGACATTTACATCGGTTTGGGACAATCCTTTTGATGCGCCGACGGGGAAAAATCGCGCTTTGGACTGTGTGCAGCATTGCGGCGCTGCTGCTGATTGCGGGCGTCGCGGTGCTGATCGGCTCCAATACGGAGGCCGGCCGCGGCGCCATCGAGAAGCTCACCTATAAACTCACCGGTGGCACGGTGCGCGTGAGCGGCTTGCAGGGTTCGTTGCCCAGTCATCTGCTGCTGGATCGTCTGGAGTTGGCGGATGCGCGCGGCGTGTGGCTGAGCGCCGAAATGATCCGCCTGGATTGGTCGCCCCTGGCCTACCTTCACGGGAGCCTGCATGTCGATGACCTGCAGGTTGCGACGCTCGAGATGCTGCGCCTGCCGCAGAGCTCGTCGCAGACGCCATCGCCGGATCCCAAGATTCCGCACATTGATGTCGACCAAGCCGCCATCGGGGTATTGAAGCTTGGCGCGGAATTGGCGGGAGCGCCGGCAACTCTGGCAGCGCAGGGCAGCGCCCATCTGCGCACGGTGCGCGACATGTCGATCGATGCGACGGCGAGGCGCATCGATGGCGATGGCAACTACGACGTGCATCTGCATTTCGATCCGCAGCGGATGGATGCGACGCTGAAATTGCGCGAACCGGCCAACGGACCATTGGAGAACATCCTGGCCGTCCCCGGTCTGGGAGCGTTGGATGCGACGCTCGACCTGAAAGGCCCGCGCTCGGCCGAACAATTGCAATTTTCGCTGCAGGCCGGCGGACTGACGGGACAGGCCAAGGGCAGTTTCGATTTGACGGCGTTGTCCGCGGATCTGGAGTTCTCCTTCGACGCGCCGGCGATGCAGCCGCGTCCCGACCTCAAGTGGCAGCGCGCGTCGCTGAAAGGCCGCTGGCATGGCAGCGTGAAATCGCCGAATGCCGACGCGCACCTGGAGGCGAGTGCAGTGGCGCTGCCGGGAGACACCCTGATCGCGGCTTTGAATGCCGATATCAACGCTGACCATGGCGGCATCGATCTGCATTCTGTCGTCACCGGTTTGGCCCTTCCCGGACAGCCGCAGCTGCTGAAAAACGATCCGCTCAAAGTCGATGCCGCCATGCGCTTGGACCAAGCCGCGCGGCCGCTCGAAATGACCGCCACGCACAAACTGTTCGCGCTGCAGGCGAAGGCCATTACCGCCGGATCGCAGAGCGTCGATTTCGATCTCAAGCTGTTGGACTTGGAACCGCTCGCTGCATTGGGCGGAGTGAAGATCCGCGGCAGCGCCGCGCTCACCGGCAAAATCGACGGTTATCCCGCGGCTCCCCATTGGGTGGCCGATGCACGCGCGGAGTTGGAACCGGGTAATCAGTCCTGGTCTGCGGCGCTCGGTAAACAGGCGACGCTGCACGTGGAAGGATCCTATGCCGATCAAACCCTGAGCATCGCGGCTGCGACGCTATCGGGCAAGGCGATCTCGCTCAGCGCAAACGGGGCATTGGCGCAGCGCGCTCTCAAGGCTCGCTGGGGCCTGGAAGTGTCGGATCTGAGTGCGATATCGGCGGCGCTCGGCGGCACCGCGCAAGCCTCCGGCTCGCTGCAGGGCGCGTTGAATTCGCTCAACAGCGAGGCGCAACTGAAGACCACGTTATCGGTACGAGGCTCGCCCAGCGGTGTCATCGAGGCGCAAGCCAAGGTGAGTGGCCTGCCATCTTCTCCCAATGGTGTGATCGGGGCGCATGGACAGCTGGACGGCGCGCCGCTCGACCTGGACGTCACCTTGTCCCGCGGTCCGGGTTCCGCCTTCCACGCCGACATCCACCAGGCCACCTGGAAGAGCGCCCGGGCCAGCGGCAACATCACGGTGCCCGGCGGCAGCGCGCCGGCGCATGGACAGATGGCGCTGTCCGTGCAGCAATTGGCCGATCTGCAAAATCTTCTGGGCATGAAACTCGGCGGCAGTTTGTCGGCGAATCTGGCCGTGCAGCCAGAGCAGAAACGCACCGCGGTGAAAGTGCAGGTGGACGCAACCGCGCTGGCGGTCGGCCAGCTCGTGGGTGATGCGCACATCAGCGGCGCGGGCAGCCTCGATGCCTTGGGCTTCGACGCCGGAGTGCAGCTGCCGAACCTGCATGGCGCCGCCGCGGCGCTGACGGCGCATGGCGAGCTGAATTTGGGTGAGCAGCAGGTTGCGCTGGACAGTGCCCTGATCACCTATCGCGGCCAAGACCTGCGGCTTTTGGCTCCCGCGCGAATCGAGTTCGGCTCCGGATTGGCGATAAATCTGCTCAAACTCGGCGATCAGAAAGCCGAGCTGGACTTGCAGGGACGATTTGCGCCGGACCTCGATCTGCGGGCATCGGTACGGCAGGTATCGCCGGCATTGATCAATGTGTTTTTCCCCGACATGCTCAGCGGCGGCGCGATCGAAGCGCATGCCGAGATTCATGGCAGCGCCGCGGCGCCGGTGGGCGATGTTGAAATGAGCGCCACCAATATACTGTTCGCGGATGATGCTGCCTTGGGACTGCCGCCCGCGAACCTTCATATCGAGGCGCAGCTGCATGGCAATACCGCGAATCTCGATGCCAAACTGGACGCAGGCAGCGCGTCCGCATTGAAAGTCAGCGGTCGCGCGCCCATTGCGCTCGACGGGGCCGTGGCCTTGACCATCAGCGGCAAGCTCGATGCCGGGCTGCTCAATCCGCTGCTCGAGGCGCGCGGCCAGCATGCCAGCGGTCAATTGGATGTCGACGCCACGATCGGCGGCAGTGTGGCCGATCCGCAGATAGAGGGCACGTTCAATTTCAGCCATGGCAGCCTGCGCGACTACGGACGCGGCGTGGCGCTGGCCGATATCACGGCGCAGCTGGAAGGCCGCGCGGGCGCGCTGCAGATCAAGACCTTCACCGCGGCGGCGGCGCCCGGCACCCTGTCGTTGAGCGGCTCGGTCGGGTTGCTGCAAAAAGGTATTCCCGTGGATTTGAAGCTGACCGCGACCAAGGCGCAGCCCATCGTCAGCAAACTGGTGACCGCGAATTTGAATGCCGATCTGCACATCAGCGGCAATGCGCGCGAACATCTCGATATCGGCGGCACCATTCATTTGAACCGAACGCAGATCGGCATTCCCAATGGTCTGCCGCCGAATGTCGCGGTGCTGGATGTGCGCCGGCGCGGCAAAGCCGCGGCCGCGGCCGCGGCGGCGAATAAGCCCTTGGTCATTGCCCTCGATGTCGCCGTGCAAGCGCCCCAGGAAATCATCGTGCAGGGACGCGGTCTGGATGCCGAGATGGGCGGGGATCTGCAAATCAGCGGCACCACCGACTCGCCCGTAGTCGCCGGCAATTTCGATTTGCAGCGCGGCAGCTTTTCGCTGTCCGGCAACAAGCTGAATTTCACCGCGGGGCAGGTGAGCTTCAATGGCGCGGGCCTGAAGAACAAGATCGATCCGACGCTGGATTTCACGGCATCGAGCACGCTGTCCGACGGTACGGTGGCGACCCTGCACATCACGGGCTATGCGGACGCGCCGCAATTCGAATTCACCAGCACCCCGAGCTACCCGCAGGATGAAATCATGGCGCGGCTTCTGTTCGGTGTGCCGGGCGCACAGCTCACCGCCATACAGCTGGCGCAGACCGGTTATGCCCTGGCTTCCCTCAGCGGCGTCGGCGGCGAGGGCAGCTTGAATCCCTTGGTCAAGATTCAAAAGAGCCTGGGCTTGGACCGCCTGACGGTGGGCGCGGGCACGACCACGACCACGCCGACCGGAACTGAAAACTCCGGTGCCAGCATCGAGGCGGGACGCTACATATCCAAACGCGTCTACATCGAAGCCAAGCAAAGCACCACCGGCACCAGTCAGCTGCAGGCCGACGTCGATTTGACCAAGCACCTGAAGCTGCAAACCAAGCTTGGCAATGGCACCGCATCGCTGCAGGGCACCACGCCCGACAACGACCCGGGCAGCAGCATCGGCCTGGTCTATACATTTGAGTATTAGCGGCGCGGGCGCCGGCCGTCAGCGCTCGCGCTGGCCGTGTTTCTGCTTGATGGCGTGCATGAGCGCGTGCGCATCCGCCGGCTTGCTCATTTCTCCGACCTGATCCCCCGCCTGAACATCCGGGCCGTCGCCCGGCATCGTGCGATCGCGTTGCATGGCGTCGATCAGCTGCAAAATCTTGGCCACTTTTTGTTCGGTGAGCAGATTGATCTGCAGATCCAGGTGCGAACGGTGCTCCGCCACTTCGGACATGCGGTTTTGGCGGATCAGCACCGCGACGGTCAGCAGCAGCGCGTTGGAACTGACCAAGCCCTGCAGCCAGAAAAACGGCGGCTCATCCACAGGGTGCCAGCCATGATGCGCGCCGTAGGTGTTGAGCGTGGCCCAGAAGATGATGAAGACGATGGCAAAGGCAAAGTAGGCCGGGCTGCCGAAAAAGTAGCTGACGCGCTCGATGGCCAATTGGACGCCCGAAGCCTGTTGCTCCTCGTGATCCTTGAAGGCATCGAGCAGCTGCAGATTTTCCTTGGCGGAAGAGGGCAGCTTGGCTTCGATATTTGCAACGTCGGCGTCCATGAATTTCAATATAGCGGACAGATGGGCAGGATGCGTTGCCGCCATGGGCGTTCATTTGTCAGCCATCTCTTACAGCACCGCGATTGCTGCCGCCGAGGGACGGTGAGGAGGCGTAAGTGACATACTGAATTTCATGTCGGCCAACGGGAATACAATAATGCGCATTGCCATCGTCGCTGCATCTCTGGTGATCTGCACCTCCGCAGGAGCGGTCAGCCGGGACTGGCCCAGCTACAATCGCACCCTGACCTCGGATCGCTACGCGACCCTGGAGACCATCGACAACAAGAACGTGACGGGCCTGAAGACCATCTGCAGTTTCGATACCGGCGAACAAATGTCGTTTCAGACCGGGATATTGGAAGCCGACGGCTCGCTGTATGCGACCACCGAAAACGACGTGTTCGCCCTGGATCCGAACAACTGCAAGCAGTTATGGCGCACACACGAAGATTTCAAGGGCGGCGAGCTGAAGGTGAATCGCGGCGTTGCGTATGACGATCATCGCGTGTTTCGCGGCACTGCCGATGGGCGCGTGCTCGCCTACGATGCGCGCAGCGGCAAGCGGTTATGGGCCACGCCCATCGCCGATCAGTCCAAGGGTGAATCGGTGCCGGCGGCGCCGATCGCCTGGAATGGCTTGGTGTTCATCGGCAATGCCGGCGGCGATAACAAGGGCGTAAAGGGTCGCATGTATGCCCTTGACCAGAAGGACGGACACGTGGTGTGGGAGTTCTACATGGTGCCCAAGGCGCCCAAGGATGCGGCACGCGGCCCGGCGGCGCCGAACAGCGCGGCGGACACTGCCAGCTGGAAGAACGCAAACGGCATTCCGATCAGCGGCGGCGCGACCTGGACCTCGTACAGCCTGGACCCCACCACCGGCATGCTGTACGTGCCCGGCGGCAACCCGGCGCCGGATTTCGTCAAGACATCCCGGCCGGGCGACAATCTGTATGCCAGCTCCATCGTGGTGCTGGATGCGAAGACCGGCGCGTATCAGCGTCATTTCCAACTGGTGAAGCGCGATTTCCACGATTGGGACGTGTCGAGCGCGCCCGCGCTGTTCTTGAGCGGGCGGGGCCACCGCATGCTGGCAGAAGCGCCCAAGGATGGAAATCTGTACTTGATCGATCTCACCACCGGCAAAACCATATTCAAGAAACCGGTCACCACCATCAGCAATGCCGAGGCACCGATGACCGCCCAGGGCACACATTTCTGTCCCGGAACCCAAGGAGGCGGCGAGTGGAACGGCGCGGTATTCGATCCGGCCGACAATGTGATTTTCACCGGCGAGGTCGATTGGTGCACGACCGTGAAGTTGGAGCCGAACCAGGCGCTCGAGTCCACCGCCGATGGCAAGCCCTTCAGCGGAGCCACCGAAGGCTTCGGCAAGCAGGATGACCCGAAAAAATGGGCCGGCTGGCTCACCGCCAGCAACGCCGATACCGGCGAAAAGAAATGGGCGTTCAAGGCGCCGTTCCCCTTGCTGGGCGGGGTGACCCCCACTTCCGGCCATGTGGTTCTGTTCGGCGATATGGGCGGGAACTTTTACGCCCTGGACACCGCGACGGGCAGCAAACTCTGGTCGACCGATCTGGGCGGCGCGATCGGCGGTGGTGTGATCACCTACGACACGGGAGTCGGCCAGAAAATCGCGGTGGCGGTCGGCATGACCTCGCCGATATGGCCGACGCCCAAGGTGAACGGCAAGATCGTGGTGCTGGGTCTGCAGAAGACCGGAACCTAGGGACCGGGCGAGGGCTCGCTGCAAAACTGCCGCAGCGAGCTCATTTGCTCGCCCCACCAGAGTCCCATCATACGGCTGAAGGCGGCGCCTTGGTTGCCATGGCGGGCAGGATGATCGGCGCGCAAGGACGCAAGATTCGAGTGGTTGACGGTGACCAGAGTGCCCGATGAACTTGGCTCGAAGATCACCTCGACCTCGGTGCTCTCGCCGGCGGCGAAATTGGAATTGCGCCAGGAGAACGCCAACCGATGCGGCGGATCCCAGACCCGAATGCGCCCCACCTCGACCACACAGGTGCTGCCGCCCGACTCGAAGGATTCCAACAGCCGTCCGTCCGGCAGCGGCTCGATGCGAATCAAGCCGCTGCCGGACGTGGAATGGCGGAACTTAGGACCGCGCCGCCACCAGCGATCGATGTCTTCGGTGAACACCTGGAAGGCAAGGGCAGGGGCAACCGCAACGGCAACGCTGACCCGGGCGCTGTCCCCAATCATGGCTTCGGCTTGGCTTTGCGCTGTAGGTTCTCTGCATACGCCTTGAACGCCAGCAGCTGCCGCCGCCACAAATCCTCCGACTGCGTGATCCACTGTTGCACGGAATCGAATGCGTCCGCCTGCACGCTGTATACCCGCACCCGGGCATCGGCTTCGATGCCGTTTTCGGCCACCAAACCGGCTTTGCGCAGCACACGCAGATGGCGTGACAGGGCCTGCGGACTCATGTCGATGCCATCGGCCAGTTCCCCCGCGCGTCGCGGCTTGTGCAGCAGCATGCGCAAGATTTCGCGCCGCGACGCATCCGCCAAAGCGCCGAACGCCGAATCCAATCGATCCGCGGGTGGGCGCGCGGTCACACAATCAACCGGGGCTGCGGATGCGCTGCACCGCCCACCAAAGGTGACCTTCGAGATCGAGCACCCCGTAGCTGCGATCGGTCCAGTAATCGGCGCCGTAGTCGTGGGTGGCCGGTTCCTCGACGATGCTTGCGCCGGCGGCACGCGCCTGTGCGCAATGCGCATCGGCGTCATCCACGAACAGCATGATGTTTTGCGTCGCAGCGCCATCCAGGGACTTCGGACTGCGGAAAGTCCGCTTCCAGGCGCGGGCCGCTTGGCGGTCCTCCTGAGCCACCATGATCAGGCCTTCGCCATAGGTCAGTTCGCTGTGTTCGATGCGGCCGCCTTCGCCTTCGACTTTCAATCGCACTTCGAAGCCGAAGGCGTCGCACAGCCACGGAATCGCGACAGCCGCGTCCTGATAGAACACGGCGCTGGAAAAGCGCGGCCAATCCTTGGGACAGGGTTTCATGGGCGACCTCGATGAAAGTTAACCACTGTGAGTATTATTAACGTAATCGTTAAATATATGCAATGACCATATTTAACGCAAGCGTTAACTATAGGTTATGCATGGCCGCGCGATGCCGGGCCGCATGCGGATCTTGCATATCGCCGCCACAGGCTTCACTGTGATGAAAATGGATGAGTTTCCGCTTGCTTTGATCATCACCAGCCTGCCTTTCCTGGCTTCCATGGGCTTCACTCCGGGACCCAATAACATCCTGGTGGCCACATCCGGCGTCAACTTCGGCTTCAGAGCGACCCTGCCGCACATCCTGGGCGTGACCGTCGGCTATCCGGTGATGCTGTTGATCGTAGGCCTGGGCCTGGCCAAGATATTCATTGCTCTGCCGCAGACGCATGTGGTGCTGAAATACATCTGCATCGTTTATCTGTTGTTCCTGGCGTGGAAAATTGCGACGGCTTCCGCCGTCGGGGAAGCCAGGAAGATCGCCAGGCCGCTGACCTTCCTGCAGGCTGCCGCTTTTCAATGGGTGAACGGCAAGGGCTGGGTGGTGGCGCTGAGCGCCGTTACCACGTACACAGTGGTGAATCCAACCCTGACCTGGCAAATCATCGCCTTGTCGGGGATTGCCCTGGTGATCACCTTCGGCAGCGTTTCCACCTGGACCTTCTTCGGTGCCATGCTGCGGCAGTTCCTGCATACCGAGCAACGCCGGCGCTGGTTCAACTATTCGATGGCTGCGTTGTTGGTCGCTTCCATCATTCCGGTGTTTTGGGAGTAGTCCGGAGCGATGCATCGAGCCATCGCCCCGGACCGAATCACCGGGTTACGTTCTTAGAATTTGATACCCACCCTCGCGTAATAGAAACCTCCGTTGATGCCAAAAGGCGAGAATGCCGGATATTGCTGAACGCCCTGATTGTCGCCGTACGCAAAGCTGTCTTCGTGTGCGAGGATGGTCGAGTTTAGTTTCGGCGGGAACCGGTTGAAGAGGTTCACGGCGCCGATGCTGAACTTGATGTTCTCGCGGATGTCGTAACCGATATCCAAATTGGTGATCGGCGTGAAGCCGATCTTCGTTTGGTAGTAGTCGAGACCACCGGGACAGATGAACAATGTGCCGGCATGCGGCGTACATGCCGGGACCGCCCCGGGGCTCGTCCCACCGTTGTCGCCGTCGTCATTCTCATACTCGGACGACGGCCCGTACAGCTTCTCAACCAGGTTGATGGAGAGATTTCCGACGTTGAGTAGACCGCCCAAATTGATGACGTATTTCGGATTTGCGCTGGTCAAATCCGAGTAAGCCTGCGGATCGTACAGTTCGTTGGCCGGTATGCCGGGGTACACGGCGCCCTCAGCCGCTAGAGCGGCCGGCGTCGGTGCGCGCCGCGTGATGGTCGTATCCGTATACGTTGCGCCAACCGACCAGGTGACCTTGCCGAAAGCGAATTCCATGGGGAAGTTGAAAACCAAATCCGCCCCACGGGTTTGCGTGTCGATGCCGTTTGCAAACAGCTGCGCAGCGACCATTCCGGTCTTTACAACCACCGGGTCGATCGGCGCACCGCTGGCGACGACCGTATCTGCGACCAGCGGAGAATATACCTCCCCCGCGTTCGTGCCGATGAGTTCGCCGCTTCCGACGATGCGATTGGTGATCCTGATTTGAAACACATCCAGCGTGGTGCTCATTTGCGGGATCGGCCGCCAGACGATGCCGGCGCTGAAGTTCAGTGAATGTTCAGGTTCCAAGCCATTGCCAAGGCCAAGGGATTTTGCAACGGCGGAATTTGGCGCCAACTGTACGATGCCAAAGGTGGGTCCCACGTTCAAACCCGTGTAGAACTCCTCGGCCAATGTCGGCGCCCGGAAACCGTTGCTGGCCGTGCCCCGCAGGGCGAACTCCGGCGAGAAGTCGTAGCGCGCGGTCAACTTACCCACCGTGGCGCTGCCGAAGTCGTTGTAGTGCTCGAATCGTCCTGCGCCATCGATGCGCAGGCCTTGAATCGGATTGGCCGCAAGATCGACGTAGCCGGCATAGTTCTTGCGGCTGTTGGAACCTGCGTTGCTGGGTGAGAAGCCCGCGTAGGAAGAAGCGCCGCCACCCTCGTACGACAATGGCACGCCCGCGCCAATCTGATAGTTCTCTTTCCGATACTCCGCACCGAAGGCGACGTTCAATGGCCCCGCCAGACCGACATCGAAGTTGCGATTGATGTCCGCGGTGGTGGTCCATTGAGAGTTCTGCAGATACCCGTCGTATAAATTCGACGGGCTGGGTTCATTCAGCGCGTTTGTTTCATAGCTGTACGTGTCGATGGTCGAGATTCGTAAATGGTCCTGGCCGTAGCCCGTGGTCAAATCCCAGTTCCAATCGGCGATGGATCCTTTGACGCCGGCGGTCAGCTGGTAGTCGTCTTCATCGCTGGATTCCTGCGGATTGAAACCGAACGGATACGGATAAACGGTGAGCTTGGACACCGGATCGGTATAACTGTCCTTGTTGGGCAACCGGTAGTTCTCATAAGAGGCCGCGTCCTTGTGGCCGTAAGTCATCGTCGAATAAAGCTCAACGCCGCCTTCGAAGTCGAATCCCATGTTGGCTGCAATGAGTTTCAATCGCTGGGCGCCGTCGCCTTCGACCATGTTCACATTCGGGTAGTTCGCGACATTCGGCAGGTTGGTGTTGGGATAACTCGTCAGATTGGCGGGGTTGACGACGCGCTCGTCGACCGCGCCGACATTGCTGTGACCATGATTGTGATAGTCGGCGGTCAGATTGAAGTACCCGCCCGTCGTCGGCTCGAAACCTGCATTGCCGGACACATCTTCAGTGCGACCGCCGCCATTGTCCCCATATTGACCGTAGGTGCCGGTTGCCGAGCCGCCGGAGGAATTTTTCTTCAGGATGATGTTGATGACGCCCGCGATGGCATCGGTGCCGTACTGTGCGGCGGCGCCGTCGGTCAGCACTTCGATATGATCGATGGCATCCAGAGGAATGAAATTCAGGTCGACGTTGGCGCCGCCCTGATAGACCGACCCCGTGTCCACCGCGATGTTGGCCGTCGTGTGTCGACGCTTGCCGTTCACCAATATCAAAACGTGATTGGGGCTGAGTCCGCGGAGTCTTGCTTGCAGCGTTTGCCCGGCCATATCAGAGCCAAAGGCCTGCATGGTCAGTGAAGGAACAATCTGGGTCAGCGTGGACATCAAGTCGCCTCCCCCGGATGCGGCCTTGAGTTCTTCGACGCTCACCACCTGAATAGGGGCGGGGCTGTCGGATGCTTTCAAGCCGGATTGGCGCGAGCCGGTCACGATGACTTCATCGAATGAGGACTCCGGCACCGTTTCGGCCGCTGCCGGGTCGGTTGCTGTCGTTACTGCCCGCGCGGGGGCGGCATCCATAACCGCGACTGCGGAGCATAGTAAAGCGATCGCAAACCGCAGGTTCAAGTGCGGAACCTTGCTTAAGGTCATTCCCATTTATTGATCTCCCTCAGAGTTTTTGTGACAGTCGCTGGCGCCGCTGAAGCGAATTGGCGCCAAGATCGTTGAGATTGCAATTAGTGGGCCAAGCCGTGTTGGATTTGCCACGGCAACTTATTAACCCCTCCTTGAGCTAAGTCCAGGCAAGAAAAGATCAGAATTTACAATGGCTTGCGGACGAACGACCGACGCGTTTTTGGTAATCAAGTGTTGCCTATGTGCAACAGGAGGCCGAGTCACCATCCATTGAGTGACCGATTCCGGTGCGCGCGCCCTGGGGCGATGCCTACAAAGTGTGCACCGATTCACACTTGTTGGGCGGGATGGCGCGAGTCGTCAGTTTTTCAGCCGATAGCCCGTCTTGAAGATCCAGGAGACCAGCGCCAGGCACAACGCCAGGAACCCCAACGTCATACCCATGCTGACGGCCACGCTGACATCGGCGGCGCCGTAGAAGCTCCAGCGAAAGCCGCTGATCAGATACACGATGGGATTGAACAGGCTGAAGGTGCGCCAAGCGGGGGGCAGCATGTCGATGGAATAGAA
>CAZZWM010000008.1:43160-47562 GCA_964657945.1 uncultured Steroidobacteraceae bacterium
CCGACGTAGGCAATGACGATTTCCACATAGGAGACCGGCGCCGACAGCAGCTCGTAGATGGTGCCGGTGAATTTCGGGAAATAGATCCCGAATGAGGCGTTCGACAGGCTCTCGGTGAACAGCGCAAGCATGATCAGTCCGGGCACGATGAAGGCGCCATATTGCACGCCGCCGGCGGTCGCGAGCTTCGAACCGATGGCGGCGCCGAACACCACGAAATACAGCGAGGTGGTGATCACCGGCGTGACCAGACTTTGCACCAGGGTGCGCATGGCGCGGGCCATTTCGAACTTGTAGATGGCCCACACGCCATGGCGGTTGAAGCCGTAGTTGGATGCGGCGCGATTCAATGCCGCTCGCTCACCAAGGTGACGAAAATGTCCTCCAACGAGCTCTGATGCGTCTGCAGGTCCTTGATGACGATGGACTCCTCGGCCATGCGGCGCAGCAGGGCGGAGATATCCATGCTGCTGCTGCTATCGGCCGTGTACACCAGATCGTTGCCGTCGGCCTTCAGTTCCAGTCCCCAATCGGCCAAGCCCGGAGGTACCTGCTGCAACGGGGTTTGCAAGTGCAGGGTCAGCTGTTTCTTGCCCAGTTTCTTCATCAGGGCTTTCTTCTCTTCGACCAGCACCAGATTGCCTTTGTTGATGATGCCGATGCGATCCGCCATTTCTTCGGCTTCTTCGATGTAGTGCGTGGTCAGGATGATGGTGACGCCTTTTTCGCGCAAGCCGCGCACCAGAGCCCACATGTCGCGCCGCAATTCCACATCGACGCCTGCGGTCGGTTCGTCCAGGAACAAGATCTGCGGTTCGTGCGACAAGGCCTTGGCAATCATGACGCGGCGCTTCATACCGCCGGACAGCGTCATGATCTTCGCGTCTCTCTTGTCGAGCAGCGACAGATCGCGCAGCAATCCTTCCAGAAATTTGCGGTTCGGCGCGCGGCCGAACAGGCCGCGGCTGAATGACACCGTCGCCCATACCGTTTCGAAGGCATCGGTGCTCAACTCCTGCGGTACCAAACCGATCTTCGAGCGCGCCGCGCGATATTCGCGCACGATGTCGTGGCCGTCGGCCGTGACGCTGCCGCTCGAGGCGGTGACGATGCCACAGACGATGTTGATCAATGTGGTCTTGCCGGCGCCATTGGGGCCGAGCAGGGCAAAGATCTCGCCTTTCTCGATGTCGAGATTGACCTGCCTGAGCGCCTGGAAGCCGCCGGCGTAGGACTTGGCGACGTCCTTGATCGAGATGACTGAGGACATGCGCTAGCCGGCGGCGATGCGTTTCACCAACGCGCTGGTGTAGTCGGCGGTGCTCGCGCTGCCGCCCAGGTCTCCGGTCCTGACCTGATCCAGGTTCAAGGTTTGATCGATTGCGGTTCGTAGACGCGCCGCCATGTGCGGCAGATGCACATGTTCCAGCATCATGGCGGCGGCCAGCAGCAACGCGGTTGGATTGGCGATTCCCTTGCCGGCGATGTCGGGCGCCGATCCGTGCACCGCTTCGAAAATGGCGGCGTCGGTGCCGATGTTGCCGCCGGGAGTCATCCCTAAGCCCCCGACCAGGCCGGCGACCAGATCGGAGAGAATGTCGCCGAACAGGTTGGTGGTCACGAGCACGTCGAACTGCCAGGGATTCAACACCAGCTTCATGGCGCAGGCATCGATGATGACGGTTTCGAGCGCGAATTTTCCCCTGTACTTGCGCTCGTACAACTCCAGTCCGGTTTCCAGGAAAATTCCGGTCAAGGCCTTCATGATGTTGGCCTTGTGCACGATCGCGACCTTCTTGCGCCCGGTTGCAACGGCATGTTCGAAGGCGTACTCCAGCAGGCGCCGGCTGCCCTGACGCGTGTTGACACCGGTGGCCATCGCCACGGCATGCGGATCATCGTCTATCTTGATGTAATGTTCGTGCCCGATGTAGAGGCCCTCCAGGTTCTCGCGCACCACCACCAGGTCGATCTTGTCGAAACGGCCGCCCGGAATCAGGGTGCGCGCCGGCCGCAGATTGGCGTACAGCTGAAACTCTTCGCGCAAGCGGACATTCGAGGAGCGGTAGCCGCCGCCGGACGGAGTTTCCAGAGGACCCTTCAATGCAAGGCGGGTGCGCTTGATGCTTTTCAGGGTGTCCGCCGGCAGCGGATCCCCGGCCGTTTTGACGCCTTCGAGTCCCGCAATCTGCGTCTCCCACTGAAATGGCGCGCCGAGCGCCTGCAATGCCGCCAGCGTGGCCTGCATGATCTCGGGCCCAATGCCGTCGCCGGGGATCAACGTGGCTGGAATTGGCTGAGGCATCGCTGAGATTCCGAGTTGTGCTTCATGTGCGTAGGATACTCGATCGGAGCTACCCATCGAACATCATCAAATCATAGCGGACACGCGCCGCTGGCTGGAACGAGCGGTGATCGGCTTGAACCTGTGTCCTTTTGCCGAAGGCCCCTATCGCGGTAGCCGCGTACGTTTCCGCGTCAGTGACCGGCGCTCCGCGTCGGGACTGCTGGAAGACCTGCGTGACGAACTGAAGCTGCTGCAAGCCACGGATGCATCGCTATGCGAGACCGGTCTGCTGATCCATCCCTGGGTGCTGAATGACTTCATCGAATACAACGAGTTTCTGGACGTGTGCGATGCCGCGGTCGCCGATCTGCACCTCGAAGGCGAGCTGCAAGTCGCGAGCTTTCATCCGCAATACCAATTTGCGGATACGCAGCCGGCAGACATCGACAACTACACCAATCGGTCGCCGTACCCCATGCTGCATCTGCTGCGCGAGTCCAGCGTGGAGCGGGCGGTCGATGCGGTGGGCGATGCCGATGAGATTTACCTGAGGAACATCCGCACGCTGCGCCGCCTGGGCCACGCAGGCTGGCAGGCGCTTTGGCGCGACTGAGAGAAATACGGCCTCACTGAAACGTACGGGCGCTCAACAGACGTTCAGAGACTTGCGCATGGGAATGAACTCGATCACTTCGCCGCCGCCGACATCGAATGTCACCTTCGGGCTGCCGACATAGCCGCGGGCCGCATACAGCTTGACGCCCGGCAGCGTGGCCATGAGTTCGACTTCGGTGTAGCCGTGGGCAAGCGCCTGCGATTCGCAGTGATCCAATAGCATAGTGCCGATGCCGCGGCGGGCATATTGCGGATCGACGAAGAATGCGCGGATCTTTGCCGGCTGGGTCGTCTGAAGCACCGAGGCATCCCGTCCGGCACGAGCGTCGCCGCCGAACAGCGTCGTTCTATAGCTCCATCCGCCGCAGCCCACGCAGCGGCCGTCTTCTTCCACCACGAAGTAAGTCCCATCGTCCAGCAGTTGCGTGTCGACGCCGAAGGCGCCCCGTAAAGCGCCTTCCACCTGCGCCGGCCGGTAGTCATCCCCGCTCAAGCCTCGCGCCGAGCGCGCGATCAGCGACCGCAGTTCGGGAACATCGTCGAGTTTGGCTTTGCGCAGCGCCAGCATATTTTTCTGATTTTAGCGTGTCCGCACGCTAGGATTTGACCGATGACTACGCTGCTGCAGCAATTGCGTTCCTGGCGGCACGGCTTCTGGTTCGGAATATCTGAGCGTGTCCGTTGGTCGCGCGGCATCCATCGTGAGACCCCGGCTCGAGAACTCCCTGCGCTTTCGCGTGAGCAGACGGAAAGGATAGCGGCGTTGTGCGCGCGCTACCGGGTGCGCTTCGAAGCGACGCTGAACGCCTCGAGCAGCCTCAATAACTATGAGTACCTGGATATTCTGGACCGAGCCTGGACCGCATTCGCGCTGCCGATGGCTCGGGGTGGCACTCTGTGCGATGTGGGCTGCGCCAGTTTCTGGTATGCCGCCGCGCTGCAGGCCTTCTTTAGGCCGGACCGCATGCTAGGGGTGGACGTGGAGGGGCATCGACTGTTCCGGGATGGGCGGACCCGTATCGACTATGCCTCGGGATATCTGGCGGAGATACCGGATGCGCGGTTCGTGGTGGCTGACTATGCCGATTTCCGCGAGCCGGCCGACCTGATCACGGCCTGGTTTCCGTTCGTGACGCCGGCAGCCATTCTCGCCTGGCGCCTGCCGCTGGCCTTGCTGGCGCCGGAGCGACTGTTCGCCGGCATTCAACATAATCTCAAGCCCGGGGGCCTTTTCGTCATGGTCAATCATGGCCTTGAGGAGGCGACGCTGGCCGAGCGATTGTGCGGTGCAGCAGGATTGCGGCTGGTCGGCCGGCACGGGGAGGTCGGTTTGCTCAACCGTGAACGCCTCCGGCCTGCGATGCTGTCCTGCTGGGGTAACTCCCCTTAACATAGGCAAAGGCAAAATATTCGTGCTAATCAGCAGATTGCTGTAATATCCGCGGCGGTTCGTGATTTCTACTTGGTCCGTTTCTGGTCACCGCGCCGCTCCGGCGTCAC
>CAZZWM010000009.1:0-3322 GCA_964657945.1 uncultured Steroidobacteraceae bacterium
TGCGAACCGGCGGGTCCTCCCAGATCGTTGCAGTCAGGGAACTGTTGGAGGGAATGTTCCCCGACAAAGTCACCGAGCACGATCCCTTCACCAGTGTCGCCGCCGGTCTGGCCATTGCGGACTATCATGGGTACCGGTGGGAATGACAGAATCCGGCGGAACGGATCTTGACGTTGACTTTGGGTGGAAGGACGATATGAAGCCTTGGGCCCCCACGAGACGAATTCATTGCCGACCCAAAAAACGGTCTCGAGCCTGTGCTTCGGATTATTTGCGACTGGCACCCTCTTGCGGATCGCATTGATCCGCTACTGGCATTCGGTGAGTCCGCGCGCCGCAGACATGGTCACCGGGCATACCTATGCATTGAGCGGCCGTGGCGGCACCGTCTTCGTGACTCCGCTCGCAGGCCACATGCTCGAAACTCTCTCCGTCTTGCCGTTAGGGTTCTTGGTGGCTGGAATGCTTGTTTGGGCCAGGACCTGGCGGGACTGGAAATAGCCCTGGTCGCTACACAGTCGGAGCGCCGTTGCGAGAAGCGATTTGCTTCAGATATTCCGTAGCCATGGATAAGTCGACCACCTCGGCATATTTTGCCTGCAAGTCGAATAAATTGGCCTCGTGCGGTCCGGGCGCGCGGTCGCCCACCGCATCGCGGACTATCATGGGCACAAAGCCATATTGGCAGCAATCGACCCCACTGGCCCGCACGCAACCGCTGGTCGACACGCCGGCGATGATCAACGTGTCGACGCCGATCGCAGTCAAACTCGAGGCGAGGGTGGTCCCAAAAAAAGCGCTGGAGTATTGCTTGGTTATGACGGTCTCATCGGGCAGCGGCTCGAGGCCATCCGCGAACTCGCCCAGTTCCGGGTGGGCCGAGTCAGGAACAAAACAACGCAGCGCGCCAACCTTGCGATAAAAGATGCCGCCGTTGCGGCCGCTTCGTTCGTAGCTCAGATTGGTATGAAAAATCGGTATTCCGGCAGCGCGAGCAGCGCGAAGCAGTTCAATGGCGCCACGCCAGGCCACACGTATTCCTTCTCCGCCATACAGCGGAGATCCCTTGAGCAAGTATGCCTTGACGAAGTCGATGACTATCAGCGCCGGCCTGTCACCGAACTCGAGGCGCTGCATAAAGCCCCCTTCTCTGTAGTTGTCGAGCAAGGCGACGTCGCGCGTAGGGTCATTCATGACTGAGTCCCAAATCCCGGTATGATGGGGGCTTAAGGTAGCAGTAACGCGCCCGCATTTCCGATGTGATGACGCAACGCAGCGTATTCATGGATGTGAATCCGGTCCGCAGCCCGAGTTGGATCCTCAATACTGCGAAAAACGGAGGCACGATGGCAGATAGCCGCTTACGCGAAAAGCTGGCGCGCGGGGAATTCTTTTTTGCGCCGGGCGTATTCGACGCCATGTCTGCAATGCTGGCCGAGCGCATCGGCTTCGACGCCGTGTACGCTTCCGGCTATTGGCTCACTGCCTCGTATCTCGGCATTCCAGATGCCGGCATTGCGACTTATACCGACATGCTGAACCGGGTTTCCATGGTGGTGCGCAAGAGCCGCGCTCCGGTCATCGCAGATGCCGACACCGGTTTTGGCGGATTGCTGAACGTTCACCATACGGTACGCGGTTACGAAAAAGCGGGGGTGGCCGCGATTCAGCTGGAAGATCAGGAGTTTCCCAAAAAATGCGGCCATACGCCGTATCGCCGCGTGGTGCCGCTCGAGCAAATGGTGGCGAAAATTCGGGTCGCGGTCGAAGCCCGCGAGAACCCCGATTTCCTGGTGATCGCTCGAACCGATTCGCGCTCGGGCAAAGGAATCGGCGAAGCCATCGACCGCGGCCGAGCCTTTGCCGCCGCAGGTGCGGATATCATTTTTCTGGAATCGTTGGAATCGGACGATGAAATGCGTCTCGCCTGTGACAGCATAGACGCGCCGATGCTGGCAAACATGGCCGACGGCGGACGCACTCCGATTCGCAGCACCCGTGAACTGGCCGAGCTTGGATACGCCTGCGCTATCTTTCCGTCCTTGGCCGCGCTGGCGGCAAGCGCTGCCATCAACAAGGCGTTCACAAGCCTGCGAAACGTCGGCAGCGGAGTCTCGCGCGAGGTGCCGCTGTTCCCCTTCGACGAGTTCTGCAAAATGGTGGGTTTCGAGGAGGTTTGGGCTTTCGAGGAGCGGTGGAAAGACGTGCTCGAACAGCAGCCGTCGTAGTTGCACCGAATTTACGATGCGAGTCTCCCGCGATCTGAACCGCGCCCAAGCTAGCCACCCGTCGCCGGCCGAAGTGCCATGCGCATCCTCATAATCGGTGCGGGGCTGGGCGGCCTGGTGGCGGCGCTGGCATTGCGCGCAGCCGGACATGACGTTCGAATATACGAGGCGGCGCCCAAACTGGGCGAGGTCGGCGCGGGCCTCACTCTCAGCCGCGGCGCCCAGCACGTGTTCCGCGCGCTCGGCATCCAGGACCAGGTTGCGGCACATGCCTGCCGCAGTTCTGCCTTTCCCTTCCTGCATTATCGCACCGGCGCGCTGCTTCAAGGCGCATACGATCACGCATCGGGCGCACCCGACGACGGTATCGCCGATGTTGGCCGACAGATCCATCGCGCCGACCTTCACGCCGTGCTGGTGGCAGCCGCAGCCGAGCGTGGCGTGCCGATTTTTCTCGGTCATCGACTCATCGGCATCGAACAAAACGATGCCGGTGTGACGGCGCGATTCAGCGATGGTCCCAGTGCGACGGGTGACGCGCTCGTCGGCGCCGACGGCGTTCGTTCCACGGTTCGAGCACTGATGTGGGACACCGACGCCCCACGGTTCACCGGTCAGGTCGCCTATCGTTTCCTGGTTCCGAGCGGCGCGGCTCGGCCCTTCATGAGCTTCGGCCGCGGGGCGGTTTTCCTGGGGCCGAAGCGTACCTTCAACCGATATACCTTGCGCGGCGGCAGCGTGGTGAATTGCGTGGGTATCGTCGCAACCGATGAGTGGACCGGCGAGGGCTGGTCGACGCCGGTCACCCGCGAGGAACTGCTGTCGCAGTTCAGTGGATGGCACAGCGATGTGATGGGGTTGATTGGTCAAGCCGAGTCCGGCATCAAGTGGGGGTTGTTCGATCGGTCGCCCCTGCCGCAATGGGCGCGAGGCAAGGTCACTCTGCTCGGCGATGCCGCACATGCCATGCTGCCCTTCCTCGGCATGGGGGCCGCCGTGGCCATTGAGGATGGAATGATCTTGGCGCGGGCGTTCGCCGCGGAGTCGAAGCTGGAATCAGCCTACGCGCGCTACGAAGGCACGCGTCGTCCGCG
>CAZZWM010000009.1:3422-46196 GCA_964657945.1 uncultured Steroidobacteraceae bacterium
CCGTGCCACTGCCGTTCCGATGGCCGTCAGCGAGACGGACTTCATTGCCGTGCTCGGCGCGATCGCGGGCGAGAGCTCGGTGGTAACCGATCTGTCGGCGCGCGTGTTCTTCTCCACCGATATCGCCAGCCGCGGTGCGACGGCGGAAGCGGTGGTCCGAGTCGCCGATACGGCCATCCTGTCCAAGGTGATTGCGGCCGCCACCTCGCGCGGCCGTATCGTCATACCGCGAGGCGGCGGGTTTTCCTACACCGGCGGCTACACGCCTGCGAGTGAGCGCGCGGTGATTGTCGATCTGCGGCCTATGCACCGCATCATCGAGATCAATGAACAAGACATGTATGTGGTGGTCGAGGCCGGGTGCACATGGGAGCGGCTCTACGTCGCGCTGAAGGCGCGCGGTTTGCGCACACCCTACTTCGGGCCGATGTCCGGTTACAGGGCCACCGTGGGCGGCGCCCTGTCGCAGGGTTCTTTTTTCCTGGGATCGACCCAGTATGGGACGACCGCCGAGAGCGTGCTGGGACTCGAGGTCGTGCTTGCCGATGGACGCGTCATCAAGACCGGATCCTGGGCGTCGACCCAGGACGTTCCGCCCTATTTTCGGCAGTACGGACCGGATGCGACCGGCTTGTTCCTCAACGATACCGGCGCCATGGGATTCAAGACCAAGGCGGCACTTCGACTCATTCCCTATCCCTCTCATCAGGCCTATGCGACTTTCGCGCTCCCGGATCATGCCAGCGTCATTTCCGCCATGTCTCACATCGGGCGTTCCGGACTGGCGGCCGAGTGTTATTGCTGGGATCCCTACTTCGTGCGCTTGATGAGCGAAGTCAGCACCGGCGCGAAGCAGGATCTGCAGTTTCTGTGGAATATCGTGAAGTCGGGGTCGGGCTGGATGGATGGTCTGAGCGCCGCGGTTCGCATCGCTGCCTCGGGCAAGCGCGTGTTTTCCGGCAACACCTATCTGCTGCACGTCGTCATCGACGATGCTTCCGCGGCCGGAGCCGCGGCCCGCCTGCGGCAGATTCGCGCCATGGCTTTGAGCGCAGGCGCCGCAGAGGTTTCGCCCAGCGCCCCGAGAGCATTGCGCGGCACGCCCTTCACCGATTTCAATGTGCCGGAGCGGCGCGTCAAGCGCCGCAGTCTTCCGGTCAACAGTCTTTCGCCGCACTCGCGCGCGGCGGCGGTTACGGCGGACATTTACGGTTTCCTGGATTCCCATGCATCGCAGATGCAGCGTCTGCGCATCGGTTGCGGCGTGATATTTTTTGCAGTCGGTCAACAGGCGATGGCCGTCGAGAGCCTGATCTACTGGGAAGATGAAGAGCACTTCCTGCACAACAGGGTTACCGAAGCCAGTGATGTTGCAGGTCTCGCCGCCCATGCCGCGCACAGCGAGGCCACCCAGTTTGCATTCGAATTGCGCGACGGATTCAAGGCAATTTTCCACCGGCATGGGTGTCTGCATATGCAGATTGCACGGTCCTACCCCTGGGCCGAGACCCGGGATCCGGCCCTTCTGGATTTATTGACCACCGTCAAGAACTGGCTCGATCCGCAGCGGCTCGTCAATCGCGAAGTCCTTGGCTTCGGTGCACCCGGTGAGTAGCGCATCGTGAAGCTGCAGCCGCTGATGATGCTCATGGCGGCCGGTATGCTGGCGAGCCTCGCCGCGAGGCCCGCGCAGGCTGACGAGAATACCGCTCCCGGCGGTGCGCAGGCATGCAAGGCGCTCGTGGGCAGCGGATTCGCCGGTGTGCTCGACGCTCCGACAGCCATCACCAGCGCGAACTACGTTGACGCGAGCGCGGGCCAGCCCGCGTACTGTGATGTGGCGGGATACGTGGCGCCGAGTGAAGGGTTTGGGCTTTGGCTGCCGTCGAATTGGAACGGCAAGTTCCTGACCCGGGGCTGCGGCGGATTTTGCGGCATCGTCGCGTCGGAATTCGCCTGCAAAGATCCAATCCGTCTGGGATATGCCTGTCTGCAGACCGACATGGGACATAAGTCGACGCTGACGGATGGCGCATGGGCCTATCACAATCTGCAGGCCAAGATAGATTTCGCTTACCGCGCAACGCATGTGACCGTGCTCGCGGGCAAGGCGATCATCGCGGCCTATTATCAACGGCCGTCTGCCCGCAATTACTTTCTCGGCTGTTCGACGGGCGGCCGCCAGGGTATGGTCGAGGCGCAGCGCTTTCCGCTGGATTTCGACGGCATTGCATCGGTGGCACCGGCGATGGACGAGACGGGCTCAGCGATCCAGCTGACCTGGTCGATCGATGCCAATCGCGCCGAGGGCCGCAACATTTTGCCGCCGGAAAAGGTCGCCATGCTGCACGCGGCGGTAATCGCCGCCTGCGATTTGAATGACGGCGTCAAGGACGGTTTGATCGGTGACCCGCGCCGCTGCACATTTCGACCATCGAGCCTCGCTTGCCGCGCGGGCGAGACACCCGACTGTCTGACGGCGCCGCAACTGGCTGTTGTCGAAAAACTCTATTCGGGACCGCAGGATCGGGCCGGCCACAAGTTGGCGCATGGCGGGACTTTCCTCGGCGCGGAGCCGCAATGGGTCCCCGCTTACGTCGGCGTGGACGGCGAGCCCGGTAAATATGGCGCCATGATGCAGGAGTTCTGGCGGTATCTGGGCTTCGATCAGGATCCCGGCCCGGGCTGGACGCTGGACCAATTCGACTTCGACCGGGATCCGGCGCGGGTTGGAAGTACGGAGTCGCTTTATACCGGTGAAAATCCCGATCTGCGACGCTTCAAATCCGCCGGCGGAAAGCTTCTGCTGGTGCACGGCTGGGCCGACGAATCGGTGGTGCCCGGCACGTCGCTCGAATATTACTCGGACGCCACCCGCTTCATGGACGGCCCCGCGGCCACGCGCGACTTTTTCCGATTGTTCATGGTGCCGGGCATGAAACATTGCACGGGCGGCGAGGGTGCTTATGGCATCAATTATCTGGCCGTTCTCGAGAATTGGGTGGAGAACGCGCAGGCGCCTGAAAGAATCGTCGGCGAACGTCCGAAAGATGGAGTCCCCATTCCCTATCTCGGTGTCGGCATGGCCTTGACGCCCGATCAAGTGGTGATGACGCGCCCGGTCTATGCGTGGCCGCAGATGACGCACTACGCCGGACGCGGCGACCCCAATGACGTGGCGAATTGGGGACCCAAGACCCCCTAAACCGCATTCACATACATGAATAGGGGCGCAATGACGGCGGTTCCATGAGCACAATGTCGTGAAGCCTCATAATACCGTGAAGCCTCATAAGGGATGGACACATGTTGACCGTGAGTCGATCGGTCGATCGAGTTTTTCAGGTGATGGAATTGTTCGCCGCGCGTCGCCGTCCGCTCTCGGCAACGGAAATTCATACCACGTTGAAAATGCCGCATTCCAGCGCGGTGTCAGTCTTGTCGCGCCTGGTGCATCTCGGCTATCTGGATCAGAACTCGGAGACCAAGAGATTTTTCACCAGTGTGCGTTTGCATCATCTTTGTGATGCGCTGCCCGAGGCCATCGTCGGGGGCAATCCTCTCGCGGAACTCGTTGACCGCGTGCAACATGCGACCGATGAAACCACGTCCATCAGCCGTCTCGACGGCCTGTTCACCATGCCGATTTATGTGCGCTCCGCCAAACATGCCAAGGCATGGCGGGTCACACCCGGTTTGAACGGCGGTTTGGCGACGCATTCGGTCGTGGGCCGCACCTTGCTCAGCACCTTGACGGATGTCGAGCTGCGCAGATTCATCGAAAGCGCCAATCTCTGGGCTTCACGCACACGCAGCGTGCTGTCGGATGCACAACAGGTGCAGCGGGCCGTGGATTTCGTCCGCGAACACGGATATCTGTGCCGTTACGATTTATTGCTCCCCGGGGTGGGTGCAATCTCCTGTCCGTTGGCCGCGCGCGGCGAGGGTGAGAATCTTGCGGTCACGGTCGCAGGATCCGTCGACCGAATCCAAGTTCGCGGACGGCAGATCATTTCCTCACTGCTGCAGGAAGTCAAAGCGTGGCAACGCGGCCCCGCTGCGGCCGCCGGCAGCTCAGCGTCCGTGACGCGCGAAAAAATCCGGGTATCGGGTTCTTAAGCGTTCCAGCGCGTCGGGATGGGGTGGGTTGTTCGTGCGGGCTTTGACGATGACGCCTTGCACCGTCGCGCGGGCTTTCGATGAGGGCTCGAATCCCATCCAGGGTGGGGTCCCCGTCAACGCAAATTCATACAGGCCCTGTGCCTCGAGGCCGCTGCCAGGCCACTGATCCATGAACGCAAGTTCCGTGACGGCTTCGAAGCCGGAGGAAGAGCCGGGATCCGGCAGCTTACCGTCGACATCGGGGAAGCCGCGGGTTTTTCGTTCGCGTTGTACCAGCCCGATGCGGTCATCGCCGTAGTGCCAATCGACCTCGATTGAACCGATCCGAGCCCCCGGCTGGGTCAATGTGACGGCCACGCCCTCCGCAGTGCGTGCGATCTCGTAGCGCGCCGGCCCCTCTGCAAAACTCTGCGGTGCTGCCACGTAACGGCCCGTGACGGGATTCAGCCAGCGCGCCAGCGGGCGATCGGTGATGTAATCGGAAAAACATCCGACCTCGTCCCAATGAATGGCGAAGCGGTCATCGCTCAGCGTCTCGGTGCGATAAATCATCAGTGTGGCCGCTTTGATGACGGTTATTGCGGGCATTCCGGGGATCAGCACCACGGTTGTGCCGAAGTACCACCAATCCACTTCCTCGTCGCGCGGCGAGGCCAAGATGCGGCGATAGGCGGAAAACTTGTCGCTTTGTGCAGAAGTCGGTTCGGCAGGTGTGCTGGCAGTCATGCTGTATTCCCTTCAATAAGAGGTTGATTGTGGGCGCCGTTGAGCAGGCAGCGGCTGAGCGCCACGGCGCGTTCGCCTTCCTCGTAAGCCACGAATTCGACCATCGGCAGCCTGGCCGGCGCGCGCCGCATGGGCTGCGACAGGGGATGGCCGCGGCGCGCCATGAGTGTCGAGGGCCCTTGACGAAGTTTCGACAGCGCATCCGCCGCCGCACTCACCGTGGCCTGAGGCAAACAATGGGCCGTAGCGGGCTGCTGCAGGACCTGGGCAGTCCATTCATGTAGGAACTCACCCGAAAAATTGCCAGGCAATCGCAACAGTGCCCGCGCCGAGGTATCGTACCAAGGCCAGAAAATCTGCGAGTCGCGCAGCATCTGCCATGTTCGAAACCAATGCGACCCATCCGCTTCGAGTGTGATGCGCGGACAAACCCGCGCATCGGGTGCCGGCAAGGACGGATCCGCCAGCAGCAATTCATCGAGGACGATGCGCCGGAATCCCTCTGGCCGTACCCAAGCCAATTGCAATGCCACCGCAGCTCCGCAACCGCGGCCATAGACAGCCAAAGGTTGTCTTCCAATGATACCGATCATTCCCTCGAGACTTGCCGCATAATCTTCCAGCGTCGGGGCCGCCTGCGGCAACGGTTGCGATGCTCCGCAGCCGGGCAGATCGGGCAGCCACACGCACCAGTGCTTCGCCATCTCCTGTGCGAGAGCGCGCAGCATCAAACCGCTGCCGGGCGCATCGTGCAATAACAACAAGGGCGGGGACTGTGTGCCGCCGTATCGCCTCAAGCGCAACTGGCCGTGGGGCAGATCGATGAACTGATCCAGCGATGCGGTGTTCCCTCCGTTGTCATGAGCGTGTCGCAGCGGGCCGCGGCTGATTCCATTGGAATCCTCGAGCTGGGCCAGCGCTCTGCGGACCGCACTCAACCATTCGCCGGGCGCAGAGGACGTGAGCTCCACTCGATCGGCCGGTTTGAGCGCCGGGAGGCGCGACTGATGCGGCGCCAGCATGTCGCGTTCATGCGCCAGATAGATTGCCGGCCGCGTTTGTGCGGCGATGGTCTGCATTCCCCGTTCCGTATACCCGATGGCCGCACGATACAGCGCCGCGTAATGCGGCGCCGCCTGAAACAGCATGGATACCCAACGATGGGTCGAGGCGATTGGCGGCAGATCCGTTCCGTTCAGCCGTTCCGGCGTGTGGCGGGTCCACGGGAACCAGATGAACATATCGCGGATGCGAGTCCAGCTGCGAGCGAAGTGTCCGCCGCGTTCATCGATGACGACGGGCTCGAAATAGCCGTCGAACAAATGCTGTTCCGCTGAATTGAACAAGGCGACACCGTCCAGCAGCAACCCGCCGACCAGATCCGGGCGCAGCATGGCCAGTTCGAGCGCGATCGCGGCACCCGTGTGTGTTCCCAACACCAGGCAGGGGCCAAAGTCGAGCGAATCGATCAGCTGGGCCGTCGCCGCTGCCGCCCCGGGAATGGTTTGCGACGCGGGTGGCAGCGGATCGGATTCGCCAAACCCTGGCGTGTCCGGCGCCAGACACGAATAATGCTGCGCCAGCTGCTCGATCATGGGCACCAGAAACTCTGAACTCGCCGGCGAACCGTGAATCAGCAGCAGACGCGGTCCGTGGCCGGCATGGCGCACATGAATGCCGCGGCCGTCGATGTTGAAAATACGGCGCCGTATCTTCGAAGGTGTGGCGCCGTCGCTGTGCACTTAAGAGCCTCGAACCGATTCTGGTGTGTCGGAATGTCTGCGCACACAGCTTGCCGGGCGCTGCGTGGCTGTCAACTGCCTGTCCTGATGATGTCTGCGGCCAGGATCGCGCGCTCGTGCAAGTCATGTTGATGACACATGAGATCGGTGGGGCGCATCGATCGGATAGTCTAGTGGACTTAAAACATCTCGTCCCGCTGGCAAACCTCAAGGATTTCGCGGATGCGCTACCGCTGTGGTGTTGATGTCGGCGGAACATTTACCGACCTTCTCCTGCTCGATGAAATGACCGGCGCGTTCTGGCGTCACAAGACGCCTTCGACTCCTCATGACAGCTCCGAGGGCATCTTGAATGGCGTCGAGACGATTTGCCGCAACGCCAAGATCGCCCCCGCGAATATCGGGGTCTTTCTTCATGGGACCACCGTAGCTACCAATGCCGTTCTGGAAGGCAAAGGTGCCCGTGTGGGGCTGGTCACCACCCGAGGCTATCGGCAGGTGATGCACATTGCGCGCAGCTTCGTGCCCGGCGGTCTCGCCGGTTGGATCATCTGGCCGAAGCCCGAGCCCTTGGTGAAACTCGAAGATACCGTCGAGATCGACGGCAGGATGAGCGCGACCGGCCAGCAATTTCGTCCGCTGGACGAATCCGATATTCGCCTGCAGCTCGGCCGGCTCAAGAATCAGCGCATCGAGGCCCTGACGATTTCCTTGATGAATGCCTATCTCAACGGCGCCCATGAACTTCGGGTCGCTGCGATCGCCCGGGAGATACTGCCCGGACTGCCCATTTCGCTGAGTCATCAAGTGCTGCCGGAAATGCAGGAGTACGAACGCACCCTGACGACGGTGGCCAATGCCACCGTGCGGCCGGTGGTCGGTCGATACGTGCGCAGCCTGCGTGCGCGGCTCGAGAAGATCGAGATGAAGGGGCGGCTGTCGCTGCTGCGGTCCGACGGCGGTCTCATGTCATCGCAAAAAGCCGAAGAGTACCCCGTGTCCCTCCTCATGTCGGGACCGGCCGGCGGTGTGACGGGAGCCTTATGGGTCGCCAAGAATGCGGGAATCAAGAATATCCTGACACTGGATGTCGGCGGTACTTCCACCGACGTTGCCTTGATCGAAAATGGGGAGCCCCGTCGGGTGCGCACCACCGAGGTAGGCCATCTATCGGTGCGCGCCTCGTCTCTCGACGTGAAGACCGTCGGTGCCGGCGGCGGCTCGATTGCCTACGTGCCGAAACTCACCCGGGCGTTGCGCGTCGGTCCGCAGTCCGCCGGCGCCGTTCCGGGACCGGCTGCCTATGCGAAAGGCGGCGCTCTGCCGACGGTCACGGACGCCAACGTGGTTTTGGGCTATCTGCCCGAGAATCTGCTCGGCGGTTCGTTTCGCCTCGATCGAGAAGCGGCTCAAGTCGCGGTGCAGACCATCGCCGATGCGCTCGGCATTACGCTCATGGCCGCCGCGCGGGGGATTGTCGATCTTGTGAACGAAAACATGTTCGGCGCGCTGCGCATGATTTCGGTGCAGCAGGGCTATGATCCGCGCGATTTTGCGCTGATGGGCTTCGGTGGAGCGGGGCCCTTGCACGTCAACGCGGTGGCGCGACTGATGGGCTCATATCCTGCCATTTCGCCGGTTTCCCCCGGCGTGCTGTGCGCACTGGGCGATGCCACCACGCGCATGCGTGCAGAAACCGCGGCGTCTTTGTCGCGTCTGAAGTCGCAGACCAGCGCCGAAGAGGTGATCCGCCTGCTGCGTGAGATGGAGGGTCAGGTACGGACCTCTCTGCAGGATGATGGTCTCGAGAGCTCGGATATCGAAACCAGCTTTGAAATCGATGTGCGCTACAGTGGCCAGGCCTTCGAGGTGCCTCTGGCCGTCAGCCTCGAAGAACTTGCCGAGGACGGTCTCGATGAGGTGTCGAAGCGTTTCGACGCCGAGCATCACCGTCTGTTCACCTTCAACATGGAGGTGGAACACGAATTCGTCAATCTGCGTGCCGTCGCGCTGGGGCGCGCTTTCGAATTGCCCTCTGTCCGCCTGGAGCGCGGCAATGGCAACCCGCTGGCCGCCAAGCTGCGCGATCACGAAGTGTGGATCGACGGCAGGACCCAGCCGGCCGTGATCTACGATCGCGCCCGTCTCCGTGCCGGCGATGTGATCCACGGGCCGGCCATTGTCATCGAGATGGATGCAACGACGTTGATCGAGCATGCGCATATCGCGACCGTCGACGACTTCGGCAACATCTTGATCGTGCCGGCCTGACTTCATCCTACATACCGAGAACGCATCATGGCCCGCATCGTCGAAACCAATCCTAAAGACTTCAAGGCGGTCGACATCGATCCGGTTACGCTCGACATCATCGAGAATGCGTTGCGCAACGCGCGCGTGGAAATGGACACCACACTGGTTCGAACCGCCATGTCGCCCGGAATTCGCGAGCAGGGGGACGCCTTCCCTCTGATCGCGGACCCCAAAGGCCGGATGATCGTCGGCCAGTTCGGCTCCTATATCGGCCCGTTTCTCGACGGCTACGACGGCACGGTGGAAGAGGGCGACATGATCATGCTCTCGGATCCCTATTCGGTGGGCGGCGCCATCAGCCACAGCAACGACTGGCTGGTTCTGCTGCCGGTATTCAAGGATGGCCGCTTGATCGCCTACACGTCGATGTTCGGGCATCAGTCGGATATCGGCGGCATGGTGCCGGGCTCGATGCCGATCAACGCAACCGCCATTTTCCAGGAAGGCGTGCGAATCCCGCCGATCAAACTGTACAACAAAGGCGTCTACAACGAAGACCTCGTGGACCTCATCATGCATCAGGTTCGCACGCCGCAATGGTGCCGGGCGGATCTCAATGCATTGATTGGCGCATGCCGCGTTGCCGCCCGGCGTGTGATCGAGATGTCGACGCGCTTCGGCGACGATGTGTTCATTTCCGCCTGCGAAGAGCTGTTGAAACGCAATCATCGCGCAATGAAACAGCTGATAGAGACGCAGATCGGCGATGAGAAGGTCAGCTTCGAAGACTACATCTGCGATGACGGCATGGGACGGGGTCCGTACAAGATCAAATGCACCATGTGGCGCGAGCACGGCAAAGTCGTGCTGGATTTCGCGGGCACCGATCCGCAAAGCCGCGCATCGATCAACTTCTTCCTGAACGAGAACATGCTGCGCATGTTCTTCGGGATCTACATGATCATGGTGTTCGATCCGCAAATTCTGTTCAATGACGGCTATTACGACTTGATAGACGTGCGCATACCCGAAGGCTCACTGCTGAAGCCGCGCTTTCCCGCCGCGTTATCCGGCCGTACTCATGCGCTGGGACGCATCTTCGACATACTGGGAGGATTGCTCGGTCAGAAGACGCCGGAGTTCTTGACGGCGGCAGGCTTCTCTTCGTCGCCGCACTTGTTCTATTCCGGGGTCGATCGCCACGGAAAATATTTTCAGCTGTTCCAGATTGGATTCGGCGGCATACCGGGCCGGCCATTGGGCGACGGACCGGACGGCCATTCGCTGTTTCCGAATTTCACCAATGTGCCGAATGAGTTCTTGGAACGCTACTTTCCGTTGGTCATCGAGCGCTACGAGACGGAGATCGACAGCGGCGGTGCGGGGCTGCACCGGGGAGGGAACGGGATTCGCATGTCGTACCGCTTCCTGGAACCGGGCCGGATCGCCATTCACGATGACCGCTGGTTCGTTCCGCCCTGGGGTGTCAACGGCGGTGCGCCCGGCGCGCGCGCAAGAAAGATTCTGGAGAAGCCAGACGGCTCGCAAGTCGTGGTGGCAAACAAGGTGGAGGATCTCGACGTCGCCGCGGGCGACATTCTGCATTTCATCACCTGGGGAGGCGGCGGCTGGGGCGATCCTTTGGCGCGCGACCCTGAACTCGTGGCCCTCGAGGTTCGCCGCGGGCTGGTGAGCGAGCGCGGCGCGCGCTCCTATGGTGTGGTGGTGACCCCGGGAGGCGTCTCGGTGGACGGCGAGGCCACCGGCCGGTTGCGCGCCGAAATGAGGGCCATTCAGAAACCGGGCGTGGTGTTCGATTATGGCCCGGGTATCGAGGAGCTCAGAAGAAATTGCCTCGACGAAACCGGATTGCCTGCGCCCGTGGCGCCCGAGTGGAACCACCCTTAGCCCAATTTCGCGGATTCGACCTCGATTGAGGCTACTCGACGAGTCGACGTTTCCGCGGCAACGTCTGTAGTGCCGACCTTTGAGGGTGCGCCCTAAGTGCATCAATCACTTAGCCTCGCCGAAACCTCGAATCCGCGTTTCGGTTAGCTGGTCTTTCGCTCCAGTGAATTCAATGGTCGGACCGGAAAGCTCGGATCGGAAAGGCCTGTAAACACCGCGACACGAGGATTTTGCGAAAGATGCGGGGTCGGGGGGAAAGAAATGGGGGGCCGCGGTCACGGCCCCCAGTCAAGTCTCTATTCCTAGAAGTGATACGCCAACTTGATTCCGTACGTGCGGCCTTCGGGAAGCGCCGAGGTGGGTATCCAGGTGACTCCGAACACGCCGTAGGGCGGAGGATCGAATCCGTTCAAAATGCCATTGAACTGATTGGTCACGGGCGTGAGATTATTGGTGGCATTCAAGAGAAACAGAGTCGCCGTCCAGGTGTCGTTTTGAATTCCGGCGTGCAAATTCACGTTTTGCCGGGGCCCGTAATAGGCAAAGTTGGTGACGGAGTTGTACTGCTTCGACTCGTAGCGGTAGTCGCCGCGCACGAACCCCGAGAAATTGCCGAAGCCGAGCGCGTGCTCATATTTCACGGTGGTATTGGCGGTCCAATCGCTTTCGAAGGGCGGCTTCAGGCCATGAAGGTCCACAGCTTGATTGCCGGCAACCGTGCGCAACCGTGAGGCGGCACAAGTCGGAATAGCGGCGCAAGCGGCCCCGTCATTGAAGTCCAGGCTGCCGGCCTCGAATTTGGGATCGGAATACCCGACGCCCAGGCCCAACGAGAACCCGTAACCCACCAGATAGTTGCCCTCGAGCTCGAAACCCGAGGCGCTGACGTCCCCGAAATTCTTCACCACCAGCCCGATCGCGCCTGGCGTGGAGGGCGGTCCTATAACTTGCAGGTTGGCGATCGTGGTGTGGAATACATCGGCGTTGATCTGCAGCTTGTTGTCGAGAAATTTCACCTTGGTGCCGGCCTCGAAGCTCACATCGGTTTCCGGATTGAACGCCAGATCCGCGGGCCCAGTGGCGGCGCCATTGAAGCCGCCCGACTTTGAGCCATTCGCTGCGGCGATGTACACCGTCAGGTCCTTGCTGGGTTTCCACGTCAGCGCGGAATTCGATGTCGTCGAGTAGAAGTCCTTGGCAAGATTTTTCGGAGGGCCAGCCGCGGGGAGGCCGATCTTGGTGCGGGCCAGTTCATCCGTGTATCGCACAGCGGCTGACAAGGTCAGGTTCGGTACGATGTCCCACTCGCCGCTGACGAACTCGGATCCATCACGGAAAATCGTCTCCGAGTAATTCAAAGGGTTGGCAGACTGCCCGCCACTCGTCACATATCCTTGTGCGATGAAGTTGAGTTCATCTCCGGCCGGTATGTTCTTGCCATCGATGCCGAAGCTGTTGTTGTTGGTGCCGTCATGATCGAGATAGTAACCGCCGACCCCTAAGCGCAGGAAAAAATCCTTCGGGGTGTCGTAGCGAATCTCGATGCTGTGATCGTGTTCCGAGGACTGGTCGCCGAAGAAGTTCTTGGCAAGCGCCGTCCCTATCACCGGATTGCCGGCGAAGGGATTATTGGCTCCCGCTGCATACAGCCCGTAAGAGATGCCGTCCTCGGTGCCGTCGAACGAATTGATCGAACTGGCGTGCACGCCGTTATATCCGTACAGGGCGTCGAAGGTGCCGAAAAAATAGGCAAAATTGGCGTCCACATTGAAGAAATCCACGGTGCGCGCGAGACCAATCGCCCCGGAACCATCCGGTGCCGCAATGAACGGCCCGATTTGATTTTTGTTCAAATCTCCGCAATAGGAATTCGAGGTTCCGATCGCGCAGTTTTGCGCATAAGTCACGGTGACCGGCGCCGTGAATTTGTCATCGCCGTAGTAGAAAGTGGGCGAAATCGTGATGTTGTCGGTGGGTGTGAAGGATACCTTGACCAGCGCGTCCTTGCGGTGATAGCCGTTACCCCATTCTCCGGAGACGGGGTCCTTGTATGTGCCGTTGAGCCTGTCGTCGGTCACGGCGACACGCACTTTCAGGATGTCTTTGATGATGGGACCGGACAGATTGGCCTCATACGTTTGCCGGCCGCGATCGCCGAATGAGACGTCGGCATCGGCGTGGTAGTCATTGGTGGGCTTGGCCGTCACGTAGTTGATGGCGCCCGTGAAGGCGTTGCGCCCATACAGACCGCTGACCGGTCCTTTCACGATTTCGACGCGCTCCAAACCGCCGATATTGAGGTCTATGGCAGACGGATTCGAAATGTATACGCCGTCGAGGAACACCGAGACATTGCTCGAAGTGGCCTCACCGCCGCTGGTATCGCTCAATCCCCGGATGACGGGCTGCGCATTGGCTTGGGCGCCGTTGCTCGAATAAGTGAGCCCGGGTGTCAGGAACGTTATGTCCTGCAGGCTGTTGACGCTGGCGCTCTTCAGGGTCTCTTCACTGAGCGCGGTGATGGAAAGCGGCACGCTCTGCGCCGTCTCTTCCACGCGTCGTGCGGTGACGATGACCTCGTTGACGCCGCTGGTGGGCGTCGCTTCGGTGGTGTCAGCGCCGATTGCCGCAGTCGTTGCGCAGGTCGCGCCCACGCATGCGAGCACGGGGACCAGCCACCCGCTGGAGTTCCCGATACATTTCGATGAGCTTCCCATCCTCATTGCACTCTCCCGTTGTATTATCCACGCGCGATGAACATCGCGCCTCGAAACAACATTGCCCTAATCCAAGTGCGTCGCAATGACGTTGACATGAATATGACTGCGATCGCACTCTCTGGGCGGTCTACCCATACTCCGATGCTCGATCATTGCTCTCAAGGTGCCTCCCATGCCGATGAAAGTTGCCTTCCTGATGATTCTAGTGGCGTTGGCCGGCGGGGCGCGCGCGCAGGCGGCCGAGGCGGCCGATCCGGCTGCCCAGCGATGCACCGGCATGCGCGGCACCGACCTGTCGGAGGATCCTGCCATATTGATCCGCATCACCGAAGCAGCGGTCGCGAAATTGGCGCCCGATGTTCCTGAGACGTGCATGTTGGAAGGCTACGTGAACACCACGGTCGGGTTCAAAATCGCCCTGCCGTTGCGCGATTGGAACGGCAAGTATCTGCAAGGCGGCTGCGGCGGCTCCTGCGGCACGACCAAGCTGTTCTGGTGCGACGACCCGCTGCGCCGCGGTTATGCCTGCGCGAGCACCGACATGGGTCACAAAGGCGCGATCGGCGACTGGAACTGGGCTGCGAACAACCCGGCGGCGAAAGCGGACTTCGGTTTCCGCGCGACCCACATCATGGCCCTCGCCGGCAAGGCGCTGGCGGCGCGCTATTTTGGACAGGAGATCAAGCACTCCTATTTCTGGGGTTGTTCCACCGGCGGCCGCCAGGCGCTGATCGAAGCGCAGGCATTTCCCTGGGATTTCGAGGGAATCATCGCGGGTTCTCCGCCATTGGATGAGATCGGCACCGGTGCGCAACTCGCATGGACCGTCCAGGCTAATTTGGATTCGGCCGGCAAACCCATCCTGGATGAGCCCAGCGTGCGGCTGCTGCATGATGCGGTCGTGAAGGCCTGCGATATGAACGATGGGATCAAAGACGGCCTGATCGGCGACCCGCGCCGCTGCAATTTCGACCTCGAAAGCGTGCGCTGCCGGGTCGGCGCCGCCGCGGCCTGCCTGACCGACGCGCAGGTCGAAGCGGCCCGCAAGATCTACTCCGGTCCTGTCGATGATGCCCATCATCCCATCGGCCGTACCGGGGGGGTCATGCTGGGTTCGGAGCTTTACTGGCTGGGCGATTTTTTGTATGGCAATGGCCGCGAACCTCAATACCTGTCTTTCATACAGAATTTCATGCGCTACGCCGCCTTCGATCCGGCCGCGGGCCCCGCCTGGAAGCTGTCCGACTTGAACGTGGCGCGGGACCGCAAGCAGTTCGGCTTGAATGAGTTCTTGTTCGACGCCACCAATCCGGACCTGCGCCGTTTCAAGGCCGCCGGCGGAAAAATGATCGGCTTTCAAGGATGGGCCGACACCTCGGTTGCGCCGCTGCAGTATGTCGATTACTACGAGACGGTGACGCGCACCATGGGCGGCCCACAAAAGACCCTGGACTTCTACCGCTTCTACGCCGTTCCCGGGATGCGACATTGCTCGTCCGATGGCGCCGGCGGCGACATGATCGATTATCTGACCGCCCTGGAGAACTGGGTGGAGCGAGGCCAGGCACCGGAGGTGCTGATCGGCGCCAACTTCGACTGGACCGGGGTGACCTTCCGGGCGCCCGTGTTTCCACTGGATCCCGCGCACGTGAGATTCACGCGGCCCGCGTATCTGTATCCTGCGGTGGCAATCTACAAGGGCAAGGGCGATCCGAAACTCGCGCAGAGCTTCAAGCCATCTCAGCCTGCCTCGAGCGCCGGTTCGCAATGACGGTGATGCCCTGTGTCGAGCCAAGTGAAGCCACGCTGAGCTTTTTCGCCGCGCCGCACCGTCATCTCATCGGCACACGCTGGGTCACCGGCGGGGGTGAACGGACCATAGAGGTCGAAAACCCCGCGCGGGCCCAGATCATCGCCACCATCAATTGTGCATCGATCGCGGATCTGGACGCGGCGGTGGCTGCGGCCCGGACCTCGTTCGAGTCCGGCTGGGGCCGGCTGCACGGCCGCGATCGATCGCGGATTCTGTTCCGGTTTGCCGATTTGATCGAGGCCGATACGGAGAGGCTGGCGCAGATCATGACTTTGGACAACGGCATGCCGCTCTCGTCTTCGCGTGCCGTCATCAAGTACCTCGCCGTCGAGTTGATACGCTACTACGCAGGCTGGGCCACGAAAATATCGGGCGAGGCGTTCAAGCCGGTGGTGGGCAGCCGTGATCAGCTGGACTTTCTGGTGGCCACTCTGCGCGAACCGATTGGCGTCGTCGGCGCCATCGTGCCCTGGAACGCGCCTGCCGGCATGATGGCGTTGAAAATCGCACCCGCGCTGGCAACCGGCTGCACCATGGTGCTGAAAACCGCGGAGCTCGCGCCGCTGCTCGGCGAACTGTTTGCCGAACACTTATTGGAAGCGGGCGCTCCGCCCGGAACGCTCAACGTGCTTCACGGCTACGGCGCGGATCTGGGCGCGGCCCTCGCGGAGCATCCAGGCATCGACAAAATCACTTTCACCGGCTCGACAGCGGTCGGCCGCAGCATCCTGCGGGCGGCGGCCGGCAATCTGAAAAAAGTGACCCTGGAACTGGGAGGCAAATCACCCGTGGTGATTTTCCCCGACGCCGACCTGAAGCAAGCCATTCCCGCTGCCAGCATGGCGTGTTATCTCAGCTCGGGTCAGGCGTGCATGGCAGGATCGAGATTGTTCGTGCACGAGGATGTGCACGACCAGGTGGTCGAAGGAATTCGTGCTCACGTGATGACGCTGCCGGTGGGAGATGGCATGCGGCCGGACACCATCATCGGGCCGCTGATATCGGCCCGGCAGAAAGAACGGGTGTTGCGCTATCTGGATTTCGGCGTGGCGGACGGCGCCACGCTCGAATTTGGCGGCGAACCGGTGGAGGGCGCCGGTCATTTCGTTCGCCCGGCTTTGTTTACAAACGTCCATGCGCAGATGCGCATCGCGCGGGAGGAAATCTTCGGGCCGATTCTCTCGGTGTTTCGTTTCCAGGACGAGGAACTGCTGTTGCGCGACATCAATGGACTGCGCTACGGCCTGTCCGGTTCCGTGTGGACTCGGGACATTCAGCGAGCCCTGCGCCTCGCGCAGCGCATAGACTCCGGGCAAGTGGCCATCAATTATCATGCGGCCATGAGCCCTGAGACACCTTTTGGCGGCAACAAGGAATCGGGCTGGGGTCGGGAATTCGGGCGAGAGGGGCTCGAGGCTTACCTTAAGACCAAAGCGATCAGCATCAACGTGGGGCTGCGCGGCGCGTGACGCCCGGCTACTTCGGCAGGTATCAGCACATCGCGCTGCGGCGTGACGCACTGGGAATTCTGGAGCTGCGTCTGCATTCTGGGGAGGGCCCGC
The DNA here is from genome assembly GCA_964657945.1 of uncultured Steroidobacteraceae bacterium. Classification (GTDB taxonomy): domain Bacteria; phylum Pseudomonadota; class Gammaproteobacteria; order Steroidobacterales; family Steroidobacteraceae; genus Bog-1198. The sequence continues at coordinate 20,269 of CAZZWM010000009.1, forward strand.
TGAAATTTTCGGCGGCGGTTCGCAGCCAGCTGCTCGATGCCTGTCTCGAAGTGAGCCGCGATCGAGACAACCGCGTCGTCATCTTCACGGGGACCGGCGATCAATGGTGTGCGGAGTTCGAGACCAGCCCCGCCAACCAGACCGCTCCCACGCCCAGTCTGGTCAGCCGCTGGGACCGGCAGTTCTCGGAGAGCCGCAAGCTGCTGCAGAGTCTGCTCGACATCGATGCGCCCTGTATCGCTGCGGTCAATGGACCCGCCTTGATTCACAGCGAGTATCTGTTGACCTGTGACATCATTCTGGCCGCAGAAAACGCGGCTTTCCAAGATTTGCCTCATCTGAACAACGGCGTGCCGCCGACGGATGGCGTGCACGTGCTTTGGCCCCACGTTCTCGGCCCGCGCGGCCGCTATTTCCTGCTCACGCAGCAGAAACTGTCGGCCGCGCAAGCCCTTGACCTGGGGGTCTGCCACGAGGTGCTGCCGCAAGCCCGTTTGATGGAGCGGGCCCATCAGCTGGCGCGCCAGCTGGCAAGCCAGCCGACCGCCACGCTGCGCTATGCGCGAGTCGGGCTCACGCAGCGCCTCAAAAAGCTCGTTGCGGACGAGCTGGCGTTGGGCCTTGCGGTGGAAAGCCTGGCCGCCGTGTCGAAGGCGCTCGACGACCGGTGAATCATTGTGCCGGCGGCTGTGCGCGCGCCGTCTTGAACTGCAGATCGACGCCGACATAACCGCAGGGGCCGAAAACACCGCCATGACCGGGACCGGTCATGTCTTCGAACAACACCAGCGAGCCGGTTTGCAGCGGGTGCTGGGTGCCGTCCGAGAGCTCGATCACACTGGAGCCCGACAGCAGCAGGAATATTTCCCGGTAAGGAGAGGGATGCATCGGAATGTGAAAGCCGGGGGGGCCGCTCACGATGACCACATTCGACGGGTCACCGAAGGGAAACTGGTGCAGCACGGCGCCGAGGTAGGTCGAGCTGAGCGCCGTTTCGTGCTGAACCTCGGCATGCGACACCCCATCGCCGCCCGTGTACACGTGCAACACATCGAGAACCGTCGTTTCGCGCGTAATCGGCATGGGCGCCGTGCACGCGGTCTGCTCCTTGGGCGGGCGGTTCGCGCATCCTGAAAGACTCAGCAGCGCCGCGAGGGCGGCCATCGACAATGGCCCCGTGTTCAATTCGCCGCGGCCTTGACCGCGCCGACGAAACTGATGGGCGGCAGGTGCCCTTTGAGGTAAACGGCCTCGCGCGTACCGCTGAACCGGGATTGAGGATCGAACCCCGCCGCTTCGAACGCCTTCTTGAAGTCGAAGCGGCGAAAACCTCGTGAAAAAGGTTCGTTCGCGTTGCGCGCGAACCAGGTATTCATCACTTCATCGAGCGGCGCCAAAGGCGGCGGATCGAAGTATCCGTCATGCAGCATGATGCCGCCGGGCTTCAAGACGCGATGAATCTCCTTGAGCATGGAACGCAGAACCGGCAGCGGGCATTCGTGAGTGACGATGATGGAATACACCAAGTCGAAATGTCCATCCGGAAAGTCCATGTGACAGGCATCCTGCTGCGAGAAATGGATCGGCGCGCGCAATGATTCGGCGCGCGCGTGGGCATAACGCAGCAGGGCGGCGCCCACATCGATGGCATGCACTTCAGCGCGCGGAAAGCCGAGTGCCACCGGTACGGTGGCCATGCCGGTCGCGCAGCCGATCTCCAGAATCCGGCGTGGTTTGAATTTGGGGAATTTTTCCTTCACGAATTCGACGATTGAATGGCCGTAGTTGTCATTCAGGCCGCCCAAACCCCCAAAGCTGAATACATAGACACCGCGGTCGTACAGCGCTCCCGCGTAAACATCATCGGAAGAGCGGTCGGTATGAAAATTGCCGGGCATGACATGGATGTCCACCGCCCGCATGTAGCGTGGTATCACCAAATCCGGATTCAGTCTCAAACTGCCCTTCTTGCGGCGTGACGGTTTGAGGGCCGCTTTCGCATTCAAGGCATCCAATTGCCGTTCGACGCTTTCACCCACCGTGTCCCAGACCATCTCCTGGGTGGTGCGGCCCAACAGTTCGGTGCCCCGGAAATAAAAGCTTTCGCGCATCAGGGCGAAAGCTTCCTCGGCGGATTCGGGATCCCTGCCATGACGCTGCCTGAACAGCGGCAGCAGGCGCTTTTCATAGAGTTCGCGGCAGCCCGGCCACAGGTTCGTGGTGAACAATTTGCGCAGCGATGCGCAGAATTCCTGGCGCGCAAATTCGTCGTGGGTGGCCACGGGCAGGACCGAATGCGGGTACTGAAACATCGGCTTCTCCTATCGAGTGATTCGTCAACCCGGGGCAACGTCAAGCCCGGCGGCGCGCACTGCTTGAGTCACGATGGCATCGTCGGTCTCGGGTGCGCCGCCGGACATGGCTGCGGCTCCGATGATCTGCCCCTCTGAGTTGACCACCAGAACGCCGCCGCCGATCGGCACGAAGCGGCCGCCGGTGGCTGCATTGATGGCAGCCGTAGCCGAGGCGCTTGCGCCGAAAACTTGGGCCAATTTCAACGACGAGGAGTTCAATCCGAGCGCCGTCCGAGCCTTGCCGCGGGCGATGTCGACGCCAAACGAGCCGGCGGCATCCGTACGCAGCGCCAGTCGAATATCACCGCCCAAATCAGTGACCACAACCGCCACCTTCAGTATGCCGCGCTGAGCCGCGTCTGCCAAGGCGCCATTGGCGATGGTGCGGGCGGTATCGAGCGAGATGAAATGCAAGGCTCGCTCCTAGGTCGCGGAGACTTCGGCAGCCAGAATCTTCCCGGCAGCGAGGTGTTCATCCTGCCGCGCTCTCTCCACGTCCTCGAGCAATATGCGAAAGACGCGTGCCAACATGGCCTGCCGTTCGTCCTCGCGCTTTTGGCGGCGGGATTCGCTCAACCGGTAACTCTCGACCGCGCGGCTGGTCGGGCTGCGGCGCGCTTCCGCCAAAGCCTCATGCGAGTCGAGACGATCGCGCAATGCCGAGACCTCGGCCGCAAGCGCCGTGATGATCGCCATCATGCGGTCGTTTTCCTCGTTCAACAGGTACTGCGGACGGGGTGGACCGACGGCCACCCGGCGCCGCGGGGCGCGCTGCGGGACGGCCTCGCGGGCCAACACCTTTGGCTTGGGCGAGCGCCCCTTCATGAACGCGGCGTTTCGTAGAGATCGGTCACGCGGGAATTATGCCGAAAAACCTGTTCTCGATGCGGGTGAATGGCAAATAGTCGGATATTCTGCATATTCATGACTATCGATGGACGGGTTCACCGCGGCGGCGCAACGTCCGATGCCATGTCAGCCGCTGCCAACGATACGTTCGACTTAAGTCAGCGCATCGGTCAATGGGCTTACGCGTTCGAACCCACCGCTGGGCAGCGGGCACGCATCAAGGCGTCGCTGCGCGACTTCATGGGTTGCGTGGTCGCCGGAGCACGGCGTCCGGAACTGCGTTCGGCCCTCCGCCTGGCACAAGCCGGTAATGTTCCGGTGTGGGGGCTCACCGATCCATTCGACCCCGCGGGGGCCGCCTTGGTGACGGGCACCGCGGGGGCGCTGCTGCAATTGCAGGATGTGTACCGTCCCGGCGGATCGCACCCGTCCTCGCCGGTCATCGCAGCAGCATGGTCCGCTTTTCAGGTATCGAGCGGCGTTGCTGCGGAAGGTTTCTTGTGCGCGGTGGCCGCCGGCTATGAGGCTGCCAATCGCATCGCCGATGCCTGCATGCCGGGGCAGTTGCTGGCCGGCAGTTCGCCGACCGGCAGCGCGGGCTGCATCGGAGCCGCGGTCGCGGCCGCAAGAATTCGCGGCCTCGACAGCCCCGGCATCGCGCGCGCGGTGTCCAATGCCGCCTTCATGCTGCCTGCCACGCCGTTCGCATCGATGCGCGCGCACGGCGCACTGGCCCCGCTCCACGGGGGACTTGCCGCGCGTGCAGGCTATGAGGCGGCCAGTCTGGCTCGGGAAACACAGGCGGGCCGTCATCTGTTGGAAGGCGATGCCCACGGCCCGGGCTTGTTGGCGCTGCTCGGCGGGGATGCCTCTTCCCTGCAGCCGGAGCGATGGCAGGGCGAAACCATCGACGAGGTCGGCTGGAAGTTCTACCCGGCGTGCTTTGCGTCGCATACCGCGATCGAGGCGATTTTGTGTCTTGGACCCATCGACTCGACCGAGGTCGAGCGGGTCGTGGTGCGCCGGCCCGCGGGCCTGCTGGACGCTACGGTTGGGGCAGGTCCGCGCGAGGGCGGCCTTTACGATCGACTGATGAGCCTGCGTTGGGGTCTGGCGCGAGCGCTGGAGCTGGGGCATTACGACTATCCGGACGCGGTGGCGGACAACCCCTCTACCATCGCATTGGCGAAAAAAATCGAGCTCATCCACGACCCGGCTCTTGATGCGCTGCTGCCGGAGACGGCCGGCGTAGGCGTCGAGATATACGGCTCCCGCGGCATGCGGCGAATCGATTACCGCCGGCCATCAAGATCGGGCCGCACCACTCCGCGCGGCTGGACCTCTGAGTTGGATGAGGTTGCGTTGTATCGCAAGTTCGAGCAACTGGCGGGGCCTTCGTCCGGGACGCTGGAAGCCTGCGCCGAGCTCGGCATACTGTGAGCGCCGGAGTCGGCGATCCTTCAGTGTGCGTCGAGGGCGGCAGTCACTTGGGCGATCACCAGCGATTCGCGCGCCTTGATGCGCTCCGCGGGACCCCAGACCCCCAACACCAGCGGCTTTTTGGTTTTCGGTCCCTTGATGGCCCAAGCCAATGCGCCCACGTTGGGATGCGACACGCCGTAGCCGACGCCAAATCCGACATGTCTGAATCGATGAATGCGCGTGATCGCTTTCGGTATGTCGATGGTGGGGCGGATGTAGCGCGGCCGCCGCAACAAATTCGCCGCCACTTCCAAGACCTGATTGTCGGGCCGCATGCTGAGCGCCGTCAGTCCTGCCACCGAACCGAACAAGGGGATGCAATCGCCCACGGCATTCACCTTGCTGAACGTGGGCAGATCTTCACTGGGTGACAACGCCAATACCTGCATTTGCCCATCGCTTTCGATTGTCAGCGCCACCGACTCGCCCGATGCGGCGTGTACCCGGTTCATGACTTCAGTCAAGTCCTTCCCGACATGCATTTGCGCCACCCAGCCACCGATGAGCGGCAGGCGCATGGTCGGCATGTAGGTGAAGTCCACACAGTCGAAGGACAGGTAACCGAGTTTCACCATGCTTTTCACCAGCCCGATGGTGCTGGAGGGCGGGTAGCCGAGCTGCTTGCCAATGGCGGACGCGGTCAGAGGCACCCGCTTGGCGTCGAACAGCTCGAGGACGTGGAAGGCACGTGCCACCGACTTCACAATATCTGGGTCGACTTGCTTCATGGCAAAACCTCGAGCTTTTGGGCTCTCGGAGTAGGAGATCACGCCGCAGCACTTGAGGTCAAGACGCATGCGACAAATGCGTTGCGCGCGCGCAACAGCGCCAGTCCGGCCAGCGGACCGGCCACGCAAATGACGATGGCGACCGAAGTGCCCACCTGCTGGTCGTCGTGAAACCAGTAGTCGGTCAGCAGGGCCGCGAGAGTGGGTCCCGCCCCCACTGCCACCAAATTGAGCGTGAACAAGTAGACGGCCGAGGCCTGGGCGCGCATGCGATTCGGCGTCAATACTTGGATGCCGGCCGCTGCCGCGCCGAATGCCATACTGGCGGCGAACAGCATGATGGCGAACAAGCACAAGAATGGTGTGAGCTGGGTCATCAAGAAAGCCATTGCGCCTGCGGGAGCGGCCGCCGAGATGCTGATGACACCCACCATCAAGGTCGCCTCCAAACGGCCGCGCCGGCGCAACTGGTCGGCCAGCAGGCCACCGCTCACCACGCCCGAAATGCCTGCCAACAAGATGACGACGCCCAAGAAATAGCCGGCGCGCGGGGTATCGATCGCCAGCCGTCGTATCAGGTAGGCAGGCGCCCAAGCGACTGCGACGTTGTAAACCACCGAAATCAGGGTGAAGCCCAGAATATGGCCGGCGTAGGCGCGCGCATGCGTTCGCATGAATGCAACGGTATCCGCGAGGCGAGCCGTGCGCGCCCCGTCTATCAGGCGCTGAGCTCGCCGTGCCGGTTCCCTTACGGTCAGCATCAGGCCGGCAACCAGCAGGCCGGGTAGGCCCACCACGAAAAAAACCAGTTGCCACGGATGGATGGTGCCCACCCACGGCAGACCCAGCGGGGGCAGCTGCGTGGCGATTCCGATCACCGCGCCGCCGATGATCAGGGCGAGGCCCGCACCCAGATAGAGCGCGCTGGTGTACACACTCATGGCGAGGGAGAGGCGCTTCTCCGGAAACAGGTCGGCCAACATGGAATAGGCTGCGGGGGACAGGCCGGCCTCACCGACTCCCACCCCGATGCGCGCCAAGAACAACGCCCCGAAGGTCTTGGCGAACCCGCAGGCGCAGCATGTGATGCTCCACGCAACGGCACTCAATGCGATAATATTGCGGCGATTACCCACATCGGCGAGACGCGCGATCGGAATGCCCATCAGGGTATAAAAGATTGCGAAGGCGAAGCCATGCAACAGACTCACCTGAGTGTCGGTTATGTGCAAATCGGCTCGAATGGGGCCCACGAGCAGAGTCAATATCGTGCGGTCGACGAAGGCCAGGGCGTAGGCAACGAACAGCACGGCTACCGCGCACCACGCCCGCCAAGGATTTGGCCATTGTGAGTTGCTGTCGGGACATGGCTCCACATCATTATCATGGCGGTTGGTTGCCGCATTTAAGCCGCGGTGTCATGTTGATGACAGCGAGCAAGGCATGCTGACCGTCAGTCGTTCGGTGGACCGGGTCTTTCAGATCATGGAGCTTCTTGCCGAGCTGCGGCGGCCGCTGTCCGCCACCGAAATCCATAACCTGCTCGAAATGCCCCACTCAAGCGCGGTGTCCGTGTTGCGCCGCATGGTAAGCCTGGGCTACCTGGACCAAAATCAGGAAACCAAGCTGTTCTTCCCCAGTCTTCGGCTCCATCATCTGTGTGAATCCATGCCGGAGGCCATTGTCGATGGCAATCCACTGGCCGAATTGGTCGATCGAATTCAATATTGCAGCGATGAAACCACGTCGATCAGCCGGTTGGACGGCCTGTTCACGCGGCCCATTTATGTGCGGACCGGAAAACGCGCGGATGCTTGGCGGGTGACGCCCGGCCTGCCGGGCGGTCTGGCGACGCTGTCGGTCGTCGGACGCACCTTGCTCAGCACCATGCCGAATCCTGAATTGCGGCAGTTTCTCGACGACTCGAATCGATGGGCTGCTCGGGCGCGCGTCGGCGCAGCGTCCGATTCCGCGCAACTGATGCGTTCCATCGAGTTCGTTCGTGAACATGGATACTTGTGCCGATACAACCTGCTGTTCGACGGGATCGGCGTCATCTCATGTCCACTGCCCTCGAGCGATGCGCGTCAATCGCTGGCAGTCACGGTGGCGGGCCCCGAGGACAGGATTCGCCAGCGCGGGCGGCACATCATCAATGTCTTGCTGAATGAGGTGAAAACCCAGCAGCTCAGTGCGCCGCGAAGCGCGGCTCGCGCATACGGCTGATCAATACCAGCTCGGCGGCCTGCCGGCCAACGATGCCTCATAGCCCTCGCGTCCGTACGGCAGCTTGCCCATGTATTCGACAAATTGCTGAATCTCGTACTCTACCGCCTGTGCGCTGTCCAAAGTGCGTGACGCGTGCATGGCACGCTTGATGGCGGCGCTGCATTCACGCGGACGGTGTCGCAGTTCGCTCAGCATCTCTTCGACGGCCCCCGCCAACTCGGACAGCGGAACTGAACGCAAGGCAAGACCGTAGGCCACCGCTTCTTCGCCCGAGAGCCAGGGCGCCAACAAGACCAGGGCTTTGGCGCGTTGCTCGCCGACGCGCCGCGGCAGCCGCGGGGAAATGCCGCCGCCCGGCAGAACGCCGAGATTGGTGTGGCGGTCGCCGATTTTGGCTTCGTTGGCGATCACCATCAGATCGCAGGCGATGGCCAGTTCGAATCCACCGGCGCGGGCGTAGCCATTGACCGCGGCGATGACCGGAACGGGCAGGGACTCCAGCTCGAGCAGCACTTTCTGCAGGCGCCGAATCATTTTTTCGAAGTATCCGATATCCGTGAAAGCACGCTTCAACAGCTCGAGGTCGAGACCGACGCAAAACGCGCGGCCCGATCCCGTGATGGTGAGCGCGCGCACGTCGGCGTTCTCCTTGACCTGGACGATGACCGAATCGAGGTCGTCCAAGCGCGCCTCGCTGATGCTATTGAGTGTCTCGGGGGTCGAGAATTGTACATACCCGACCCGATCGCGAATTTCGAAAGTCAACGTCTTAAACATGGGATGCCTCTAGATAGCCGTCGCGCAAAACCCGTTTGAGCACCTTGCCGTTGGCGTTGCGCGGCAGGTCTTGAAGCAACACGATGTCGCGCGGTACCTTGTAGTCGGCCAAGAAGCCGCGGCAAAAGTGTTGAATCTCGGCGGAGTCGGCCCGTTCATCGGCTCTGAGAACCACGCAGGCCCGCAACCGCTCGCCCCACTGTGGATCGGGCAGGCCGATGACGGCGCACTCGGCAATGGCCGGATGATTCAGCAGAACCTCTTCGATCTCGCGCGGGTATACGTTGAAGCCGCCGGAAATCACCATGTCTTTCTTGCGATCCACGATGTAATAGCATCCATCGGCATCTTGGCGCGCCAGATCGCCGGCCGATATCCAGCGGTCGCGCATGCAGGCGGAGGTTTCCTCCGGCCGTTCCCAATAGCCATTGAACAGGTAGGGAGAGGACACGAACAATTCGCCGACGGCACCGGGCGCCACGTCGGCGCCGGCATCGTCGAGCAATCGGATGTCGCAAAGCGGAAATCCTTCTCCGACGCTGCCGGGTTTGCTCAGCTGAGCGGCGGGACGCAGATTCGTGACGATGCCGGCTTCCGTGAAGCCATAGGTTTCGTGCAGAATTCCCTCACCCCAGTAAGCCACTGCCCGCCGTTTCAACGCGAAGGGAAGGGCAGCCGCATTGCAAATGATGGTCTTGAGTTGCGGCGCCGCGCCCCGGTGCCGATCCAGCACCGCGGGGTCGCTCTCGAGGATGGCATGCAAATGACTGGGCACCACGAAGGTGCCGGTGAATGCGCCGGCGCCCAGCTTTTCGAGCACCACGGCCGGATCGAATTTCGGCAGTATTTCGAGGAAACCTCCAAAGAACACCGCCGCCATGCTGAAGCCGAACCCGCCGCCCGAAGACAGCGGAGCGATGCATAAGTGACGATCATCGCGGCCGTAGCAGCCATACTCCTGCGCCTTGGCGTAGAACAGCAGCGTACGCGCCCGATGCGGCAGCAACACGCCCTTGGGCTTTCCAGTGGTTCCCGACGTGTAGACGAGCACGAACGGATTGAATTCCGTGATTGCCGGCAGCTGCGTGGCCGGCGCCGACGAAGCGCACCAGGATGGGTAGTCGGCATCGATGCGCAGCCGAAATTCCAGGTGGGGATGGCTGAATGAATCGGCCTGCGCGGACAGGGTTGGATGCACGAACAAACCGCGCGCGCGGCTGTCGCGCAGCACCTCGGCAATCTCCTTGGCGTGCGCGCGCGGATTCAGCGTCACGGCAATCAGACCCGCGTCGGCGATGCCGCACACCAGCTCCGGATATTCGATGCAGTTCGGCGCGAGGATGGCAACCCGGTCGCCGGGCAACATGCCGGCTTCGACCAATTTGCGCGCCACCGCACCGATCCGCGCTGCCAGTTGCGCATAGCTGAGCTCGCGATCCCCCTCCTTGAGTGCGATTTTTGCGGGCGTGCGCCGCGCGGCCACCTGGATGCCGCTCGACAAAGTCAGTGCCCGATAATTGTCCGGCAGTGCCGTCATGACAGTTTGAAAATGCGCACCGCATTGTCTCTCAACAATCGTGCCTTGGACGAGGGCTTGAGCCCGAGTTCGTCGATCTCGCGTATGGCGCGTTCCGGATCGATGACGGGCCAGTCGGTGCCGAACAGGACCTTGTGACTGCCGTAGGTGTTCGCATAGTGCACGAACTGTTGCGGCCAATGCTTCGGCGCGTAGGCATCGCCCGCCACGTAGACATTCTCGTGCTTCCAGCACATCGACAGCATTTCATCGGTCCAAGGCACGCCGATGTGGATGCCGATCAAGGTCAATTCTGGAAAATCGATGGCGACCTGATCGAGACAAATCGGCCGCCCCACGCTGGCAAGGCGCCGCTCGCGCGAGTAGACCAGGTTATGTCCTACCTGCATCATGATCGGGATGCCGAGCTCACAGCACTTGGCATAATACGGATAATATTTGGCGTGGTCGGGCGCCAGTCCAAACCAATGTGGATACAGGTGCGCGCCGATGAAATTGAATTCTTTCACCGACTGTTCCAGATCACGCAGCCCCTGCATGCCCCGATAGGGGTCTATTCCCGCGAGGCCGGAGAACCGCTCGGGATGTCGGCGGCATACCTCCGCCACTCGCTGGTAGGGCAGTTCCCAGGAGCCCTTGACCGCCAGATCGCCGGCTCTGACCGCCGCAAGCAGCGACCTTTCGATTCCGGCGCGATCCATCTTGGTCAGATAGTCGGGTATCGAGACCCCGGCGCGAATCGCCGGATCCATCCGCACTTGCTGCTTGAATGCTTCGTCGAGCCCCGTTTGTCCCAGGCGCACCGATTCGGGGTCGAACAGATTGCAAATGATGTCGATCGATCCAGCCATGGCGCGCATCAGCATACGCGAGGAACACACGACATCGGCACGCGACGCCTGGTGTCGTCATGGATATGACACCCGCGGATTTTCAATGTCCCGTGACTGCCATACTCCGTCCGACAAATAAGGGGAATGGGATGTCGGTGGCCAACGATTTGATGATTGACGGACGCGCCGGACGTTTGTCGGTGCGCACCAAAGGTCTGGACAAATCGGCGCGCCACGTCGTCGTGCTGGTTCAGGGCGCGAATTTGTCGGGTCAAGCCGGCTTCGATTTCGGTTTCCCGGGCGGCGTCGACTATTCAATGATGGATTTGCTGGTTGCGCGGGGCATTGCCGCGGTGACTTTCTCGGTGCGCGGCTATGCTCATTCGGATGCACCTCCGGATCCATTCGACGTGGACACCGACGCGGCGATCGAGGATCTGCATTCGGTCGTTGCCTGGCTCGCCGGCCAGGGTTTCCTGCGCGCACACCTCGCCGGTTGGTCGTGGGGCGGCCGCATCACCGCACGCTACACGCAAACGCATCCGGATGCCGTTGGGCGCCTGGCATTGCTCGACCCGGCGCTGGGCGGCGGCAACAAGATTCCGCCCGATCCGACCGAGGCGTGGTGGAGCGGCGGCTGGCAATACTTCCATGACCGGCTGGAGGCGGAGTTTACCGAGCCCGCGGCGCGCAAGGCGCTGGCCGACTTCGTGATTCAGCATGAGCCCCGGTCACCGAACGGCATCCGGCGCGAAAATGCGCGCGGCAGCGTAGCCCCGATTGCGGAACTGATCACACGACCCACGATGATGATTTACGGGGCCGCCGCCGGACAGCAGAATTACATGCAAGGCGGCATCACACGGGCCGATTTCTTCGAGCGGCTGGCGACGACCGACAAGGTGCTGTCGATCATTCCGGGGTGCGGAGACTACGCGCATTTCCAGCGCCCGCGAAAACGTCTGGCCAATACGGTCGCGGATTTCCTCATCGCCGGCGACAGCGGAGAACAGGCGTGAACGCGATGGTTGAAGAGGAAAATCGCTCGACGCTTTCGCGGGTGACCTGCGGATGGAAAAAGCCGCATCTGCCGCTGGAGTCCGTGCGCCGCTATTGGCGCGACGTACACAGTCCGGCGATTTCACGGCGTGCCGGATTATACGAGTATCGCCACGCGCAGTTCGACGCAGTGCGAGACGAGGTGTTCGAACCGACCACGGCGATCGACTACCACTGTCCGCAGACTGAACAACTGATGTGGCTGTCCGATGTTCGTTATTTCGATGAAAAAGGACTGGCCGCATTTGGCGACTCGCCGAATGCGGCGGTTCGCGCCCATCTGTTGGCCGACATCGATATCTTGGTGGATAAGAGCACCACCTACCGCGCCGTGGGCCGCAACGCCTGGACTTACAAGGATGAAACGCACGATGCAGCGCCGGCCGGACCGCCGGCTGCGCCGAGCTACTCGATGTTTTTTCGCCAGCGCGGCCGTGATGAAGCCGGCTTCAGGGAATGCCTGCAATCGCTGGCGCAACGGTGGACGGCCGCGCCGGGCGTGTCGAGGCTGCGGCTCAGCCTGTTCGATGTGCCGGATATGGAGGCCGAAAGGAAGGCCGGCTATCCGATAAAAACCCATCCGCTGGAACAGCAGTATCAGGCTCTGATCGATCTGGTCGTCAATCCGCGTGCCGAGGCGCATACGCTGATCTCTGTGAGCGAGGCACAGGCTCTGGCGCCGTATGTCGGCACGATCCACGCCTATCCGCTGGCGTCTCTGTATACCTTCGTACGAGGCGGCCGGCCCACGTTGATCGGCTTGCGCGGCTATCCGGCCTACCAGGCGATCCAGGAGTTCGGTGCCACGGGTCAGCAGCAGCCCGCCTTGCTCGAGTGGATGTACGGCGCGGTCGCCGCACAGCCATGACGGTATCGGAAAGGCTGGTTGCATTCACCCAGGAGTGGCGTGTGCGCGGTGTCCCGGAGGATGTCGCGCACGAAGCGTTGCGCCTGCTGCTGAACCAGCTGAAGGCGTCGGTCGGCGCGACCGGACATCCCGCCGTGAGAACATTGCACGAGTGGGCGCTGGCGGAACACCCCAGCGGACCCGCAGCCGCGCAAGTGCTCTGGTTCGGCTCCCGAACCAGCGCCGCCAATGCCGCCATCGTCAACGGTGCGCTATTCGAGGTGCTGGACTTCAACGACACCTACATCCCCACCTTCATGCATGCCACGTCAGGGGTGCTGCCGGCATTGCTGGCCGTCGCCGAGGCGAGGCGCAGCAGCGGGCACGAGGTGATTCAAGCCCTCGCCTTGGGCCTCGAGGTTGAACTGGCCTGTGCGACGATTTTGATGCCCACGGGCTACTACCGCGGCTTCGTGCCCGGCGGCCTGTGCGGCGGCGTGGGTGCAGCGGCGGCATGTTCGGTATTGGCCGGCCTGGATCCGCTGCGCATGCGCAATGCCCTCGGACTGGCGATGTGCACGGCCTTTGGCACCTACGAATCGGTGGGCAGTATGGCACTGCCCTACATCATGGGCTTGACGGCCAGATCCGGGCTCACCGCCTTCCAGTTGGCCGAGCGGGGCTTCGACGCGCCCGCCACGGCGTTCGAGGGGGAAAAAGGCATGCTCGCCTCGCACTCGAATGAAAGCGCCGACAAGATCGATGCGGTGTTGCAATCGCTGGGGAGCACGTGGCGAATCCACGGTCAGAGCTACAAGACAGTGCCGACCGAAACCATCACTCATGCGCCGGTGGAGTGCGTTCTTGCGCTGCGGGCGATTGCCGGTCAACGCAGCATCGAGCGAATGACCTTCGCCGTGCAACCCATCGTGGTCAAGATCGCCGACGAGCGCCGCGAGCGTTTCGGTAATCCGACCAGCGAACTGACCGCGCGATTCGATCTGCGCTACTGCGCCGCAGCCGCATGGCATAACCGGCGCTTCACCTTGGCGGAGATGAAGGAAGCGGCATACACCGACCCGGATATACTCGCGTTGCGGTCGCGCATCGATCTCATCGCCGATCAGCAACGTCCGACCTTCGATGGCTGCTCCCTGGAGATTGTCTTCAGCGACGGCACGCGCGAATCGGTCAACGTGGATGCATTTCTAGGCAGTCCCGGCAATCGCATGTCCGATTCACAACTCGCCGATGTGTTCCGGACCGCCGCGTCCGAGGTGCTGCCATCGCAGCGCATCGAGGACCTATTGACGCAGGTGTGGAACCTGCCGCAGGCGCCCAGCATCGATTCCCTGTTGGCACTGTCGAGGTTCTCATGAGCGTGGTCGAATTGCCGAGCGGGGCAAGCATTTGGTACCGGCGTCAGGGCAGCGGTACGCCGCTGCTGCAAATCCATGGGTCCGCTTTCGGCCACCGCAATTTCGAAAAAATGACGCCGCTGATGGCCCCCTATGCGGAGGTGATCGATTTCGACCTGCCGGGTTACGGCCAAAGCCGCGCCGCCGCGCTGGCCTCAGGAATGCCGGCGATCGCGGAACTGATCGCGGAATTCATCCAGGCGCTGGGCATTGGCCGGCTGGATATCCACGGCACTTCCTTCGGCGCCATGCTCGGGATCACGCTGGCGGCCCGACACCCGGAATTGATCGATCGCTTGGTGTTGAGTTGTTTTCTGGCGCGCTACGATTCGGCCGCCCGCATGATGCGATCCACCTGGAAACGCGCCGCGCGCGACAGCGGTATGCAGGCTGTGGCGGACCTGACCTCGGTGGCGGGTTTCGCACGAGGCTTTTACGATTTACCCAACGCGGAGGCGCAACTGGCTTCCATGCGCGAGGCCTTCAGCCACACCACGCCGGACGCATTCATCGCGGGCACCGAAACCATCGAGCGCACCGACTTGACGCCGTTGCTGGCCGAGATCAAGGCGCCGACGCTGCTGCTGGCCGGAGCGGAGGACAACATGACGCCTTTCGCGCTGGCGCAGAGCGGGGTGGGAATGTCGCGCATCAAGGATTTGCTGCCGAATTGCCGTTTGTCCGTTCTACCGAAATGCGGCCATTATTTGGTCCTGGAACAGCCCGCCGAGGCTGCGAAATTGATCGTGGACTTTTTGGCGCGCCGCTGAATCGCTGGCTAGATCGCGACGCCCATGGCGAGCAGCACCTGCAGCGTGGATGAGTAGCCTTCGCTGAGCGTGTCGAACTTTTTGCGCAGCTGGTCTTCGTCCAGCGCCACGCTCCAGCCGCGCGGTCCAGCCGTGTCGGGGTCGCCCATCGCGGGCCGCTGGTACTCGATGGTACGGGCGCCGGCGGTGGTTTGCACTTCGATGCGAGCGCACAAGCGGTGAGGCAGTTCAGCGTCCAAGCGGCGATCGTGCACGATGTCGATTTTGGCCGCCAATGCCGCCGTATCCGCGGTGGCGTCGATGGCCGCGGGATACTCATAGGCATTTTGCTCCAGAGCGCGCGCCACCACCCAGCGCAGGCTCATGAGACGATCATACAGACCGCCTTCGTCGGGTCCGGATTCGAACACGCTATCGAGCAGTCCAGATTGCCGCTTCACCACGACGCGCCGGATCGATGCCGGGTCGATCCGGCCCATGCGCAAGACTGCCTCGATCGCCACTTGCGTGCCAAAACATGCCGGAAAGAACTTCCAGCCGACGGCGTCGATGGTCGCACCGTTCCAATGTTCCGGGCGGATGCTCGCCGCATCTCCTCCCAGTAACGCGATCACGCCGGGACCGTTGTGGTCGCCTTCCAGCACACCCGCGCCCGCGTCTGCGTCACGCGCCAGAATGGAGGCCTCGTAGCCCGCGCGCGCGGCGAGTCCGGAATGCAGGGGTACCAACGCGCCATGCGCCCGCATCGCCGCGATCGGCGCCGCAGGTGCGAGCAGCGCCGCAGCCGAGACCGCTCTGCCGACACCCTGCGCATCGAGCCCGCCGATCAGTGCCGCGGCGACCGCCGCACCGAAGGTGCCCGACAGCGCCGTCGGCGTGCTGCCGGCAAGAATCTGTCCGGGCATACACGCATCGGCGATACGGTTGGCCGCCTCGTAGCCTGCGGCGACTGCATTCACGAACGAATGAACCGAGTCTGCTCCGCGGGAATGCATTGCCGACCATGCAGCCGCGATCACGGGCGAGGATGGGTGAGAGCTGCCGGGGCCGTAGAAGTCATTCAGTTGCAACAGCGATCCCGCCGTTCCGGCTACCAGGGCGGCACCGGCGGCATCGAATGAATCCGCAAGCCCCCAAACCGGTACGCCACCGCCGTGCGCCAGCCACATGGCGGAACGCAGTTCAGAGCGGCGTGTTCCCGCGATCACGCAACCGACAAAATCCCGAATCGACGCGCCGATACGCGCCGATTGCTGCGGCGACGGCGAAAACTGCTGGCTCCAAACACCGATGCGCTGTGCCAGATCGCCTGGCGCAGCGGCCTGCTTGCGTTTCGCCATGGGAAGCATGGGATGAGTCAGGGATGCGGCGCGGGACTGCCGGCGGCTGAAGCCATGTCGCGGAGCGTGTTCTCGGTGAGTCCAAACCCGCGGAATATGAGCACCGCCAGCGCCGATGCGACCGCGGGAATGACGGCGACGCCCATGTAAACGGCGAACGCCGTCGCCCCGGCGGCCGGCGCGCCGGTCTTGGCCCCATATCCTGCGTTCGACAGCAGCAGCCCGATGATGAGAGGACCGACGGCAAAGCCGGCTTTTTCCACCATGGAGTACGCGCCGGAGAATGCGCCTTCGCGGCGCAGACCGGTGCGACGATAGTCGTACTCCATGGTATCAGGCAGCAAGGACTGGCCCATCAACAAGGCGCCTCCCGAAGTGCAGCCGATCAGGAAGGAGCGCAACAACAGCAGCACGGTGGGCTCGCTGGGCGTCGCCAACAACCAGCTCAGCAACAACACGGAGTTCAATCCACAGCTGAACATGAACAAATGATGCTTCGACCAGCGCTTGCCCAAGCGCACCCACAATGGCAGCGACAAGAGCATGCCGATGGTTTGCAGCAGCCCAAATTGCGACACGGTGCTCAGATTACGCTGCAGCACATGGGTCGCAAAATAGAACATGGAGGTGGTCGAACTGGACATTGCCAACAGCAGCAGCAATTTGGCGAATATCAGCTGGGCAAACGGCTTGTTGCCGAGCGCCAAGCGCAGCTGCTCGCGCATCGGTACGCGCACGAGGGTGCGCTCCGTCGCGCGCGCCTTGCCGGTCGCAATCACGCACAGCACCATGGCACAAAGGCTCAACGCGGCCATCAAGACGGCGGTCAGGGAATACGCATATCGACCCTTGCCGAAATATTGCACCAGCAGCGGCGCGACGCTGACGCCGAGCAGACCCGACACCGCCACAAAGAACACGCGTGCACCCATCAGCCGGGTGCGTTCACCGTAGCTGTCGGTCATTTCTGCCGGCATGGCCATGTACGGAACGTTGAACATGCTGTAACCGACGAAATACAGCACCAACGCAGCCAAGCTCCAGCCGGCTATGACGGAGGGTCCGGCAACGGCAATGCGGCCCGGCAGCGTGAACAGTGCCACGCATCCGATCGCGGACAGGCATCCGCCGGCGAGCATCCAGGGACGACGGCGTCCCATGCGGCTGACGGTTCGATCCGAGATCACTCCCATCGTCGGGTCGACGAATATATCGAAGATACGCACCGCAAATATCAGCGAGCCGGCGATCGCAGCCGAGATGCCCAACAGGTCGGTCATGAAAAACATGAACGCATAGTTGACGACATAAAGAAGAGTGACGGGCCCTATGGTCCCCACGGACCACGCAAAAATGATGGGCCAGGACAGTCGATCTAACGGCGAGAGCGTGGCCTCTTTGAGAGGCAGGGATGCTGCGACGCTCGGCGTGGACATAGTGACGTTGTACTGGCTGCGGGATGGCTGGGCAAGCCGGCGCAACCGCGGTGTCATATACAGGACTCCTGCCGGCCGCCGAGTGCCGTGGGGGATCGCGAAGCGCTACAGTATTCGACATGCGTATGCGTGCTGCCGTTCTTAAAAACATGTGCTTGCCGCACCCGTATGCCACGTCACGACCGCTGGAAATCGCCGAGGTCGACCTCGAGCCGCCGGGACCCGGTGAAGTATTGCTGTCGGTCAAGGCCGCAGGGCTGTGTCATTCGGATTTGTCGGTCATCGACGGGGTTCGTCCACGACCGATGCCCATGGTGCTCGGGCATGAAGGCGCCGGCATCGTGGAGGAGCTGGGCAGCGGGGTGACCGGGTTCAGCGTGGGCGATCATGTGGTCGCGGCCTTCGTCCCGAGCTGCGGCCAATGCGAACCCTGCGAGATCGGTCGGCCGGCGCTGTGTGAACCGGGTGCGCGCAGCAATACGGCCGGCACCTTGCTGTCCGGCGTCCGGCGTCTGCGGCTCGACGGCCGGGAAGTCAATCACCATCTGGGAGTTTCCGCGTTCGCGCAGTTTGCAACCGTGTCGCAGCACTCGCTGGTGCGCATCGACAAAACACTGCCTTTCGGCCAGGCCGCCTTGTTCGGATGCGCCGTGATCACGGGCGTCGGAGCCGTCGTCAACACGGCATGCGTTCCGCCCGGTGCGCGGGTCGCCGTGATCGGCTTGGGCGGCGTGGGCATTGCGGCTTTGCTCGGCGCCCGGGCGGCGCAGGCGAGCGTCCTCGTCGCGGTGGATATTTCGGATGCGAAATTGGCGCTGGCGCGTGATTTGGGTGCGACCCATACCTTCAACGCGTCCGAAGCCCAGTGTGCCGAACAGCTGCGCGAGGCCACGCGCGGCGGCGTCGATTTTGCCTTCGAGATGGCAGGTTCGGTGAAAGCCATGAGCCTCGCCTACCAGGTGACGCGGCGCGGGGGCATGACGGTCACGGCGGGATTGCCGGATGCGGCCGCTCAGTTCAGCGTTTCGCATGTCGGGCTGGTCGCGGAGGAGCGCACCATCAAGGGCAGCTATCTGGGCAGCTGCGATCCGCGGCGCGACATTCCGCGCTATATCGAATGGTTTCAGGCAGGACGATTGCCGGTCGATCGATTGCTGGCATCACCGCTGGAACTGGACAGCATCAATGAGGGCTTCGACCGGCTTGCCGACGGCGCGCTCGGTCGGCAAAGCGTGCGAATCGCCTGATGCGTAAGCGCAGCTGATCCATGGCGGCACGAACGCTGTTCGAGAAGGTATGGAAGTCCCACGAGGTGGTCGCCGAAACGCCGGAAGTCCCGGCCGTGCTGTACGTCGATCTTCATCTGGCACACGAGGTGAGCAGCCCGCAGGCCTTCAGCACGCTGCGCGAAATGCATTTGCCGGTTCGTCGACCGGATCGAACGCTGGCAACGCTGGATCACGCCGTGCCCACCCGGGTCGAGCGCGCCTCCTTCGACGCCGCTCCGGGTGCCGCGCAGCTGGTTGACCAGATGTCCGTGAATGCGCGCGAATTCGGCGTCGAACTCTTCGACATGCAGGATGCGAGGCGCGGGATCGTGCATATCATCGGTCCGGAGTTGGGGCTGACACAACCGGGCATGACCCTGGTTTGCGGCGACAGTCATACCAGTACGCATGGCGCCTTCGGCGCCTTGGCGTTCGGCATCGGCTCCACCGAGATTGGCCACGTATTGGCGACGCAGTGCATCATGCAGCGCAAACCGCGCACCCTGGCCGTTAACGTCGAGGGCTCACTGCCGGCCGGCGTGACCGCTAAAGATTTGATTCTCACCGTCATCTCCCGGCTGGGCGTCGGCGGCGGTACGGGGCATGTGATCGAGTACCGCGGATCTGCGATCACCGGCCTCTCCATGGAAGGGCGCATGACGGTATGCAACATGAGCATCGAAGCCGGTGCCAGAGCAGGCTTGATCGGCCCCGATGCCACCACGTTCGATTACCTCAAGGGACGCCCCCGGGTTCCGCGCGGCGCCGACTGGGCTGCCGCCATCGAGCGGTGGCAGGCATTGCCCACCGATCAGGACGCTGTCTTCGATCGGGCCCTGCAGCTGAACGCATCCGAGTTTGCGCCCATGATCACCTATGGCACCAATCCCGGCATGTCAGTGCGGATCGACGGCCGTATTCCACTGCATTCGCCGGATCCCGCAACGGATCAGGCGCTGCGCTACATGGGGTTCGAGCCTGGAGAATCGATGCTGGACAAGCCGATCGACGTCGTCTTCATCGGCAGCTGCACCAACGGACGATTGGAGGATTTGCAGGCTGCGGCTCGGATGCTCGAGGGACGGCGCATTGCCGCGGGTGTGCGCATGCTGGTGGTGCCGGGTTCGCAACAGGTCAAGCGGGAAGCTGAGCTGCAGGGACTGGCGGATATTTTCGTGCAGGCGGGCGCGGAGTGGCGCCAATCCGGTTGTTCGATGTGCGTCGCCATGAACGGCGACAGCGTCGGCGCGGGGCAGTATGCGCTGAGCACCAGCAATCGAAACTTCGAGGGCCGACAAGGACCGGGCGCGCGTACGCTTCTGGCAAGTCCGATCACGGCCGCAGCCAGCGCGGTTCGCGGCCGCATCACCGACCCGCGCAATTTCAATTGAAGAGGACACCGACGTAAATGGAGATTTCGCCCCGCAGTTCCGACTCGACCGTCGCCGTGCGCAGGCTGCGCAATTGCAATTTCTTTCGCTTCGAGGCGGGACTGATCACGGCCGTCGTGGCTTATTTCTCCTCTCCATCGGTGGATATCGACCCGTGGGGGCGCCATGCGACCGCCTGAAGGCTATGATGAAATCCGCTCCGGAGTGAAGGCGCTGTGCGCCGCATTTCCCGATGAGTATTTCCGCAAAGTCGATGCCGAACGCGGCTATCCCAGCGATTTCGTCAACGCCTTGACCAAGGCGGGCTGGCTTGCTGCCCTGATTCCAGTCGAGTTCGGCGGATCCGGACTGAGCCTCGCCGAAGCGTCGGTGATCATGGAGGAAATCAATCGATCGGGCGGTAATTCCGGTGCCTGTCATGGCCAGATGTACGTGATGAACGTGCTGGTGCGGCATGGCAGCCCCGAACAAAAGAACAAGTATCTTCCCAGCATTGCCGCCGGTGACCTGCGATTACAATCCATGGCAGTGACCGAGCCTACGACCGGAACGGACACCACCAAGCTGAAGACGCAAGCGGTGCGCAAGCACGACCGCTATGTCGTCAACGGCCAAAAGGTATGGATCTCGCGCGTTCGCCATTCCGAGCTGATGCTATTGCTCGCGCGTACCACGCCATTGGCCGAGGTCAAACGCAAGTCGGAAGGCATGTCGGTATTCATCGTCGATCTGCGCGAATCGATTGGCCGCGGAATGACGCTGCGTTCGATTCCGAACATGGTGAATCACGAGACCAATGAGATTTTTTTTGACGACTTGGAAATTCCGGCTGAAAATCTCATCGGAACGGAAGGAAAGGGGTTCCAGTACATACTCGATGGTCTGAACGCCGAGCGCGCGCTGATTGCCGCCGAATGCGTCGGAGATGGTTATTGGTTCGTCGAGCGTGCCAGCAAGTACGCCAACGAGCGCATTGTCTTCGACCGGCCGATCGGCCGTAATCAAGGCGTACAGTTCCCGATCGCACAGTCCTTTATCGAAGTGGAGGCGGCCAGCCTGATGCGTTTCAAAGCGTGTCAATTGTTCGACACCAACCGGCCGTGCGGCGCGGAGGCGAACATGGCCAAGTACCTGGCGGCCAAGGCCTCGTGGGAGGCGGGCAATGTCTGCCTGCAGACTCACGGGGGCTTCGGATTCGCCACCGAATACGATGTGGAGCGGAAATTCCGCGAAACCAGGCTCTATCAAGTGGCGCCGATATCGACCAACCTGATTTTCTCGTTCGTCGCCGAACACGTGCTCGGGCTGCCACGGTCGTTCTGAGTCCGCATGAATCGACCGCTGGACGGAATCACCGTGATAGCACTCGAGCAGGCCATCGCCGCTCCCTTCTGCACCCGGCAACTGGCAGATCTCGGTGCCCGTGTCATCAAGATCGAGCGCCCCGGAACCGGTGACTTTGCCCGGCACTATGATCATCGCGTCAGCGGTTTGGCCTCGCATTTCGTCTGGACCAACCGATCCAAAGAGAGCATCGCTCTGGATCTCAAACACGCGGAGGCGCGCTCCGTGCTTGCCGATCTCGTCTCGCGCGCCGACGTGCTGGTGCAAAATCTTGCGCCGGGAGCGGCCGAGCGCATGCAGTTCGGCTATCGAGACCTGGCCCCCGATCATCCGCGGCTCATCGTTTGCGACATTTCAGGCTACGGCAGCGGCGGGCCGTACAGCGACAAGAAGGCATACGATCTCATGATTCAGAGCGAGTGTGGTTTCCTGTCGGTATCCGGGACGGAAGCGGAACCCTGCAAGGCCGGCATCTCCGTGGCGGATATCTCCGCCGGCATGTACGCATACAGCAGCATACTCGCTGCGCTGCTGCAGCGATCGAATACAGGGTTGGGTACGCACATCGAGGTTTCCTTGCTTGAAACTTCGGTTGAATGGATGGGATTTCCGATGTACTACGGCTATCAGGACGCGCCGCCACCGCCACGCACCGGCGCGGCTCATGCGACGATTTATCCGTACGGCCCGTTCACAGCCGGCGATGGCAACCAAGTCATGCTGGGGTTGCAGAATGAGCGCGAATGGCTGGCTTTCTGTGAGCAGGTGCTGCAGCGACCGGAATTGGCCGAACGCCATGAATTCTCCAGCAATGCGCGGCGCGTGGCCTCCCGATCTGCGTTGCGGACCATCATCCTCGATAGTTTTGCGACACTGAGCGTCCTCGAAGTCATCAAGCGCTTGGACGAGGCGGGCATAGCCAATGCCAGGATAAATACGGTGGCGGAGGTTTGGGCACACCCTCAGCTCAAGGCTCGCGAACGCTGGTCGGAAGTTTCCACGCCGGCAGGATCGGTACCCGCACTCAAACCGCCGGCCATGTTGCAGGGCATGGTGGCGCGCATGGATCCTGTGCCCGCGCTGGGCGAGCACACCGACAGCATTATGCGGGAGCTCGGCGCTTCAGATGAAAAGATCGCCCACCTACGCCAGGCGCAGATCATCGGCTAGCAACCAAATCAGGCGGCACTGAAACGACTTCTCCGTTTCGCAGGCGTACGCGTTGCAGGGAGATGCCGAGGTCTTGCTCGTATCGACGGATGAGGCGCGCCTCGATTTCCGTGACCAAGGACACTGCCGTCCCCTTTGCGCCGGCGCGCGCCGTGCGCCCGACCCGGTGCAGATAGGCCTTGCTCATCGTCGGTATGTCGAGATTGAAGATGTGGGTGACGTCGGCGATGTTGAGCCCGCGGGCCGCCAGGTCGGAGGCAATCATGATACGGATCGCGCCGCTGCGGATTCCATCCATCGCCCGCTTGCGGTCCATCTTGGAGAGCTCGGAATTCAAGTCTGCAACAGCCAGTTCGTGGTGGGTCAGTTTCGAGGCGACCTCTTCCGCAACATCGTTGCGATGCACGAACACGATCGAGCGCGGCAACCCGAATGCATGCAGCAGCTTGCGCAACACGTCCGGCTTGTCACGGCTTTCGCAAACCAGATACAGATGTTCGATATTCTCGTTGACCGCCGCCGCACCCGCGCGAAGCATTGCGACATCGGGAGCCAATGAATTCAAGGCCCGCCGCGTTTGCTGTTCAATCGTTGCGGATGCGAAGATCAGCTGGCGGGCAGGCGGGGCCGCAGCCACGATTTGCTGAACCCAGTCCAGACTTTCCTCATTCAGCAGGCGGTCGGCTTCATCGATGACGACGGCGCGGATATGAGCGGTTTTCAGCTTGCCCCGCTCGATCAGTTCCACCATGCGCCCCGGCGAGCCCACCACGACGTGCGGCTTGGTCTTGAGCTTGTCGATCTGCCGCTCGGTTGCCGTACCACCGATCAGCAGCACCGAGCGGATGGCGCGCGATGCGTTGAGCGCCAGCTCACAGGATTGACGATGGATCTGAATGGCCAATTCGTGGGTTGGCGCCACGATCACCACCTGGGTCGCAGCCTGCGCAGGATCGATGCGCATGAAAAGTGGCAACAAATAGGCCAGTGTCTTTCCCGTGCCCGTCGCCGCTCGCAAATACGCGTCCTTCCCGGCAGCGAGCAGCGGAATAGCGGCGATTTGAATGGGGCTCGGGTCGGAGATGTGCTGCGTCGCGAGCGCAGCAAGGAGTTCGGGTGGCAGCGAAAGATCGCTGAACTTCATGGCTTTGCGGCTTGCAACTGCGCAAACGTCGCGTTTCCAATGGCATATCGATCCCAGTCGCGATAGTCAAAGTGCCACCACTCTTCGGCGTACACCGTGAACCCCTCGGCCTCCATGGCGTGTCGGAGCAGATCGCGCAGCGCGCGCTGCGCACTCGTGCCGCCAATGAAGTCGGCATTGGATCGCAAAGACATCTCGTCGTAGCGGCCGGGCATGGTCACCGGCTCGCCGCTCGACAGACGGTACAGAGTCAGATCCACCGCGCACCCGCGATTATGACGCGACCCTTCGGCGGGATTGGCGACGAATTTATGCGCCGTCTCGGGCGTGGCGTCCCAAAACATTTTAGTGACGAACCAGGGGCGGTACGCGTCGTGGACGAGTAAACCGAACCCATCCTGAGCCAGGCGTTGTGCTACTCGACTCAGCGCCTCGGCCGCGGGGCGCTGCAGATAGGCGTTCGGGCTCTCATACAACGCAAATCCCATGAAATTATTCGCAGTGGCGTAGCGAATATCCAATTTGATTCTGGGATCGGACGCAAGATCGACCAGGTCGCCAGGCCGTCGCGGACCGCTTTCGATCGGCGGCGTTTGCTGCAGAGCGGCCCTTCGCAGGGCGCCGGCATCGGAGCGGGTTGCGCGAAAGTGTTCGAGCAACACAGCGCCGACGTCGATGCGAGGAAGCCGCACATCATCCCACTGAATGGCGACAGGGCTCCCGTGATCCAACACGAGTTGCATCGTAGACCCATCGCGCTGCAAACCTGGGCTTCGAACGGAATAAACGGTTGAGGAGCGAGGTATGAGCGTGACCCGATGCAATTCCATGCCGTCGGCGCAGAGTCGGCCGTGCTGCTCGTAAATCGTCAATAGGGAATCTTCTGCACCATATTGACCGATCCATCGCATGAGGGCGGCGCCTGGCTCGGGTGGGATGCGCGCTTCGGCAGGCACGCCGGCAATGACCACCGCCGGACTGGCGGCAAAAAGGACCGCCGCGATGAATGAGTTTACGAAGGTGATCATCGATTTCATGAGCCGAGGCGGGTGGCCGGCACCATGTGCTGAGTTTGGGTGCCGAGACCTGAAATGCCGAGCCGGACGGTTTGTCCGATTTCCAGGAAGCGCGGAGGTTTGAAACCCATACCGACTCCCGGCGGGGTGCCGGTGGCGATGACATCGCCGCTACGCAGACTCATGAAATGACTGATGTAGGACACCAAGTGGGCGACATCGAAAATCATCGTACGAGTATTTCCCGCCTGAACCCGCTCTTCGTCGACCTCCAGCCAAAGGTCGAGCGCCTGGGGGTCTGGGACCTCATCTGCTGTCACCAGCCAAGGGCCGATCGGCGCGAACGTGTCGCAGCCTTTGCCCTTGTCCCATTGTCCACCGCGCTCCAGTTGATATGAGCGCTCCGATACGTCATTGATTACGCAGTAACCGGCCACATGGTCCAGTGCCCGATCCAATGACACGAACTTGCCGGGTCTGCCGATGACGACGCCCAGTTCTACTTCCCAATCCGTCTTCTCCGCCCCCGGAGGAATCTCCACGTCATCGTTCGGTCCGACGATGGCACTGGTCGGCTTGAGAAACAGAATGGGCTCGGATGGAATCGCCATATTGGCCTCTACGGCATGATCTCGATAATTGAGCCCGACGCAAATCACCTTGCCCACCGCTCCGATACAGGGGCCAATTCTGGGTGATCCGCCGATTAGAGGCAGCGTGTGCGGCTCGATCGCGCCCAGTCTGGTCAGCGCCTCGGGAAGCAGCGCATCGCCGCTGACGTCGGCGATCACTCCTCGCAGGTCACGGAGCTGGCCATTGTCCAGCAGCGCGGGCGCTTCCTTCCCGGGTTGGCCGATTCGTAAGAGCTTCATCCCATTCTCCGTAAATCACGACCGTTGTTCCTGCGCCGCGGCCAACGATTTCGATTGCGCTGAA
>CAZZWM010000010.1:0-45606 GCA_964657945.1 uncultured Steroidobacteraceae bacterium
GTCCGCCGAGCGAGTCCGCGACCAGTTGACTGTGGTTGTCTATACAGCCTAACCTTACTCCATGGCCGAACAGAATCCCTCAGCGCAACCACTGTACCTAAAGGTCAAGCGACATATTCTAGACAACATCGATTCCGGAAAGTGGGCAGCGGCCGCCCGGGTGCCATCGGAAAATGATCTGGTCAAGACCTTCGGCGTCTCACGCATGACGGCCAACCGTGCTCTGCGCGAATTGAGCGATGAAGGCGTCTTGGTGCGCATCGTAGGTGTCGGCAGCTTCGTCGCCGAACGGCAGGCGCATGCTCACCCGCTCGAAGTGCGCGGCATCGCCGAGGAGATTCGCAGCCGTGGACACGTCCACCGCGCGGAAGTCGTCTCCCTGCAGCGGGTGCACGCGGTGGCGAAGCTCGCCGAGGATTTTTGCATCGCGCCCCGCAGCGAGTTGTATTGCTCGCTCATCGTGCACTTCGAAAACGACCGGCCCATTCAACTCGAGGACCGCTACGTGCTGCCGGCACTGGCTCCGGACTACCTCGACATCGATTTCAGCCGCACCACACCGCACGACCACCTGGTTGCGGTGGCGCCGCTGCAAGAGGCCGAGCATTTGCTGCGGGCCGAGATGCCGTCGGAACGTACCCGCAAGCTGCTGTGCATGAAGCGCGACGAACCCTGCCTGGTCGTGATCCGGCGTACCTGGACGGCGGGACAGATTGCCTCGGTTGCGCGGCTGCATTATCCGGGCTCACGCTACGAATTGTCCGGCCGTTTCCGTCCTTGAATCATCCATAGGATCGCCATGCCAGCCCCGCCTACCCCCCGTGTTATCCGAGCCGCCCGCGGCACGACCTTGAGCGCCCGCAGCTGGCTGACCGAAGCGCCGCTGCGCATGCTGATGAACAACCTGGATCCGGAAGTCGCGGAGAATCCGGCCGAGTTGGTCGTGTACGGCGGCATCGGCCGGGCGGCGCGCGACTGGAATTGCTTCGATCGAATCGTCGAGACGTTGAAGACTCTCGGCGACGACGAAACCCTGCTGGTTCAATCCGGCAAGCCGGTCGGTGTGTTTCGCACCCATGTCGACGCGCCGCGCGTGTTGATCGCGAATTCGAATCTCGTGCCGCACTGGGCGACGTGGGAACATTTTCACGAGCTCGACCGCAAGGGTCTGGCCATGTACGGGCAGATGACGGCCGGCTCGTGGATTTATATCGGCAGCCAGGGAATCGTCCAAGGTACCTACGAAACATTCGCTGAGATGGGCCGCCGCCATTTTGGCGGCATGCTCTCCGGCAAGTGGATTTTGACCGCCGGTTTGGGCGGCATGGGCGGTGCGCAGCCGCTTGCCGCCACCATGGCCGGCGCCAGCATGCTGGCCGTGGAATGCCGCCAAAGCCGCATCGCCAAACGCCTGGAAACCGGCTACGTCGATGTGGAGGCGCGCAATCTCGACGATGCACTGGCGAGAATCGCAACGGCAACCCGCAGCGGCAAAGCCATCTCGGTCGCGCTGCTCGGCAACATCGTCGATGTGTTGGGCGAACTGCTCGATCGCGGCATCAAACCCGATGCACTGACCGACCAAACTTCCGCGCACGATCCGGTCAACGGCTATCTGCCGCAGGGCTGGAGCGTGGAACAGTGGGACGACCGCCGCAGCAGCGATCCTGCGGGAACCGCCGCCGCCGCCGCCGCATCCATGGCCAAGCATGTCGAATACCTGCTGCGCTTCAAACGCATGGGACTGCCGGTGTTCGACTACGGCAACAACATCCGCCAGGTCGCCAAAGACGCCGGCATTGCACATGCCTTCGACATTCCAGGTTTCGTGCCCGAGTACATTCGACCCTTGTTCTGCCGGGGCATCGGCCCATTCCGTTGGGTGGCGCTGTCGGGGGATCCGCAAGACATCTACAAAACCGACGCGAAGGTGAAGGAGTTGATACCCGACGATCCGCATCTGCATCGCTGGTTGGACATGGCGCGCTCGCGCATCCAGTTCCAAGGCCTGCCGGCGCGCATTTGCTGGGTGGGTTTGGGACAACGCCACCGGCTCGGCCTGGCCTTCAACGACATGGTGAAGAAGGGCGAATTGTCCGCCCCCATCGTCATCGGCCGTGATCATCTGGATTCCGGTTCCGTCGCCAGTCCGAATCGCGAGACCGAAGCGATGCTCGATGGCTCCGATGCGGTCTCCGACTGGCCGCTGCTGAATGCGCTGCTGAACACCGCCGCGGGCGCCACCTGGGTTTCGCTGCACCATGGAGGCGGAGTCGGCATGGGCTATTCGCAACATGCCGGTGTCGTCATCGTCTGCGACGGAACGGATGCCGCCGCCCGCCGCATCGGCCGGGTGTTGTGGAACGATCCGGCAACCGGCGTGATGCGGCATGCGGATGCGGGCTATGCCGCCGCGGTCGATTGCGCCCGCGAGCAGGGTCTCAACCTTCCCATGATCGAGAAAAGCTAAGTGGCGGCCAACCTGGAATTGCACGCCGGCGCATTGACGCTGGCTGACTTGCGGAACATCCACCGGCACCCGATGACACTGCAGTTATCCGCGCCTGATCGCCGCTCGATCGCCGCCGCCGGCGCACTGGTGGAGCGCATCGTCGCCGCCGGCGATGCGGCGTACGGCATCAACACCGGCTTCGGTCTGTTGGCCCAGACCCGCATTCCGACCGCACAGCTCGAACAGCTGCAGCGCAACCTGCTGCTCTCGCATGCGGCCGGCGTGGGCGATGCGCTGCCTGATGCCGTGGTACGCCTGATTCTGGCGCTCAAGGTCAATGCGCTGGCGCGCGGCTACTCCGGCGTCAGCATGGGCTTGGTCGAGGCTCTGCTGGCATTGTTGGCGCACGAAGTCTATCCGGTGATTCCTGCGCAAGGGTCGGTGGGCGCCTCGGGCGACCTCGCGCCCCTGGCTCACCTGAGCATCGTCCTGCTTGGGTTGGGTGAGGTGCGCGTTGCAGGCAAGATCCTGCCGGCTGCCGAAGGCTTAGCTAGGGCAGGACTGCAGCCGATCAAACTGCGCGCCAAAGAAGGACTTGCGCTGATCAATGGCACTCAAGTGTCCACGGCCCTGTGCCTTGCCGGGTTGTTCGGGGCCGAAGATCTTCTGGCTGCCGCCATCGTCGCGGGCGCCATGTCGGTCGATGCGCTCAAGGGCAGCGATTCCCCGTTCGATGCGCGCATCCACGAAGCGCGCGGCCAACCCGGTCAAATTGCGGTGGCGGCGGAATACCGAAGGTTGATTGCCGGCAGCGCGATTCGCGCCTCGCACCTCGATTGCAGCCGCGTTCAAGACCCTTACTCGTTCCGCTGCCAGCCGCAGGTGATGGGTGCCTGTCTGGATCTGATCCGCTCCTGCAGCAACACCTTGCGCATCGAAGCCAACGCCGTGACCGACAACCCGCTGCTGTTCAGCGACGGCGGCGACGTTTTGTCGGGAGGCAATTTTCATGCCGAGCCGGTGGCCTTTGCCGCCGACACCCTGGCGCTGGCCATCGCGGAAATCGGCAGCTTGTCGGAACGGCGCATCGCGGTGTTGGTCGACCCGAAGATGAGCGGCCTGCCGGCATTCCTGGTCGCCAACAGCGGTTTGAATTCCGGTTTCATGATCGCGCAGGTCACGGCCGCCGCGCTGGTGTCCGAGAACAAGAACCTGGCCTCGCCCGCCAGCGTGGATTCCATTCCCACGTCCGCCAATCAGGAAGATCACGTCAGCATGGCAACTCATGCCGCACGGCGCCTGCGTCCCATGGTGGACAATGCGGCGGCCGTGGTGGGCGTTGAATTGCTGGCCGCGGCGCAGGGTATCGATTTTCACCGACCCGCCCGGTCATCGCGCGACCTCGAACAGGTTCACGCCGCCGTCCGCCAAGAGGTGGCCACCTATGATGCCGATCGATTCTTCGCGCCCGATATCGCCGCTGCACAATCTTGGGTAACATCCGGCCGGTTCACCTCGTTGGTGGAACATCTGTTACCGTCGAGATCCCAATGATCAGAACGAGCATCTTCACCCTGACGCTGCTTTGCGCATTAGCCGGCGCCGGGCGCGCGGCCGAGTTCAACATAGCCACGCTGACCTGTACCAAGTATCAAAACGAAGTGCTGGCGGCTCCGGTCGGCGGCGGCGGCCCCGATCCCATCAATACGGTCATGTGGCTGTTCGGCTATTCGGTGGCGAATTCCGGCGCGCATGTCATGTATGGCGACGCGTTGGCCAGTTTCGGCTTCGCGCTCGATGCAGAGTGCAAGAACAATCCCAGCGAAAGCCTGCTGAAGGCGATCTCCACCGTGAGATTGGATACCAAGAATCCCATGGACTTGAATTCCGTGGACTGCGCGACCTTCGAAGCCCGCCACCTGGATATGGCCAAGTCGGATGCCGAGAGCGCCGATACCATCATGATGTGGCTGTTCGGCTTCGCCGTCGCCAAGTCCTCGAGCCATCTATACGACTCCAATGGATTGCAGTCGTTTGGCGCTGCTTTTCTGGCCGGCTGCCATGCGAATCCAAATCGCAACCTGTTCGATGAACTCTCTGCGATGAAGATTCCCAAGTCTTAAGCGGAGCTGGCTGCGCCATCGATCCAGGTGCGTGCGACTTCGAAGGCATCGCTGAGCTGCACGAGATTGGCGCGAAAGCCCGGGGCGATACGTCCCAACTCATGGCTCAAACCGAGAAACGCGGCCGGATATTCGCTGGCCATGCGCGCGGCGTCGGCCACGCCGAGGCCCAACAATGACACCGCGTTCCGCACAGCTGTCGCCATGTCGAGGGCGGTGCCGGCCAGCGTGCCCTTTTCATCGCGGCACATGCCATCGGCGACGCTGATGGTTTTTCCTTGCAGCACGAAACTCGGCTTGTCGGAGCCCACCGGCGGCATGGCATCGGTCACCAGCATGAAGCGATCGTGGCGCTTGCAGCGCAAGGCCAGCTTCAGCATGACCGGATCCACATGATGGCCATCCACGATGATGCCGCACCATGTATCGGCGTCGTACAAGGCGGCACCGACGATGCCCGGCTGGCGCGGCTCCAGCCGCGCCATCGCATTGAACAAATGGGTGAAGCCGCGCACGCCGTGCCCGATCGCGGCGATGGTCTCTTGGTAGGTGGCATCGCTGTGGCCGGCCGATATCAGCACGCCGGCCGCGGCCAGCTTGGCAATCATGTCGGTGGTGGTCATCTCGGGTGCCAGCGTCACCAGGGTTTTCCCCGAACGCAATCCGCACAATAGCGATACCAGGTTGGTATCCAGCAGGCGCAAATGCTTCGGATCGTGCACGCCGCGGCGCGCCCAGTTCAAGAACGGCCCTTCGATGTGGATGCCGAGCACGCCGGGCAGACCGCCGTCCAGCGCCGCCTGCACCGCCGCGATGGCTTGCGCAATGGTATCCAGATCGTCGCTGATCAGCGTGGGCAAGAACCCGGTGGTGCCGAAACTGCGATGCGCGGCGCCGATGGCGCGAATCGAGGCAGGACTGGGATCGTCGTTGAACAGCACGCCGCCGCCGCCGTTGACCTGCACGTCGATGAATCCCGGCAGCAGCAACTGCCCCTCGAGATCGACCACGGCGGCATCCCGAGCACGCCGATCGCCGGCGGGAACAAGGGCTTCGATGCGTGTTCCGGACAGCAACAAGGTGTGATCGCCGACGATGCTGTCGCCCACCAAAATCCGTCCGTTGATCAGCGCGCTGCGCACTAAACGGTTTCCGTGATTTTCAACAGGTGGGCCGGACGGTCCGGGTCCAACCCACGCCGCAGTGCCAGGCCGGCAATCATGCGATAGGCGCTTTGCACCAACAAGATCGGGCTGAGTTCCGCCGCAGCATGTACGGTGGGCAACTCGATGGTGCCGGCAACGCGCGCGCCGGCAAGCAATACCGGCACTCCACGCCGCGCCAGATCCCCGGCCAGAGTTTCCATTCCGACGAGCGAAGCATCGCGCTGCGCCAGCAGCAGCGCCGGGAAATCGCGGCCCATCAGCGTGTAGGGACCGTGGCGCACCTCAGCGCTGCTGAAGGCTTCGGCATGCAGCGCGCAGGTCTCCTTGAACTTGAGCGCGGTTTCCTGGGCCGCAGCCAAACCGGGGCCGCGCCCAACCACATACAGGTTGCCGACGCTCTCCAGCACCGGCAGCGCGGCCGACCAGTCCAGCGCCCAGCTTTGCTCCATCATGGAGGGCAGGGATTCCAGTGCGGCGTTCAGCAGCGGATCCCGAGTCCACGCACCGACCAAGCGTGCTATCGCAGCCAGCGTCGCCAGATATGATTTGGTGGCAGCGACGCTGGCTTCCGGTCCCGCGCGCAGCTCGATCACCCAATCGGAGGCCGCGATCAACGGTGAGTCGCAGCTGTTGCACAAGGAGAGGATGGTCGCGCCGGACGCCTTGGCGGAGGCGACCGATGCCAGCAAGTCCGGGCTGCGGCCGGATTGCGAGATCGCGACGAATAAACAGCCGCGTAGATCCTGGCTGATGCCGTACACCGAGCTGACTGAGGGCGCAGCCGATGCCGTCAATATCCTGGCCCGCATTTCGATCAGGTATTTGGCATACGTGGCTGCGTGGTCGGAGCTGCCGCGCGCGCAGGTGATGACCACGCGGGGAGCCAGCCGGCGGATCGCCGCGCCGATGCATTCGATGCTGGCGCCGTCTTGGCCCAATTGCGCGCGTACCGCCGTTGCCGCACTGGCAGCTTCCTGAAACATCAAGCTCACGTCGACAGCTCGGCCACGAAATCGTAGGTATCGCCGCGATAATAGGATTGCGAGAATTCGATCGCGCGCCCGTCGGGCAGTGATCCCAGGCGCTCGACCAACAACCCGGCGTCGCCGGGCTTGGCCTTCAACAGGTCGGCCTGTTCGCCGGTCAGAAGCACCGCGCGCAGGCGCTGCAGCGCGCGCACCGGCCGATGGCCGGAGCGTTCCAGCGCTTCATACAACGAGGCGTCCACGGATTCCAGCGAAGGCAAAGCGGTGGCAACAATGGTGGCGAACTCGACCGCCATGGGCGCGTCGTCTGCGAAGCGAATGCGGTTGAAGCGAAATACCGGTGTGCCCGGACTCATGCGCAAGGCCAATGCCTCCTCGGGCGTCACCGTTCCGGCTGCGCGCTTCAACCATACGCTGCGCGGTGTGCGGCCTCGTGCCCGCATATCCTCCGAGAACGAGGTAAGCATCGCGAAGTTCTTGTCGACGCGCGCCGACACGAAATTGCCTGATCCTTGCCGCCGCACCAGCAAACCGTCGGCAACCAGGCCGTCGAGCGCCTTTCTCACCGTGATGCGCGACACCGCGAAATCGGCGGCCAGATCGCGCTCCGATGGCAATGCGTCATCCGGTCCCAGGACGCGGCTGTCGATGGCCCGTCGCAATGCCCGCTGTAGTTCCTGATACAGCGGCAGGTTGCCTTGTCCGTCCAGCGGACCGACTGCTTTGGCGAGTGATGTCATAGGGGCCAGCGGCTCATCCATGTATTTTTCTTTCATGAAAATAATACCAAACAAATACCACTTTGTGTACACCAACTCCAGCTATTTTCACTTAACTTCATGTTTTCTCTCAACAATAATATTTCTTTAGCGTACTTATTGCATGGCACTAGCCGATTGACGGAATTGGTATTATATTGGGCCTTAATTGGTGTGGAGTTAGTGACCACCCGATGGATGGGGACATCTCAACGATCGATGATAGGGGGCAAGTATGAATGGGGATCTCTATATGAATAGGATCGCTTTCGCGGTCAAATCGGCACTGGGGCTCGCGATCCTGTTGCCGCCGTCGCTGAGTCTCGCGGAACCGGCCGGCGACAATTCGGCCTTGGAAGAAATCGTGGTCACCGGCATTCGCAAGTCGGTGGAAGAATCTTTGGAGGCCAAGCGCGCCTCTACCAATCTGGTTGAAGTGGTCAGCGCAGAAGACATCGGCAAGATGCCGGACAAGAACGTCGCCGACTCGCTGGCCCGCGTACCCGGCGTGACCACGAGTTCGGCTGGCGCCAGCGAAGGCGGCTTCGACGAGAACGATCGGGTCAGCATGCGCGGGACCAACCCCAGCCTCACCCAGACATTGATCAACGGCCACAACGTCGCGGCCGGCGACTGGTTCGTACTCGATCAAACCGGCACGGTCGGACGCAGCGTCAGCTATACGCTGCTGCCATCGGAAATCGTCAGCAAGGTGGTGGTGCAAAAGAGCTCCAGCGCAGAATTGGTCGAAGGCGGCGTCGCCGGTTCCGTCGATATCATCACGCGCAAGCCGCTGGATTTCACCCAGCCTTTCACACTGCAAGCCTCGGCTGGCGCTGTCTATGCAAGTTTGCCATCGAAGACCGATGGCCAGTACACGGCCCTGGCCGATTGGAAGAACAGCGCCAACAACTTCGGCGTCATGCTGCAGCTGTTTTCCGAGACGCGGCACCTGCGCCGCGACGGCAACGAAGTGCTGGGATATGACACCATCGCCAAAGGCAGCGCCATCGCCCTGTCGAATCCGGATTTGGAGGGCGTGCAGTACCCGACCGACATCGGCGCAGCCCTGTTCGAACAGAAGCGTGAACGCAACGGCGGTTTGGCGGATGTCGAATTCAAGCCGGCCGACAACGTGACCCTGGATCTCACCGGTTTCTCGTCCAAGTTGACAGCGAGCAACGTCAACTACAATTACCTGCTTTGGTCCACCCATTTCGTAGGTTCGGGCGCCGGCCAGGCGCCGTTGCCCGGCTATACCGTCGCGGGCAACACACTGACTTCCGCCCAATTCGCCCCGGTCCCCGGCACCATTTACGGTGTATACGACCAGATTTCGCGGCCCGATGAAGTGGCGACGGCAAACTTCGTCAACCTGGACAGCACCTGGGACGCGAGCGACCGCCTCTCGTTCTTCGGACAAGTGGGCTACTCCTGGGGCGACGGCAAGACGCCGACGCAGGATGTGTCTGAAACAAACCCCGGAGTCGGCTCGGGCGCCTCCTATTCTTTGAATGGTTTGAGCACCGGGCCAAGTTACAACTTGGGAGCCACCAATAACACCACGCCGACCCCCGGGGGCGTGCCGGTGGCTTTCGGCTGGATCTTCGGCGATCAAAACATCGACGTGAAGGATCGCGAAGAGTGGGCCAAGATCGACAGCACCTTCAAGGTCGATGACGGCGCCTGGAAGGACCTGAAGTTCGGCGTGCGCTACGAGCGCCATGGCCGCACGTCGGCAGACGTCATCGGTCAGGGACCGTTGGCCCCGGGCGAACTGACCTCGGCGTACCCGACGACCTTCTCGAACTATCCGTCCAACTACACCAACTTCGGCGGCAGCATGCCTACGGATGTTTGGTATTGGACCCCGGCACAGCTCGCAGCGTATGACAGCCCGGCGAATGTCAACCGCAACCCCGCCACGCGCCTCGATTGGAATTCGATGTTCGAAGTGCACGAGTTCGACACGGCCGCATTCGTACAGGCCGATTTCAAGGGCGACCTTTGGGCTGCCAACATCGGCGGACGCTTTGTTCACACCGTTGAGAACGTGGTGCAGTACCAAGGAACCCCGGCCACGACGCCGGGCTCGCACTATTCGGATTTCGGTCAGTTCATCGGCGTGGAGACCGACAACAGCTACAACGACTTTCTGCCCAGCGCAAATCTGCGCATCGATGTCGCGCCGAATTTGCTGGCGCGATTCGCGGTGGCGGAGACCATGACACGGGCCGACTATTCAGCCTTGGCGGGCTTCACCACACTGACTGGCGACCCGCAGAAACCCTCGCCTCAAAACCCAACCGGCACGGTTGGTGGCGGTACGGGGGGCAATCCAGATCTCAAGCCCATCCGCTCGACCAATTTGGACGCAGGCCTCGAATGGTATTTCGCACCGCACTCGTTGCTGTCGGCGACGTTGTTCTATATGGACCTGCGCAACTACGTCAGCTATGGTTCGGTCAACAAGAACATCTTCAGCTTCACCTCAACCTACCCGAACGGTGAGGTTCTGCCCTATCAATTGACCATTCCCATCAACGCCAAGGGCCGGGTCGAGGGCACTGAAATCGCCTATCAGCAGGCTTTCACCGAGAACTTCGGCTTCATCGGCAATTACACTTTTGCCGATGGCAAGCAGACTTCGGATCTGGCCACGAGTGACGACAGGTTGGTGGGCACCTCGAAGAACACCTACAACGTGCAAGGTTATTTCGAGAACAAGATGTTCAGCTTACGCATCGCCTATACCTGGCGTTCGGCGTTCTACAGCGGCCTGGATCGCAACACGGCTTTCACGCAGGACAAGATAGGAGATCTGTCGGCCTCGCTGGCCTTCAACATCAATCAAAACTTCTCCATCACCTTGGATGGGCAGAACCTCAACAATCCGACGTTACGGTACTACGCGTTGAACGAGGATCAGCCCCGCGCCTTCTACAAGAACGGATCTCAGTACTACCTGAACGTCCGCTTCAAGATGTAAACAGCCAGCCGCCGCACGAGTGGCGATGAGGTACAGTGTCAATCGTGCGGTACGGGGCCAGGAGCGTGATGACGGCAAGGGCAGCGAGCGGCATCGCTGCCCTTTTCTTTTACACCGGCTGGCCTGCCGCTGCGCACGGCGGCGTGATCCCCATGCCGGCGCAGGTGACGCTGCGCGACGGCAGTTTCCCGTTCAACTCAGCCGCTGCCGTGTATGTGTCCGCCGGCGACGATGCGAGCATGGCGGCTGCGCGCTATCTTGCCAAGCTCTCGCGCCGCTTCAATGCCATCACCCTGCGCGTCGTGACGCGGGCTGCGATCCCGAGCCGCACGCCGACGGCGGGCATCGCTTTCGAGCAGGTTGCGGGGTATCCAGCGGAAGGTTACCGCATCGACGTCGATCCGCAGCGAATCAGGGTGTCGGCCAGCACGGCAGCCGGGATGTTCTACGGTGCGGTGACGCTTTGGCAACTGCTGCCCGCCGGTGCGGCCGGCGGAACCATTGCCGCTCAAACCATCATCGATTCGCCGCGCTTCGCCTGGCGCGGACTGATGCTGGACTCCGCGCGTCACTTTCAAGCGCCGGCGTTCATCCGCTCCATGATCGATTGGATGGCATGGCACAAATTGAATGTCCTGCATTGGCATCTGACCGACGATCAAGGTTGGCGGCTGCAAATCAAGCGCTATCCCCGGCTCACTTCCGTCGGCGCTTGGCGCGGGGAATACGGCGGCTACTACAAACAGACGGATGTGGCTGATATCGTGCGCTTCGCGCAGCAGCGCCATGTGCAGATCGTTCCGGAGATCGACATGCCGGGTCACGCGACGGCGGCCATCGCCGCCTATTCCTGGCTGGGATCCACACATGAACCATTGACGGTGTCTTCCGATTGGGGCGTGCACAAGCACTTGTTCAATCTCGAACCGCGAACTTTCCAATTCCTCGATGCGGTGTTGAGCGAGGTGATGCACATGTTCCCATCGCAGTACGTGCATCTCGGCGGCGATGAGGCTGTCAAGGACGAATGGAATGCATCAACCGAAATTCAGGCACGCGCCCGCGAATTGGGCATTGCCGACTC
This sequence comes from uncultured Steroidobacteraceae bacterium, assembly GCA_964657945.1. Lineage (GTDB taxonomy): Bacteria > Pseudomonadota > Gammaproteobacteria > Steroidobacterales > Steroidobacteraceae > Bog-1198. Next base: position 11,559 of record CAZZWM010000010.1, read on the forward strand.
CGCGGCGCTACAAGCGTATTTCACCCGCCGAATGGCCCGCTACCTCGAAGCCCATGGCAGGCGCATGGTGGGCTGGGACGAAATCCTCACGCCGGGCATGCCGAACAATGCCGTGGTGATGTCATGGCATGGCATCAGCGGCGCATACGGCGCCGCATCGGCCGGCAACGACACAGTGCTGACTCCCGAGCCGACTCTATATTTCGATCGTCGCCAGAGCGCGCTTCCCAACGAGGCACCCGGACGATTACAGATCAGCTCATTGGAAGACGTATATGGCTTCGAGCCCGCCGTTCCCGGTCTGAGCAGCGCGCAGCAAGGGCATGTGCTCGGCATACAAGCCAACATCTGGACCGAGCATATTCAAGATGACCAGCGGGTCGAGTGGATGGCGTTGCCGCGCGCCGCGGCCGTGGCGGAGGTGGCATGGTCGCCCCCGTCCTCGCCAGAAACGCGCAACTGGAGCAACTTTTTGCAGCGTCTCTTGCCCATGCTCGGGCGCTATTCGGCTCTTGGCTTGCACTACGCGGACAGCGCTTTTGGAATCAGGCTCGAAGTGTCGCGCGAACGCAGCGAAGGATCGGACAGCCGGAATGTCGCCGTGCAGCTGTCGAACCTCGCAGAACTGACCGATGCGAACGATGCTGCCCGCGCGAGCATCCATTACAGCATGGACGGCCGGGATCCGACGGCTGCGTCGAGACAATACACGAACACCCTGGAGGTCGCGGAGGGCACAGAATTGCGCGCAGCGACCTTTATGGATCAGCAGCAGGTGTCGCGGACGCTGATCAAGACCATCGACCGCCACACCGGCCGGCGACGGGACAGTCACGATCTGGCCCTCTGCAGTCAGCGAATCGGCTTGCTGCTGGAACCCGCGCATGGGACTACCAGCGGCGGCGCTCCATTGGCCATCGACATCATGAATCCCTGCTGGATTTACCCGGACGTCGATCTTTCGCAGCCGTTCGATGTAAGCGCATCGGTGGCATCGATTCCTTTCAACTATGAGATCGGCAAGGATGCCGCTGCCATCAAGGTCGGCGATGCGCGCAGCCCGGCAGGCGAGCTGGAGGTTCATGTCGACAGCTGCGACTCGGGTGTCATTGCGACGCTGCCATTGCCGCGACTCTCGGTGGGCACAATGGCCGTGCTTGCGCCGCGAAGGATTGCCGCGGACAGTCATCCAGGAATATCCGGGCGGCACAGCCTGTGTCTGCGCTTCGCGCGGCCGCGCCTCGATCCCATGTGGGCGCTGGACTGGATCGAGATCGGAGAGCAGCCGTGACACGAGTGCAAATCATGGCTCCATTCGACGGCTGGTGCAGCGCGTTGGAGGAAGTTCCGGATGCCGCATTCGCCGGCAAAATGCTGGGGGATGGTTTGGCCATCGATCCCACCAGCGATATGCTGCTGGCGCCCTGCGGCGGCGAGATCATCGCATTGCCCGCCAGCGGACACGCCGTCTCGATACGCACGTCGCAAGGAGTGGAAGTTCTGGTACATATCGGGCTCGACACCGTTGCGCTCGAGGGCCGCGGCTTCAGCGCCAAGGTCAAACCGGGCGATCGGGTCAGCGTCGGCGACGAGCTGATCGCTCTCGACTTCGATGTGGTGGCGCGGGGCGCAAAGAGCCTGGTCACACCCATCGTGATCATGCCTGAGGAATCGCGGATCTCCCGGCGCTGCCAGACGGGGCCGATCGTTGCCGGACAACTGCTGTACGAGGTCGAGCCTTGCGCCGCTGCATTGCCTCAACACGCCGGCCCCGCGCAATCCGTCAGCAGTCACACATTGAACATACCGTTGCGCCAAGGGTTGCACGCACGCCCTGCCGCCCTGCTGGCTCAGCGAGCCAAGGCGTTGGAGGCAACCGTGACGCTCACCGCTCATGGCCGCCATGCCAATGCGCGCAGCGTGGTATCCCTCATGGCGCTCGGCGCGCGTCATGGTGATGCCATTGTCATACAGGCATCGGGAAAGGATGCGCAAGGCGCGATTGCGTCAATCAGGGCGGCAATCGACGAAGCCAACGCCAAAGAAAGCGCGTCCGATCACGGGGCTTCGCGGATTGCAGCGCCTTCCGCAGGCCGGGCTGCAATCCAGACCGGCCAACTCAACGGGTTTGCTGCGGTCGGCGGGTTGGCCGTTGGCCGCGCGACCCGGCTCGAGCGCCGAGAAATCGAGGTGCTCGAAACCGGTTCGGGTCTGCAGCAGGAGCAGGAGGCTTTACATCTTGCGCTCAAGGATGTGCGTCGCAGGCTGCAAAGGCTCGCCGCCACCGGCGAGGACACGCGACGTGCAATCATCCAGGCGCACCTGGAGTTCTTGGACGATCCCGCGCTCAATGACCGGGCCGGCGCGGTCATCGCGACGGGCAAGAGCGCCGGCTTCGCGTGGCGAAGCGCCATACGCGAGTCGATCGCCGCGCTGCAGGCGTTGACCGATGCGCGTCTCAAAGAACGCGTCGACGATTTGCTCGATGTCGAGGCCCATGTGCTGTTGGCATTGGCGGGGGAGGCAAGGCCGATGAACTTGCCGCTGCCGGAACAGGCCATCTTGATTGCCGAGGACTTGTTGCCCTCGGAGCTGACCGCTTTGGATCGCCGGCGCCTCATGGGCATCTGCTTGGGCGGGGGCGGCGCAACCTCGCATGTTGCCATTCTCGCGGCAGCGATGGAGATTCCCATGTTGGTGGGAGTGGGCGCCGCCCTCCGCGAAATCCGCGACGAGGCGACAGTCATTCTGGATGCCGATCGCGGTCTGCTGCATTCTCGACCGAGCGGCGAAGAAATCGGAGCGGCACGGGCTGCATCGCAATCGCGCGCTGCGAAAGCAGCCTCACTGCGGTCGGCGGCTCAAACGCCCTGCCGGTCGGCCGACGGCGTACGGGTGGAGCTGTTCGCCAATGTGGGCAACATCACGGATGCCGGCGTGGCTGTGGCGAACGGCGCCGAGGGGTGCGGCCTGCTGCGCACCGAGTTCCTTTTCATCGACCGGCAGACGGCACCTGGAGAAGAGGAACAGATGGCCGCGTACCAAGGCATCGCGGACGCGATGGGCGAGCGGCCGCTGATCCTTCGTCTCATGGACGTCGGCGGAGATAAGCCGTTGCATTACCTGCCGCTGCCGTTCGAAGCAAATCCCGCCCTGGGGCTGCGCGGCGTCAGGACGGCGCTAAAACGCCCCGATCTGTTGCGTACTCAAATTCGTGCTGCGCTGCGTGTCGCTCCGCCGGGAAAGCTGCGCCTGCTCATTCCCATGGTCACGGATGCCGGCGAAATTCGCGCGGTCCGCGAAGTTGTCGCGGAAACAGCCCGTGAATTCTCCTTGGTTGCCGCCATTCAGATCGGCGCCATGATCGAGACGCCGGCTGCCGCGCTCATGGCGGCCTCGCTGCTGCGTGAGGTCGATTTTCTATCCGTCGGCAGCAATGATCTGACGCAGTACACACTGGCGATGGACCGTGGTCACACTGAGTTGGCGCGGCGCACCGACGCTCTGCACCCCGCAGTGCTCAAATTGGTCGCGGCGGCGGCAGGCAGCGCAACGGCGGCAGGCAAGCTGGTCGCTGTTTGCGGAGGCGTTGCGGCCGATCGATTGGCAGCGCCCATCCTGCTCGGACTTGGAGTGCGCGAGCTGTCGGTGGTGCCCGCCGCCGTGCCGGAGCTAAAAGCACTCATTCGCAACCTACGCATGCCGGATTGCCGGGAGCTGGCGACTCGCTGTCTGGAATCGGACTCACCGCACCAGGTGCGGGAATGGGTGGAAAATAGCCTGCGTTCCTGGGGAGTCGCCTGATGAATTTCCGACTGAACGGTTTGCAGCAATTGGGCCGGGCTCTGATGCTGCCGATCGCGGTACTGCCCATTGCCGGGCTGTTGCTGCGCCTCGGTCAGCCGGACCTGCTCGACTGGCCGGCCATGGCCGCCGCGGGCGACGCCATTTTTTCCAATCTGGGTTTGTTGTTCGCTGTCGGCGTAGGCATCGGTTTGGCGCGCGAGAATCACGGGGCCGCCGGCCTCGCCGCTTTGGTGGGGTTCTTGGTGACCACGCGTGCGGCGGAAACCATGCTGCATGCGGACCCAGGCTCGTTGTCCAAATTGAGCATTCCAATCGGTCTGCTTTCCGGCATCATCGCCGGCGTTGCCTACAATCGCTACAGCAACATCACTCTGCCCAGTTACCTCAGTTTCTTCGGCGGCCGGCGTTTTGTGCCCATCGTCAGCGGGATCGCGGGCCTGGCCCTGGGTGTAGCGGTCGGCTTCGCTTGGCCACATCTGGAACACGGTATGGATGCCACCAGCCACGCAATTCTTGGGGCGGGTCCCTGGGGATTGTTTGCCTACGGGGTCCTGAATCGCATCCTCATCGTTACCGGCCTGCATCATATTCTGAATAACTTCGCCTGGTTCATACTGGGCGACTATCACGGCGCGACCGGTGATCTGAAGCGATTCTTCGCGGGCGACCCAACGGCCGGCGCGTTCATGTCAGGATTTTTCCCCGTCATGATGTTCGGTCTGCCCGGCGCGTGCCTTGCCATGTATCGGACAGTGAGCCCCGAGCGCCGCGCCGCCGTGGCGGGGCTGCTGCTGTCGTTGGGCCTTACTTCATTTCTAACCGGCGTTACCGAACCGGTGGAATTCACATTCATGTTCCTGGCGCCGGTGTTATACGCGCTGCATGCACTGGCAACGGGTCTGGCCATGGTGATCATGGATGCGTTGGGTGTACATCTGGGATTCAGCTTCTCGGCCGGACTGTTCGACTACGTGCTCAACTTCAGCCACGCGCAGCGTCCGCTGCTGCTGCTGCCGATTGGCGCAGCCTACTTTGCGCTGTACTACACCGTGTTTCGCGTGGTCATCGTGCGCTTGAACCTGGCGACGCCCGGCCGTGAAGCGGAAGAGACATCCTCACAAACCACAGCACCGCTGGGTGTGCAAGAACGCGCGGGGGCATTCATCGTCGCGCTGGGCGGCGCAGCCAACCTGATCGAGGTGGCCGCATGCACCACGCGGTTGCGGCTGGTGATGGTGAACAACGCGGCCATCGATGAGACTGCGCTGAAGCGGCTGGGCGCCCGAGGCGTGCTGCGGGGGTCGAGCTCTGGGTTGCAGGTGGTCTTGGGGCCCGTCGCAGACCAAGTCGCGGGTGAAATTCGCGCCGCCATCCGCGCCGGCGCAGCCGCCGGGGCAGCCGCCCCAGTACCCGCCGGCATGAACGCAATCGATTCTGCCGCCTTGCTCGCGGCACTCGGCGGAAGAGATAACGTGCAGCAGGCGGAATCGCTTGCCGGCCGTCTATCGGTACGAACTTCGCGGATCGAGTCAGTGGATGCAGCGGCTTTGCAAACACTGGGGGTGCGGGGAATCGCGCGCTCAGGCAAGCATTCGGTGCAGTTGTTGCTTCCGGGCAATCCCGACGATTGGCTGGCGGCGCTGCAGTCATGACCACGGCCACGCTGTACCACGCTTGCGCCTCCGAGGCGGCTGCCGTCAGTGACGCACGCTCTGCGCTGCCGCCCACGCTGCGCCGAATTTTGGTGGTTGGCGGAGGGTCGGCCGGCTGGATGACGGCACTGATCCTGGCGCGCTCATTGATCGAGCGGGGCGTGGAAATCACGGTGGTCGAATCGCCGGCGGTGGGCATCATCGGTGTCGGGGAAGGATCGACGCCATGGCTGCGCGGTTTCTTCGACAGTTTGGGCATCGAAGAGTCCGAATGGATGCCGGAGTGTCACGCCACCTACAAGAACGGCATCACCTTCGACGGCTGGTCGACCAAGCCGGGATTCGGCAGCTACTTTCATCCGTTCGCATCGATGCTGGACAATCTGACCATGACTCAGTTCGTTCACAACGCCGATGCCCGTGTAAACGGAGCCGACGTCTGCGCCGATCCGAACCGGTTCTTCATCGCCGCACGTTTGGCGCGCGGTAAGCTGGCGCCCAAGCCCGCAGAGCATTTCCCATTTGACATCTGGCATGGCTATCACTTCGACTCGGTGTTGCTGGGGCAATTTCTCCACAAAAAGGCGCTGCAACGCGGTGTGCGCTATCTAGCCGCTCATGTCACACAAGCGAATTTGGACCCGACCGGCTGCATCGCCTCCGTGAGCATCAAGGATGGACCGGATATCTCGGCCGATATCTTCGTGGACTGCAGCGGGTTCTCAGGGCTGCTGATCTCGCAGGCTTTGAAGACCCCGTTCGTCAGCTTTGCCGAGAATCTTTTCAATGATTCCGCCATTGCGATCCCCAGCCCAATCGGTGCCGAAGTGCCATCCGAGACCGTATCCACGGCCATGAAACATGGCTGGGCGTGGAGGATTCCCTTGACCCATCGATTCGGCAACGGCTACGTCTACAGTTCGCAGTTCTGCAGCCCGACGCAGGCCGAACATGAGCTGCGGCAACGCCTGGGCCTGCTGGAATCGGACACGCAGGCACGCCACCTGAAAATGAAAATCGGACGCGTCACCCGGCACTGGAACAAGAATTGCGTGGCGATCGGCCTGTCGCAGGGCTTCATCGAACCGCTGGAAGCCACCGCGCTGTTGTTCATTCAACAGACCGCCAACGCCTTCACCCATGCCTTACTGCAGGGCGACCTGAGCGAGGCTGCGCATGACGGTTTCAATGCTGGCGTGAACCAGCACTTCGAGGGCACTCGCGACTACATCGTGACCCATTACAAGACCAATTCACGCACCGACACCGAGTATTGGCGCGCCAACGCCGCAAATCTCAACCTGTCGGACGCTCTGAAGCAATTGCTGAACCTGTGGATGTCGGGCAATGGCATCGCACCAGCGGTCCGTCAGCAGAAGTTGGGCCGCGGCTATCCGGTGTTCTCGTGGTATTCGATCATGGCCGGCATGGGAATTTTTCCGGAACGAGCCATGCTGCATGCGCCTTCGGCCACTGAAGGGGTGTATAGAATTCAAGAAATCGACGATTTGCTGGAACGCAGCGCGGCAAATTATCGCGATCATGCCGAAGTCTTGAAGAACATCCCACGCCGCAGAACCGGCGACGCGCTGCAGGTTTATTTTTGGTGACTGCGGCCGCGACCGTTCGTGAATTGAATCAGCTGCCCGACGATGGGCAGCCGGCGATCTTGCGCGGACTGGTTGCCGCATGGCCCGCGGTTCGGGCGGCCAGGAAATCATCGGCTGATCTGATCGCATATTTGAAAGAATTCGACAATGGGTCGCCCGTCGATGCATTGCTGGCGGCCCCGGAAGTCGATGGGCAGATCTCTTACAACGCGGATATGAGCGGGTTCAATTTCCTGCGTAATCGACTTTCGATCACCGCTGTTGCGGAGCAGGTGCAGCGGTATTCGCAATTCCCGAAGCCGCCTGCGGCGGCCGCGCAAAGCGCCCTGATCAAAGACTGCTTGCCGGGTTTCGGTGCCGCCAACCGGCTGGCGCTGCTCGACCAAAGCATTCAGCCCCGCATCTGGATCGGAAACAAAATTACCACGCCCGCACATGTCGATGAGTGGAATAATATCGGCTGTGTCGTTGCCGGTCACAGACGCTTCACGTTATTCCCGCCCGAGCAGATCGCCAATCTGTACATAGGCCCCTTGGACTTTGCCCCCACCGGCGCGCCCATGAGCCTGGTGTCGCTGCGAGCACCGGATCTACAGCGTTATCCACGCTTCCGGGAAGCACTGTCTGCGTCGCTCTCGGCGGATCTCGGTCCGGGTGACGCCCTCTACATTCCACCGCTGTGGTGGCATCACGTCGAGTCGCAGGACTCCTTCAACGTGCTGGTCAACTACTGGTGGCGCCATTCGTCGGGAGACGGCGCCGGCACCGACGCTGGCGCGAATTCCGCGTTCGACGCGTTGCTTCACGCCATTCTAAGCATCCGCTCCCTGCCGCCGGAAACGCGGGCGGCATGGCAGGCGCTATTCGGACACTATGTCTTTGGCGATCAGGCGGCGGTCACCGCACACATACCGGCGCATCGACACGGCATTCTCGGTCATTTGAGCGGCGCGCAATTGACGGCGCTGCGCGCCCACCTGGCGAAGCGCCTGGGCTAGTCGACGTCGCGCGCCTGACGAAATTGCAGCGGCATCCCGCCGAGCGCACCGTGCCGCAGCGTCGTAACGTGGCCCAACGGGATTTTTCGCTGGACCTCGCGCTCGTTTCGTTCCAGTAAGCTCACTTTGGCCGAATGAGCCTTGAGAATCGCCTGTCCGTGCTCGCGAATCCAATCGCGTCCCAAATGATGACGGATCGCCTCCAGTTCCGTTTCGCCCGCATCCCAGGCGCCCTCGTGACAGGGCGCATACAGGCACATGTTGTTCCACTTCACCAGCGCGATGGCGACAACGACCACGGGAAACTCCGATAGCCCCAATGCGCCGCATTTTGCGCATCGCACGGGTATGGCCACCATTGGAATTTCCATCTGCTCGCCCCCAATTCCGTCAGAACGACGGCGGATGCCTGTGTAGCATATTTATGCAGATTCATTCAACTGCATCGATTTGCGGCACGGCGCCGTAGCGGCCGCGCAGATAATGCTTGGCAATCATTTCGCGTCGACGCAAATGATGCTTTGTCATGCTGGACAGCCGGCTGGCGCGATCGCTGTCGGTGTCCATCAGCCAGATTTCATCCCGTCGCAGGATATCCAGATCCATCAACGAGGTGTTATGGCTGCTGAGCAAGAGTTGTGCCCTGTGCCGCACGCCGCTCTTCAGGCTGTTCAATTGCAGCACGAAACGGCTCACCAGCGGATGCAGGGCAGCGTCGAAATTATCGACCACCGCCAACTTGCCGTGGTGGATCGTGTCGAGCAGCGGTCCCAATAGAAACAACAGGCGCCGCACGCCGGCGCCCTCATTTGCCAGGTTCACCCATACCGGTGCGGTACTGCTGCGCGAATAGGACACCTCCAACGCGGAACTCGCATCGCCGCCTGCTGCAGCATCGCGATCGGTGCTCTCCCGCGGGCGCGGTTCCGGGCGCTCACGCTCTATCATGCGGATGTCGCCGATGGGGATCTTGATCATCTGCAGCACGTTGAGCATGCTGCTTTTGAAGTGCGTATCGCGCATGCGTCTGGCGAGTGCGGAAGCATTGAAATAGTCCGCAGAACCAAGCACGAACTCCAACTGGGTCTGGAACCAACGCAGCAGCGGAACGAATTGTTCTCCGTCCAGCTGCGCCGCGGTTGTGACGAAGAGCGCGCGCGGACGGGTGGCCTTGCGCCACATCTCGCGGTGGCCCTCGACATTGACGGAAAACGGCGCCCAATTTTCCGTCTGAGTGGCGGAGTCGAAACTTCGCTCGAACCAACGCTGCGGCTTGCGGCCGCTATACACGGTCAGACGCTCGTAGGTGATACGGCGAGCGTTGTAGGAAAAGGCATATTTGTAGCGGTGACCGTCCAACAACAGATCTATTTCGAATTTGGTCGATGCTCCGTCCTTGAGATCGAAGCCGAAGGGCGTGAACGCCTCGCGATACTGCTCCTCGGTGAATACGGTGGAATTCAACACGAGATCCCGCATGCTTCGCAGCGCCATGAACAGATTGGTCTTGCCGCTGGCATTCGGACCAAATATCACAGCCGTACGATTCAGGGCCGGTACGGCGCGAAAGCCGGTGGAAAAACAGTGTGTTTGGCGGTGCGAGTCGTCGCTGGAAGAGATGAAATAAATGGATTGCTGCGCGAGAAACGAACGAAAGTTGGTCACGCTGAATCCAATTAGCATTGAAAGCTTCTCCCTGCTTGCCTCTTTCAGTGTTACCGAAAGGTGATCCCCAGTATAGTTATTAAGCGATCCGCGTTGCAAGGCTGTGCCAAGTCCGTCAATTGGCTTGGACACTCTGTCGAATTGCTCAGGCGGCCAATTCGGCAGCGCGGCGTGCAGCGTCGTGCGAAGCAAATGATTCAGAAAATGTCTCATCGACACGATAAGCCCAGCCACCGTCGTGCCTGACAATCTCATAGGTAAGTTTCGTCATCGTTGCAGCAACCGCCGTCAATGCTGCAAAGCAATGCGATGTCGGATGCCGGGCATCGGCCTAGGCATGCAAGTCAACCTGGCCCGGGTCCACCTGGCCGTATGAAAGATCATGGCCTCGGAGGAGTTGATCGTATTGGTGTGCAAGGTTCACGTGGGGTGCGACATAGGGCCGGTGGGGCGACGTGGTTTCTGCATCGAGAATGCGCTGCAAGGTGATGCCGACTCGTCTAGGCGTGCCCAGGTCGGTCCATCCACAGTTGGGAACCGCCAAAACCTGAAGTACCGACTCGTTGCCCTGCAAGACATCGCGCGAAAAGTCGACCACACGCAGGTGTGCATACAACGCTTCAACCGCGGCGACGCCCGCATCACGCATCGCTTGAACAGTACTGTCGAACCTGGCATCGAACAGTTTCAACAGGGCATTTGCCGTGCCAGCCATGATGAACGCGTTCCACAACGCACCCTGCTGCAGTAGGGCGCGTGCCCGATCAGACGCGGGCTTTTCGATGAAGCGCAGCACCCCCGTCGGCGTCTGCGGTGATCGATGTGCAGGCAGGATGTAGCCCAGCTCCGTGTCCGGCTCATCGGGCTCCATGCCCAGCACGTAAACCGCATCACGGTTCTCGCCGGCCCATACGGCCGCTTCACGCAGGGCCTGAATAAGTATGTCTTCGTCACTCAAGTAATGGTCAGCGGGAAGCAGGACGACGATGGCCTGGGGATCGCGCGCGGCAATGCGTAACAACGGCAACAGGACGCCATGGGCCGTACCGCGATTCTCAGGCTGCACGATGATGTTCTCATCGGGCAGATAGCCCAACATGTCCCGCCACCAGGGCCGGTGCTGCTCGGCGACCACCGTACACACCCGCTGCATGGGCGCTACGGCCGCAGCACGCTGCAAAGCCTCCTGCAGCAGACTGGGACCGCCCTGCAGCGAACAGAATTGTTTGGGTACGACGACCCCTTGCGAATTCCTTGTGAGGCCCTGAAGACGGCTGCCGGCCCCGCCGGCCAAAACCAAACCCCAGGTATTCAAACGGTTTTTCATTTCAGGAATGGTCCCGCGTGCGCGCGCAAGCGGGCATTACCGATTCTCCGCACCCCGTGTAGGACTTTGCCGATAGAAGGTTTTTTAAGACGTTTCCTACGGTTGATCGGTGGGCCGACCGAATATTCGCTCCGCACTTCGCGTGATCAAATCGCAACATGCAAACGAGGGGATTGAAAGTTACCGCTTTGCTTGCCGCTTGGGTGGCGTTGGAGATTTGTTGCATGAATGTTGCTTTTGCCGCTCCGCCCGGCGCCAATGCCTTGAATTCGCAGTCTAGGCAGAACGTGACAGAACACGTCTCCCCCGAGCATTTGGATCTTCGCGCTCCGGCACAGTTGGCCGCAACCGATGAACGAGCGACTGGATTCCCTTCAGCCCTGGCTCACCGCCAGTTCGCCGCCCCGGATGCGAGCGCGCAGCTGCCGAGTTTAGGGGCTGGAAACCCGCGCCCTCCGCTGCCTGAACTGGCGCGACATATTCAACACGAAGGCCTGCCGATAGCGCGGCTGTGGGAAAATCATTCGGCCTTGGTGCATATCGGCTTGAACCAGCGCGGCAAACCAGGCCTCTGGCTGGCGCAAAAAATCCATTAATCTTCAGATCCAGCGGAAACCAAACATCTTGACGGTTTTATTCGTCCGTCATCGCACGGAATACCGGTACCGCCAACCAGTCACACTGAGCGAGCATCGGCTGATGTCGAGGCCTCGGGACAGTCACGACCTGAGGTTGCTCGATACCGCACTCATGGTGATTCCCACTCCCAGCGAAGTGCGCTGGATGCACGATGTATTCGGCAATTCCATCGCCGTCACTCATTTCAGCGCGCAGTCGAACGAGCTGATTTTCGAATCGACCTTTCGGGCGGAACATTACCCGCTGCCGGAGGAGACCATCTATATCGAGCCTTACGCCCAACAGCTGCCATTCAACTACAGCGCCGACGACAGCGCCGATTTGGCACGCACCAAGGATCGTCAGTACCCCGATCCCGAACACCTGGTCGATCAATGGGCGAAATTCCACGTCGATGCAACGCCTGACCGCGGCACCCTGAGCGTTCTGACCGCCATGACGACGGCGATCAAACAGGAATTCAGCTATGCACGGCGCGAAGAGGTTGGCGTGCAGTCGCCGCTCGAAACCTTGCAGCTCAGATCGGGCAGCTGCCGCGATTTTGCCGTGTTCATGATGGAAGCCGTGCGTAGCATCGGCTTGGCGGCCCGTTTCGTTTCCGGTTATTTATACGATGCCAATCTGGTCGGCGCCTCCAGTGGACTGGTCGGCGGCGGCGCCACGCACGCATGGATGCAAGTCTACCTCCCAGGGGCCGGCTGGGTGGAATTCGATCCCACCAATGCCTTGGTGGGGGGCAAGAATCTGATCCGCGTGGCCGTCGCCCGGCAGGCCTCCCAAGCCGCTCCCTTGGCGGGCGGCTTCATCGGCGCGCCGGATGACTGTGTCTCGATGCACGTCACCGTGGAAGTCACTGCGGAGTAAATGCCGGTGAGCATGCCTTTGCAAATTCTATACGTCGAGGACAACGAGATGGTGCGCGAAATTACCTACGAGCTGCTGTGCGCCGACCAGCGCCGTATCGTCGCCTTGGGATCCGCGGAAGAAGCGTTGGAGGTTTTTCGTACCCAACCTTTCGACGTACTCATCACCGACGTCAGCCTGCCGGTCATGTCGGGTTTGGATCTGGTGCGCAACGTGCTCGGCATGAAGCCCAAGTTGCCCGTCATCATCGCATCAGGCTATTCCTTGGACTTCGGGCTGGAAGGCTGGGGGCCCAATGTTCGGGCAATCATCAAGCCGTTCGACAGCTCAGAAATCGACGCGCTGATCGAGCATTTGACGCAGAACGCCGCCGCCGGTCCCCATTAGCTGCGCGTCACACTGTGCGTCACGGCGTGCGTCGCGGCAGCGTCACGACGAACGAAGTTTCATCGTGGGCGCCGGTCTGCACTTCGACTTTGCCTTCGTGCGCCTGAACGATCTGCGACACGATGTAAAGACCCAGTCCCAGTCCTTCACTCCTGCCTCCCTCGCGCTGGGCGCCCCGGAAAGGATCGAATAAATGCGGCCGCACCTCCTCTGCGATGGTCCCGCCATTCTTGACGACCAGGGTGACGCAGTCGGCCGATCCATCCAGTCGCACACCCACCGGTGCCGCCCTGTTGCCATGTTTGATGGCATTGCCAATCAGGTTGGAGGCCACCTGGGCGATTCGCTCCGGATCCCACAGTCCTGAAAGGTCGCCATGGAAGCTTGATTCTATGAGCCGATCCGGAGCAGCCGCTTGGTGCTCGCGAACCACCTTGTCGACCAGAACTTTGACGTCGGTGGGCTGCCGTTTCACCACGATGCCGCCTGCCAGCCGTGCACGCGCCAGATCGAGCATATCTTCGATCAAGCGGGCCATTCGATTTCCGCTGTTCATGATGCGCGTCGCAGTGTCCTGCGACAGTTGATCGGTGCCCCGCTTCTGCAACAGGTGGGCGGACGCGAGAATGGCGCTCAAGGGATTGCGCAGGTCATGGGCCAGCAAGGCACTGAACATTTCGTTGAGCCGCAGCGTCTCGGTGCGATCGTTGAGTTCCAAAGCCAGCTGCTGTCGTTGGCGGTACAGCTGAAAAAAAACTTCCGCCTTGTTTTGCAGAATATGCGGCTCGATGGGCTTATAGATGAAATCGACTGCACCGGACTCGTAACCCTTGAACATGCGGTATTGTTCGCGCGCGCCGGCGGTAACGAAGATCAAGGGAATGTGCCGGGTCCGCTCTGTGCCTCGCAACAGTTCGGCCAGCTGGAATCCGTCCATGTCCGGCATTTGCACGTCCAGGAAAGCCAGCGCGACATCGTGAATCAGCAACAATTCCAGCGCCTCCCGCCCTGAACGGGCGGTCAGCAACTCTACATCGGGCCGTTCCAGCAGAGCCGAAAGCGCCAGCAGATTCTCCTCGAGATCGTCGACCAGCAGGCATTTGACCGGGGGGATCACAGCGGTATCCATGGATTAGTTCAATGTTCTCAGCAACACCGCAATCTCCTCGAGCGGCAATACGCGGTCGGCGGGACGCAGCTTCAAAGCGGAAAGCGCCATGTTGGGCGCACTCGCCGTGTCCGGCCGTTGCACGATGGTAATCCCGCCTGCGTCGTGTATCGCAGCGAGCCCCTGCGCGCCGTCTTCGTTTGCGCCCGACAGTATGATGCCCAACAGGCGCTCCTTGTAGATCTCCGATGCCGACTCGAACAGGACGTCGACGGAAGGACGTGAATGATGCACCGGATCGTCGGCCGAAAGTGCCAGTTGCGGACCGTCGTCCACTAACAAATGATAGTTGTTGGGCGCGAAATACACCGTTCCCGGCACCACCAATTCCTTATCCTGCGCCTCGCGCACCGGAACCGCGCATTTGCGGCCAAAAATCTCCGCCAACACGCTCGGACGGTCACGGGGCAGGTGCAGCACGATGAACACCGGCGCGCGCAGATTCGCGGGCAACGCCGGCAAAACCACGGACAAAGCCTGAATGCCGCCGGCCGATGCCCCGATCACCACCGCTTCGATTTCCTGCAACAGGGTCATGTCCCGGCACGCTTCTGGTAGATCCGTTCCTCGGCGACGAAGTTCACGAACCGGTCCGCTTCCGAGGAGAAGCGCAACGACTCCTTGGCGCCGATGCCGAGAAAACCCTGTCTGCACAGTGAGTCGCGAAACAGCCCCAGCGCGCGGTCTTGCAGCTTGCGATTGAAATAGATCAGTACGTTGCGGCACGACACCAATTGCATCTCGGCAAATACGCTGTCGGTCGCCAGGCTGTGATCGGAGAAGACGATGTGCTCCTTCAAGGATTTGTCGAATACGGCGCGGCCGTAGGCTGCGGTGTAGTAGTCGGAGAGCGAGGATCGCGCTCCGGACCTGTGATGATTGGCGGTGAAGCCGGCAATTCTGTTCAGGTCGTACACGCCGGCGGCCGCGACCTGCAGTGTCTGCGGATTGATATCGGTGGCGTACAAAATGGTTTTTTCCAGAAGCCCTTCTTCGTGCAGCAGAATTGCCAACGAGTAGGCTTCCTCGCCGCTGCTGCAGCCTGCGACCCAAACCTTGAGCGAGGGATAGGTGCGCAGCATGGGAATGACCTGTTCGCGCAGAGCTCGAAAATAGCCAGGATCACGGAACATCTCGCTGACCTGCACGGTGAGGAAATCCAGCAGCGGCCGGAACACCGACGGGTCATGCATGACCCGGTCTTGCAGCTGCGACAACGTGCGGCACTCGAAGCGGGCCATCGCCGCGCGCAGGCGGCGGCGCAACGATGCGGGTGCATATTCGCGAAAATCGTAGTGATAAAGCCGGTAGATCGCCTCGATGATCAGGCCGAATTCGATCTCGAATTCGCGGCCTACGGTGTAGCGGCTGTCTACTTCGGCATCCATACCCGCACCAGCGACAGGAGCTTCTCCACGTCCAAAGGTTTGGCGATATAGTCATTGGCGCCGGCCTCGAGGCATCGATCGTGATCGTCGGCCATGGCTTTCGCGGTCAGCGCGATGATGGGCAGGTTTTTCCAATCGGCGTTCTTGCGGATCTCCCGCATGGCCGTCAGCCCATCCATTTCCGGCATCATGATGTCCATCAACACCAGATCGATGGCATCGGCGCTTCGCTTGGGAGCCCGTGCCAATGCCTCCAAGGCCTCGCGGCCATTGCGGGCTATGACGATCGACACGCCTTTGGGTTCCAACACGCTCGACAGCGCGAAAATGTTGCGCACGTCATCCTCCACCACCAATACGCGCCGCCCTTCCAACTGGCTCTCGCGGTTTCGGGAGGTGCGCAGCATCTGCTGGCGGTCCGGAGGCAGTTTGGCCTCCACCTGATGCAGGAACAGCGTCACTTCGTCCAGCAGCCGCTCGGGCGATCGCGCGTCCTTGATGATGATGGACTTCGAGTAGCGGCGCAGCCGCTGCTCTTCCTCCCGGGACAAGGCTCGTCCCGTGTAAATGATGACCGGCGGGAACGCCACGTCTTCCTGCTGCGACATTTTTTCCAGCAGATCGTAGCCGCTGTAATCCGGCAAGTTGAAGTCGACCACCATGCAATCGAAGGTGGTCGCGCGCAGATGTACCAAAGCTTCGCCTGCCGTCGCGACTGCGGTGATCTGCACATCGCCGTTTGTCAGCAACTGCCGAATGCTGTCGCGTTGCCGGGCATCGTCCTCGACGATCAGCACATGGCGCATGCTTTGCGAGAATTTTGCTTCGAGCCTGCGCAGCGCGTCGATCAGCTCTTCCCTCTTGGCCGGCTTCAGGGCGTAACCCACCGCGCCAAGTTCCAGGGCTTCGCGCCGGTAGTCGGCAACCGAAATGACGTGCACGGGAATGTGCCGGGTCTTGGGATCACGCTTCAAGCGGTCCAGGACGCCAAGTCCGGAGTGGTCGGGAAGATTGACGTCCAGCAAGATGGCGCTGGGGAGAAATTGTGCGGCGGCATCCAGTCCATCGGCGGCTGAAGACGTCGCGACGCATTGAAAACCCATTTCCCGCACCAAGTCGCGCAAGATCGCCGCGAAGGCCAGGTCGTCCTCGACCAGCAGGATGATGCGCCCGCCCGGAGTGATGGACATCCGGTCGTCACTCACGCCGATCGAGGTCTGTGATTTTGCGGCCGGCGGGCTCGCGAGCAGGGGGGCCGCAACGGCGGCCTGCGGGGCGGTTGGTTCAGCGGCCACCGCGGCAGGGCGGGGCCGCGTGCTGATCGACAAGGTGAACACGCTGCCGACCCCGGGTTCGCTTTGCACGCTGATGACGCCCCCCAGCAACGCGGCCAAGTCCCGCGAAATCGACAGCCCGAGGCCGGTCCCCCCAAACTTGCGATGTATGCTGCCGTCGGCTTGCCTGAACGCCTCGAAGATCACCTCTTGCTGGTGTGCAGCGATTCCCACCCCTGTGTCGCGCACCGCAAACGCCAAGGTGCCGGCATCGGGCGCGAACACGCGCAGCCCCACCTCGCCTTTTTCGGTGAACTTGAAGGCATTCGACAGCAGGTTCTTGAGAATCTGGCCCAGCCGCTGGGAATCGGTTTCGATGCTCTCAGGCACCCCCGGTTCGACGCTCCAGTCGAATCGAACGTGTTTTTGCGCGCCGATGGGCTGGAAAGTTTTCACCAGGGAATCCACCACGTCGATGACCCGCGTGGTCTCCATCGAAAGATCGACCTTGCCCGACTCGATTCTCGACAGATCCAGTACATCATTGATGAGAATCAGCAGGTCGTTGCCCGCGGAGGTGATGGTCTGTGCAAACTTCACCTGCTGCTCGGTCAAATTGCCGTCCTTGTTGTCCGCCAAAAGCTTGGCGAGAATCAAGGTGCTGTTCAGCGGCGTGCGCAGC
The DNA here is from genome assembly GCA_964657945.1 of uncultured Steroidobacteraceae bacterium. Lineage (GTDB taxonomy): Bacteria > Pseudomonadota > Gammaproteobacteria > Steroidobacterales > Steroidobacteraceae > Bog-1198. The sequence goes on from CAZZWM010000010.1 coordinate 29,020, forward strand.
TCGTGACTCATATTGGCCAAGAATTCGCTCTTGTATTCGTTGGCCTTCTGCAGCTCGTCGGACCTTGCAGTCAGCACCTGGTGTGCTTTTGCCAGGGCATCCTTCTGGTGTTCCAGCAGCTGGGTCTGCTCTTCGAGCTGCGAGTTGATCTGCTCGAGTTCGGCCTGCTGCGTTTCAAGATTTGACTGCGACTCGCGCAGCGCGCGGCCTTGCTCCTCGAGTTCCTCATTGGTGACCCGCAGCTCTTCCTGGCCGGCCTGCAATTCCTCAGCCTGCTGTTGGGTTTCCTGCAGCAACTCTTCCAGTCTCTGCCGATCCTTGGAAGCACGCACGGCCACCGCGATGGATTCCGACACCCGCGACAGCAAGTCGCGCTCATCGCGGTCGGTCGACCTGAAATAACCCAGTTCCAACACCGCGTGAACCACGCCGTCTATGCTGGCCGGAACCACCAACAGCTCCGCGGGCGTTCCCTGGCCAACGGCCGAGGTGATGGGCAGATAGCCCACCGGCACATCTCGCACATGCAGCGTGCGATTATCGCGCACCGCCTGGCCGAGCAATCCGTCGCCGGGCCGCAGCTCGTTCAAACTGCCGGGCGCAATCGCAAATCCGCCGAAGCGGCGGAATCGGCCGCCTTCCGCGATATAGACGGCGCCGACTTGCGCGTCGGTCACCGCGGCTAGGAAGGCCAGCAGGTTGCCGCCCAATTTGTCCAAAGGCTGATCACCCTGCAGTTTCTCGCTCAGGCCCATCTGGCCGGCGCGTATCCAAGCCTGGGATTCGCGCTCGCGAAATTCGCGCGATGCCACCAGCGCAGCACCGGCGATCAGGAACAACAAGAGCCCCGAGCCGCCCAGTGTCACTGCCAACGAGAAGGCTGCGGCGCTCTTGGATTCCGTGCTCCGTTGCGCGATCAGCAGCCGCTCGGCGTCGGCCATGTCGGTGACCGTGGCGCGAATTCGATCCATGTAGATCTTGCCGCGATCCGTGCGCACTATACCTAAGGCTTTTTCGTGCTGACCCGCTTGGTGAGCCGCAATGGTCGATTCCAACTCCGCCATCTTGATGGCGGCCTGGTTTTCCAGAGTATCCAGACGCCGGGTTTGTTCGGGCCGATCGCGCAGCAGCGCGCGCATGGCCCGAAACTCGCCGGCCAGTGCGGCCTTCGCGTCGGTGTAGGGTTCTAGATAACTTTCCTCGCCCGTCAACAAATAGCCGCGTTGCCCGGTTTCCGCATCCTTCAAAGTCGAGAGCAGACCATCGAGTTGCGACAGAACTTCGACGGTCCCGGCCAGATTTTGCGACGTAGCGACCGTGGACTGCAAAGATTGATAGCTGAGCACCGCAACGATGGCAACTGCCACGACCGCCAGGAGAAAGCCGGCGAGAGTTCGCGGCGGTAGGGGAAGCTTCGATCGTGCGATACCCAGTGCGGTTTGCGGTGTAGCGTTGTTTTGCATTCGGTCGGCAACCCGGAAACGCCCAAAATTCTACGGGAAAACGCCGCTGTAGCGCAGCAAGAGCGGCTGACGCAGGCTGTAGGATTTTACTGACACCGACGAGCCCGGCTAGTTGCCGAGATTCAACAGCGCTGCATTTCCGCCGGTTGCCGTGGTATTGACGGTGAGCGTTCGCTCGTTGGCGAAGCGGCTCAAGTAATGCGGGCCGCCCGCCTTCGGTCCGGTGCCCGACAGACCGGTGCCGCCGAACGGCTGCACACCGACCACCGCGCCGATCATGTTTCGGTTTACATAAGTATTGCCGACGGCCGTTCCGGCAAACACCTGCTGCCAGAATGACTCGAGACGCGTCTGCACGCCCAAGGTGAGGCCATAGTGACTGGAACGAATGTCGCTGAGAACCTGCTGCACTTCGGTGGAGCGATAGCGGACCACGTGCAAAATCGGCCCGAACTCCTCGCGCGTCAGTTGCGCGGCGTTCCGCAGTTCGATCAGATGCGGTGCGATGAAGGTGCCGCGCGCGTGCGCAGCCCCGAGCGGGCAAGCCTTGATGATTCGCGCCTCGCGCCGCATGCGTTCGACGTGTGCCGTCAGACCTTGCGCCGCGGCCGCAGTAATTACCGGCCCCACATCGACGGAAAAATCCGCCGGATTGCCGATGGACAGTTCGTCCATGGCGCCCGCGATCATTTCCAACACCGTGTCGGCGATCTCCTCCTGAAGGAACAGCAGGCGCAACGCGGAGCAACGTTGGCCGGCACTCAGGAAAGCCGAACTGATGACGTCGTCGACCACCTGTTCGGGAAGCGCGGTCGAATCGACGATCATGGCGTTCAGGCCGCCGGTTTCTGCAATCAGCGGGACGATGGCCCCGGAACGAGCCGCCAGCGCGCGATTGATGGTCAGCGCGGTTGCCGTGGAACCTGTCATGGCCACCCCGGCAAGCGCGGCATGCGCGAAAGCAACTTCGCCGAACAGACGGCCCGGCGCCGGCACCAGATGCACCACCCCGGGCGCCACTCCCGCCTGGTGCAGCAGCCGAACGAAGCGGGCCGCAATCAAAGGAGTCGGTTCGGCAGGTTTGGCGACCACCGCGTTTCCCGCTGCCAGCGCGGCGGTCACCTGTCCTGCGAAAATCGCCAATGGAAAATTCCAGGGACTGATGCAGGCGAAGACGCCGCGCCCCTGCAGCGAGAGCTCGTTCATTTCGCCGGTGGGGCCTTGCAGCCGCTGCGGAGCGCCGAATTGCTGGCGCGCCCGCAAGGCGTAGTAGCGGCAGAAGTCCACCGCCTCGCGCACTTCGGAAATGGCATCGTTGATGGTTTTCCCAGCCTCGCGCACCAGCAATGCATGAAACCCGGCGCGGTCCGCCTCCAACAGATCGGCTGCCTTTTCCAAACAACCCGCCCGGGCATCGCCGCCGGCGCCATTCCACTCATGGACCGCGCCCACGGCGGCCGCAAACGCCGAGCCGATTTCCTGCGCCGTCGCGTCGCGAGATTCGCCGATGATGTCGCTGTGATCGGCAGGATTGGTGACCGGTCGCATCGCGCCGGGCAGCGTTGTTCCGTTGATGATGGGGCCCGAATGCCCCGGCGTTTCGCCCGGGGTGCGCGCGCGCGCCAACCGTTCATGCAATCCCCGCACTTCATCCGGATCGCCTAGATCCACCCCGTTGGAATTGCGACGGTCCGAATACAAGGCGGCGGGCAACGGCAAGCGTGCATGCGCAAAAGTTTCCAGCCGTTCGAGTTCCGAGATCGGGTCGCGCACGATTTCAGCGACCGGCACCTGCTCATCCATGAAACGATTGACGAAGGACGTGTTTGCGCCGTTCTCCAGCAGGCGGCGCACCAAATAAGCCAATAAGTCCTTGTGTTCTCCGACCGGGGCATACACCCGCACCTGCGGAAAACGCGGCACCTGACGCGCCGCTTCGGCGTACAGCAGCCGCCCCATCCCATGCAGGCGTTGGAACTCGAATCTGGCAGTCGCGGGCGCCAGCTCGAGTATGGCCGCGATGCTGTGCGCGTTATGTGTTGCGAATTGTGCATAGATCACGTCGCTGTGCATGAACAATCTGCCGGCGCAAGCCAGATACGACACATCCGTGCTGAGCTTGCGCGTGTAGACCGGGTAACCGCCGAGCCCCCGCTCCTGGCTTCGCTTTATCTCGGAATCCCAATACGCTCCTTTGACCAGGCGCACGGCGATCTGTCGGCCATGATGACGCGCGGCGGCGGCCACCCAGTCGATCACCTGCGGTGCGCGCTTGCCGTAGGCCTGTATGGCCAGCCCAAGGCCAGGCCATGAACGAGTGGCGGGGTCGCGGCACAGCTCTTCAATGACATCCAGGGACAAATCCAGACGGTCGGCCTCTTCCGCGTCGATGGTGAATTGAATTCCCAGCCGGGCAGCCCTGCGCGCCAGTTCCAGCACCTGCGGCACCAGCCGCTTCAGCACAAGATCACGTTGCAGCAGGCTGTAGCGTGGCTCCAAAGCCGAGAGCTTGATTGAAATGCTGGATGATTCGTCAGGCTGCCGACCGGATGCCGCGGCGCCAATCACATCGATGGCGTGCTGGTAGGACTTGAGATAACGGCCGGCGTCTTGCAGGGTGCGCGCACCCTCCCCCAGCATGTCAAAAGAACAGACCGCCAGATCTGCTTCCCGGGCACTTCGCTCCAATGCCTCCTCGATGCTGCGACCGACGACGAACTCGCCGCCGATGATGCGCATGGCGCGGCGCACCGCGAGGCGCACCAAGGGCTCTCCTGCCTTACGGGTGAGTTTGCGCATCCATCCGCCCGCATCGGTTTTGATGGACGGATCCAACTCCAAAATGCCGCCGGTCAGCATCAGCCCCCAGGTGGACGCGTTGACGAAAAGCGATTCCGATTTGCCTGCATGCGAGGACCAATCCCCGGTTGCGAGTTTTTCCGCGATCAGCCGATCGGCCGTCGCGTCGTCCGGAATGCGCAACAGCGCTTCCGCTATGCACATGAGGGCGATGCCCTCCTGGTTCGACAGGCCGAACTGCTGCAGGAAGGCATCGAGAAAAGGACGTTCGTCGCGGCGGGCGCGGGCGCCCTCGACCAGCGCCATCGCAACGGTCACGGCGCGATGGCGGCCGCCGCCGGTAAGTTCCAACGAGTGCAACAAGCCGCTCACGGCTCGATCCTCCGCCGCTCTTCCCTGTTCACGGATAGCCTCGCGCAACGCTTGCAAATCGTCTGTCATGAAGCCACGACCCGTTCGTCCACGGTCGCTATGAAAACCGACCCCACGGTCGGAATATTGCCGCTCGCCACCCGATTCAAGCGGGCGCCGCTGCCTCGGATCACCGCCAAGTCCCAGGGTTCGAGTGTGGTGCTTTCGCCGGCGTCGCTTTCGAGCAGCACAGGATCATCGACGCCGAAAATAAGCGCAGCCTGATCGTGCTTGGCGGCCACGGCAATTCCGGCGTCGAGCCGGGTCACCCGCGCTTGAACCGGCATGGATGCTGCAACCATCAGGTTGAAATCGACGCAGGGTCCATCCAACAGCTCGCAGTAGGTTTGCCCGGCGCCGTCGAACTCCACCAGCTGTCCGACGCTGCGCAGTTCGCGCGTTTCGCCTGCGTTGAACCGCAGCGTGACACCCGTTCCGCGCAACAGCACCATGATCCGCTGGTAGCCGGAAAAGTCCGAAAAAGGGCCCGATGAATCGATATGCGCGATGCTCACCCGCCAGAGAAACGGGTCGCCTGTTTCCGGCACACGCATCGCTTCGTGCGTGATCCCGCCGCCGTTCTTCCAGGGGACGGAAACGAACGAGGATTTGCGGATGATTTGCAGGGGCATTTGCACGGGCGAATGATACACATTCGCGCCGCGGAACTCAGTCTTCCTGCATTTCATGTTGCAGCAAAATGCGCGCTTTCTCCCAGTCTCGTTTGATGGTGCGCTCCGACGCATCGAGCGCGGCGCCGATCTCTGCAAACGTCAAACCGCAAAAGAACTTCAGATCGACCACCTGCGCCAGGCGCGGATCGATGTCATTCAGGGCATCCACCGCTTCGCTGAGACGATCCAACTGCAGTTCGGATTCGCCCTCGGGCAGCTCCGTCGGCAATGCCGTGATCTCGAATTCGCCGCCACGTTTTTTCGCCGAGCGGCTGCGGTGATAATCGACTATGAGGCCGCGCATCGCCCGTGACGCATAGGCGAGAAAGCGCGCACGGTCTGGGAACGCCCCTGATTCGCGGCTGGACATATCAAGATAGGTTTCGTGCAGCAACGTCGTGGGACTCAATGTCATGCTGGCACTGCGGCGCAGTTGGCGCTGGGCCAAGGCATGCAACTCCGCATACAGCACGGTAAACAATTGTTCTCGTGCTCTCGGATCGCCGCCCTCGGAGGAGCGGATGAGAATATCGAGCTCCGAATCGGCCATAGCATCCCTCAGCGGGTCAAGAGCGACATCTTACCTTGGTCGTACGCCCGCCGGCCGCCCATCGACGGTCGAACACCGTGTCCCTCACCACGTGCTCTGATAGGCAATGACAGCGGCATTGTAGATGGCGTGCGCCAACATGGGTGCAAGCAGCATTCGAGCACGCTCATAGGCGAAAGCCGCGCACACGCCGAGTCCGAATACGGGGATCATGGAAGCCGGCGGATGCACAATGGCAAACACGGCGGCGCTGGCGAGGACCGCCGGTATAATCGTCATTGAGCGCCTCAAGCCGCCAAATATCAGACCGCGAAAGATGAACTCTTCGAACAGCGGTGCCGCGGCAATGGCGAGGATGGGAATCCAGAACCCACCGGCAGCGACGGAACTTGCCTGCTGCCGCAGATCTTGCATCAGACCCAGGCGCTGCAACAAGTATAGGTACAGGATGCCGGCGGCGGCGGCGGCCGTGCCGGCCGCAGTTCCCGTAGCGATCGCGCGTTGGATACGCGTTCCCAATACCCTCGGCACATCCTGGGTCTTGGCGCGCCAATAGACATAGCGCAGCAGACCAAACGCGGTCGCGCCGCCGATCGAATAAGCCGTTATCAACTCGCCGCCCGACAATTGATGCGTCGCGGAGATGGCGACTGCGGCAACGATTCCCTGTACCACGAAAAAAATCATGGCCGCAATCACGCCATCTGAGGTCGACACGCGGGCCGGCGGGGATGCAGCCGGATCGAGCAGGTAGGGCAACTCATCGCGCGCCTTCTGCCATAACGCCAAAGCGAGCAAGCCGCTGAGCACGATGAGCACCAGACGCTGCGCCCATTGGCTCGAATAGAGGGCATAGGTGTACAACCCTGCCAACATCAGATACAAGTAGGTGTACGTAGGGCGCAGCTTGGCTCCGACCTCCTGGGCCAAGGGATCGCAGGCATACACCCCCAGCGAAACTGCGATGCCGGTATAGATGGGAACGCCGAGCAACACCACCGCCGCCAGGCCCAGCATTTCAATATCCAGCCGTTGCTTCACGACCGCGGCAATCACGAACACTGCCAGCGGGTAGATCAACGCCAGGACCGCCCACAAGCGCGCCTTCTCCAGAAGCACGCTCTCAATCGAGCGCGGCACCGTGTACAACAGCCACAATGAAGCGCCTTCCGAATTCAAGGTCTGAAACGCGGACATCATCAAGGTGTAGGAGGCGATGACGAAGGCAATCGTGGCCACGGCGGTGTTGCTGGCTGCCGCAAACGAGCCATTGAAAATGCGGCCCTGAAAAAAAATCTGACTGACCACAATGACCACGGGCAAGACCAAGGTTTGGACCATGAAAGTCCGATCGCGCATCAACAAGCGAAGCTCGCGATGTTGGACCACGCTGCCAAGCCGGAACATGGCACGGCTTGGCGCCGGTGCGCTGCTGCGTGCCGTCTCGCGGGAACTCGAGGCAACCACGCCGTTTCGCAGCTGGAAAGTCAAAATTGCGACGCCTGTGACGAGCACAATCCCGACTTCCGCAAGCAGGCCTGCCCAAAGCATTGCCTGTCTCGCCGGTTCCTGCGCATTGACGGCACGAATCACCAGCCCAGGCGGCAGCCACGTGGCCCACATCGGGAAATTACGGGCCCATTCAATGATGAAAGCCATCGGCGAGGCAAGTCCCAGCGATATCACCACATACAACAGGATCACGCCGACGATGGACAAGGCGGCCTGCAGATTACGCAGCTTCGAGGCGCTCAAGGACATGCGCAGGCCCGTATCGACCAGCGTGCGGGCCACCGCCGCCAGCAGCAGCAACGGAACTGCCGCGGCGGCGCCGACCAACAGGGCGGTCCAACGATAGCCGGAGATCCAGGCCAGCATGACGTTGGTCGGCAGCATGGTGAGCAATCCGATGGGCGTCGCAACCGAACGCTCGATGATGCGGCTCCAAAGCAGCAGCGGCGTACGGATGGGCAGGGTCACCAGCCATTCCAGGTCCCAATCCGGCTGCGACAGTTCACGGCTGGCCAGAGCACCCAAGAACGCCACGATCAGCAGCAAGCTGAACTCCATCGACAGGCCGCGCAGCATGGCGTCGCTGAGCGCGCCGGATGGCGTGACATGGCGTACTCGCCCGAGGTGATCGAGCACTTGGTGCAGATTGACGAAACTCTGGCGGGCAATGTTGCCGTATATCCCCAGCATGAGAATGCCCACCAACGTGCTGACCACCCAGCGATTGCGTCTCTTGCCGGGCGTGGCCTGGCGCACGGCCGGCTGCCCTCTTTTCACGGAGCGTCGACGGTTGTACCCGGCAGTCATCATGTTGGCCACGCGTTTCATGCGCAACACAGTGAGCAGCCATACCGCGCGGGGCGCAGAAACGCTCATGGGTGAGCGGATTCATCGGTAACGGCAAGAAATACCTCTTCGAGGGTCCCTCCAGCCGTGACTTTCTCTTTGAGTTCCTGAGGACTGCCGGTTGCGACCAACTGACCGTGGTGGATGATGCCGATGCGGCTGCAAAGCCGCTCAGCCATGTCCAAGATATGCGTCGACAAGAAGATGGTCATGCCCTCGTCGACACTCTTGCGCAGCCGCTGCTGCACGTCGCGCGAGGCACGCGGATCAAGTCCATTGGTGGGTTCATCGAGAATCAACACCGACGGCCGGTGAATCAAAGCGCACGCCAATCCCAATTTCTTCTTCATGCCCATGGAGTAATTGACGGCGTACTCCTGCGCGACTTCCTCGAGACCGAATTCTTGCATCAGCCGATCGGTGCGCTCGAGGGCCTCCTTGGCGCTCAAGCCATGCATTTCGCCGATGAATTGGATGATTTCGCGGCCGCGCAAGTAGTCATAGAAGATCGGGCTGTCCGGTAGATAACCGACATGGCGTTTGACTTCGGCCCCATCCTGGTGCGGATCGAGGCCCCGGATCCTGACGGAACCCGCACTCGGCACCAAGATGCCCATCATCATGCGGATGGTGGTCGTCTTGCCGGCGCCATTGGGCCCAAGAAAGCCAAACATTTCGCCGCGGGGAACAGTGAGGTTCAGCGGCGCGAGCGCACAAAAAGAGCCGTAAGTCTTGGAAAGACCCGAGAATTCGATCATGCACACTCCCTGCCCGGCCTATGTTTGAGGCATAGCCTAGCAGGAGCGTCGCCGGCGGGAATCCCGGCTTTTCAGCTCTTCCAGAAGGTGGTCAGGACGAACACCAGCGCGATGACGGTCAAGCCAAGGTGTCCGAGCGCCGCATGCGATTCGGCCAACAGATCATTGCCCTCGGCTTCCTGCTCGCGGGGAGTCCAAATACGATTGAAGGCGGCAAGCAATAACATGGCCCAAGAATAAAGGGGCCATGCGGCAAAAGCGTGATCGATGTCACGCCTGGGTCGATTGTTCGAAGCAGGACGCAGTTCTGAGAACTACTCGGGATCCTCGTCGTCCTTTTCGAACTCCTCCGGAGCCTCGGTGGCGTCGGTGGTTTCGCGAATCGGGGCCTCGTTCTCGTCCTCGCTTTCGTCTTCCGGTTCATCGTCGTCGTCGACGGTGCCGGTCGATGGGGCGCTTTGCTCGGTCGGAGCGACGGCGATCAAGAAAGGCGGATCGTCGATGTTGGGCATGGCAATTCCCGGGTGGTTTTGGAGGAGATCAGACTGACCACTTTCCGTAGATTGGTCTGTAAGACAATGAGTCGACCGGCCGGGTCAAGCCTCTTACAATGCGTCATGCTGAAGTCGCGTCGCGAGTTCCTCGCCACCACGTCCGCCGCCTTGCTGGCCTCGCTGGACGGCGGTGCGTCGGCCCATGCCGAGGACACTCCACCGGGTACACCGAGCGCATTTGGCACGGCCACGCCGGTTGGGCCGGAAGTGACGGCGGCTACTTTTGCGGAAGCGCAAAAGCTGGTGCAGATCGAGCTCACCGAGGCGGAGCGCAGCCAGGCGGCCGGCAATTGGCGCGAAAGCATGGCGGCGTTGTATGAGCGGCGTACCGGGCCGCGCAAGGTCGCGCTGAGTGAGACTCTGGCGCCATACTCGCTGTGGAATCCGGTGCTGCCCGGTCATCATCCACAGGCATCGCCGGATCACTTCGTGCGCTCCGAGTCGCCGGCCGCCCCGCTGCCGACCTCGGATCGGGACATCGCATTCGCTCCTGTGTGGAAGCTGTCTCGTTGGATACAGTCCCGGCAGCTATCCTCCGAGCGGCTGACTCACATCTACTTGGATCGCATCGCCCGCTTCGACTCGAAATTACGCTGCGTCATCACGCTGACGCCTGAGCTTGCCATCCAACAAGCAAAACGTGCCGACGCCGAAATCGCGGCGGGCAGATATCGCGGAGCGCTGCACGGCATTCCCTGGGGCGGCAAGGATTTGCTGGATACCGCGGGAATCCGCACCACCTACGGCGCCGAGCCCTTCAAGGACCGGGTACCGCAGAAAGATGCGGTGGTGGTTCAGCGTTTACACGAGGCCGGAGCAGTGCTGATTGCCAAGCTCAGCCTGGGCGCGCTGGCGTTGAACGATATTTGGTTCGGCGGCCAGACCATGAATCCTTGGCTGTTGGAAGAAGGATCCTCAGGCTCCAGCGCAGGGCCCGGAGCCGCCACGGCCGCCGGCTTGGTGGCGTTCTCGATCGGCAGTGAAACGGAAGGCAGCATCGTTGCGCCGAGCATGCGCTGCGGACTGACTGGCCTGCGTCCAACCTTCGGTCGGGTGCCGCGCACCGGATCGATGACGCTGGCTTGGTCTTTGGACAAGCTCGGACCCATTGCACGCAGCGTCGAAGACACCATGCTGGTACTGCAGGCGATTTCCGGTGCCGACTCCGGCGATGTTTCGAGCACTCCGAGCACGCTGAATTTCGACGTCAACCATCCGATCAAGGGTCTGCGGGTGGGCTATTTTCCCGGCTGGATGAGCGGCGAAGGCTCGACTGAGGTCGACCGCGCCGCGCTGAAGCAAATTGAGTCCTTGGGAATGCATGCTGTGGAAGTGAAGATTCCGGATTGGCCCTATGAGTCGCTGAACGCCATCCTGATTGCCGAAGCCGCGGCGGCTTTCGAGGAATTGACCTTGAGCCGCAAGGTCGATCTGCTCAAGGTGCAGGCGCCGGACGCGTGGCCGAACAGCTTCAGGCAGGCGCGTTTCATTTCGGCCGTGGATTTCGTCCAGGCGGAGCGCTTGCGACGCGCGGTTGCCGAGGAGATGCAACGGGTTTTGAAGCAGGTGGATCTGCTGCTGGTGCCATCGTTACGCGACGAAATGCTCACCATCGGCAATTTCACCGGTCTTCCCTCACTCACCCTGCGCGCGGGATTCGTGCAAGTCTCGGAGGCCCGCAGCGATTGGGCGCCCGATCCGACCCATCCGCTGCCGCGTTTCGATCCTCCGCGACGCGTGCCGCATGGAGTGACGCTGGTTGGACGGCTGTTCGATGAGGGCACGATCGCGCGTGTGGGAATGGCGCTGGAGCATGCCTTGAACGTTTCCGCGGAAATGCCGCCGGGGTTCTAAGCGCTCGTCCGAGCGCGCTGCGTGCGGATGCCCCTATCCAACACCCGTGTCCGCTCAGGTAGAAGCTGCCTGCCGTACAACCCTTTCAAACGCGGACAATAACAACATCGGCGGAGGCACTGCCACGCGCACCCATCATGGCATGCGATATTTTCGCAGTCGCCAGCAGATGAGTGATGTCGTCCACATCGGAAGTCACGATCGTCGCAGGCCGTAGCGCAATCGCTACGGCGACGACGTTGCCGTCCACGATCGCTGCGGTCTTGAAGAGCGCAAGCAACGCTCCCACTCGACGAGCACTCTGTTCGTTGAGTTCCGGGAACCCGTCAACGGAACCGAACAAATGGGCGGCACGCGCATGAGTTGACGGTCCGCGCCAAGTTTCGGCGACAACAGTCGCCGGCACCACGATAGGTGTTCGGTTCTTACGCGCGCCCTTCAGTATTGCGGCCAGTGTCAGGTCATTATTCTCCGATGCGATGATCGCGCCAGAATCCAAGACAATATTCACCTGGAAAACAGAACCTCAAAACTGGCAGTCAACTTCTCGTCGATCGGCCCGTGCTCCTTCTCGTATGAGCTCACGTAGGCCGCCCGGTTCTGATCGACTAACTCTCGAGCCATGGCGCGCGCTACAAAACTTGAGAATTCACGTTTGCCAACCTTTGCCTTTATTGCTGCGGTAAGCGCACGAGGTACGCTCGCAGCAACAGTTTGTGCCGGGCCGGAATACCGGATCAGCGGATCATTGTCTGCACTGGAAACCGCTCTTTTCTTGCGTTGAACTTTCATGGGCAAGATTATAACTCGAATTATAAATTTCAATGCCGGCCGAAGCAGCGGCCTCAGAGTGGTAACCCCCCCGTTCCAAAAAAAAGGCCCCAAACCGTTTCCAGTCTGAGGCCATGTCTTTCAGATACTTATTATTTTTCTATTCTGCCGACTCGGTATCCCCCGCCGGTACTGCATCATCTGAGTCGCCCATGCCACCGCTAACGTCCATGAAGCTGCGGCGGCGGCTGTCGTCAAATGCGCGACGTCTGCGTGCATGATACGCGAACCCGGTGCCCGCGGGTATCAAGCGGCCGACGATGACGTTCTCCTTCAAGCCGCGCAGATCGTCCTTCAGTCCCCGTACCGCAGCCTCGGTGAGGACGCGGGTGGTTTCCTGGAAGGAGGCGGCTGAAATGAAGGATTCCGTGGCCAAAGAGGCCTTGGTGATGCCCAACAACATCGGTTCCCAGGTCGACTGATGCTTGCCCTCGGCCTTCTGCTTGGCGATGACGTCCAACAGTCTGCCGCGGTCCATCTGCTCGCCCTTGAGCAGCGCCGAGTCGCCGGTCTCCAACACCTCGATCTTGCGCAGCATCTGCCGCACGATGACTTCGATGTGCTTGTCGTTGATCTTCACGCCCTGCAGGCGGTACACGTCCTGAATTTCGCGCACCAGGTAGTTGGCCAAGGCCTCGACCCCCTGTAGACGCAATATGTCATGCGGGTTCGGCTCGCCGTCGGCGATCACTTCGCCCTTCTCCACCTGTTCGCCTTCGAACACGTTGAGATTGCGCCACTTCGGAATCAGCTCCTCGTATTTGTCGGTGCCTTCGTTGGTGATGATCAGGCGGCGCTTGCCCTTGGTCTCCTTGCCGAAGCTGACCGTGCCCGAACGCTCCGCCAGAATCGCGGAATCCTTCGGCTTGCGAGCCTCGAACAAATCGGCCACCCGGGGCAGACCGCCGGTGATGTCGCGGGTCTTGGACGACTCTTGCGGGATGCGCGCGATCACGTCGCCCACCGACACCTTCGAACCGTCTTCCAAGCTCACGATCGCGCCCGCAGGCAGCGCGTACACGGCCGGAATATCGGTGTTGGCGAAGGTCACTTCCTTGCCCTTGGCATTGATCAGGCGCACGACCGGGCGCAGGTCCTTGCCGCCCGAACCTCGCTGTTTCGGATCCAGCACCACGGTGCTGGTGAGGCCCGTGACATCGTCGACCTGGCTGGTGACGGTGATGCCGTCGACGAAGTCGGAGAACTTGATCATGCCGGCCACTTCGGTGACCACCGGGTGGGTATGCGGATCCCAATTCGCCACCGACTGTCCGGCGGTGACGATGTCGGCATCGTTCACCGTGATGGTGGCGCCATACGGAATCTTGTAGCGCTCGCGCTCGCGGCCGAACTCATCCACCACGCCCAGTTCACCGGAGCGCGACACCGCGACCAGGTTGCCTTTTTCGTGGCGCACCGTCTTGATGTTGTGCAGACGAACCGTGCCCTTGGACTTCACTTCGACGCCGTTGGCAGCAGCCGCTCGCGAGGCCGCGCCGCCGACGTGGAAAGTGCGCATGGTCAGCTGGGTGCCGGGCTCGCCGATGGATTGCGCCGCAATGACGCCCACCGCTTCGCCGATGTTGATGCGATGTCCGCGCCCGAGGTCTCGGCCGTAGCATTGAGCACACACGCCGTAGCGGGTTTCGCAGGTGATGGGTGAACGCACCATGACCTGATCCACACCCATTTTCTCCAGCAGCTTGACCAGCTTCTCGTCGATCAGCTCACCGGCTTTCACCAGCACTTCGCCGCTGGAAGCCACCGCCACATCCTCGGAGACCACGCGGCCCAGCACGCGCTCACCCAAGCCTTCCACCACATCGCCGCCTTCGACGATGGGAGTGATGGACAGGCCGTTGACGGTGCCGCAATCGATTTCGGTGACCACCAGATCCTGGGCGACGTCGACCAGACGGCGCGTCAGGTAGCCGGAGTTCGCCGTCTTCAACGCGGTGTCGGCCAAGCCCTTGCGGGCGCCGTGCGTCGAGATGAAGTACTGCAGCACGTTCAAGCCTTCACGGAAATTCGCCGTGATCGGCGTCTCGATGATGGAGCCATCGGGCTTGGCCATCAGGCCGCGCATGCCGGCCAGCTGGCGAATCTGTGCCGCCGAACCGCGGGCGCCCGAGTCTGCCATCATGAAAATGGAGTTGAACGACTTCTGCCGGACCTTGTTGCCCTTGGCATCGCTGACTTCATCCGTGCCCAACTTTTCCATCATGGCTTTCGCCACCTGGTCATTGGTTCGCGACCAGATGTCGACCACCTTGTTGTAGCGCTCGCCGTTGGTGACCAGACCCGAGGAGTACTGCTCCTGGATTTCCTTCACTTCCTTCTCGGCTGTCGCCAGGATCTTCGTCTTGGTCTGCGGAACCACCATGTCATCGACGCCGATCGACACGCCGGAACGGGTGGCGTATTGGAACCCGGTGTACATCAGTTGGTCGGCAAACACGACCGTCTCCTTCAGACCCACCGTGCGATAGCACATGTTGATCGTGCCGGAGATGATCTTCTTGGTCATGTCCTGGTTGATGGCATCGAAGGACAAGCCCTTCGGCAAGATTTCGGACAGCAGTGCACGGCCCACCGTGGTGCCGACCACGCGGGTCTTCTTCACCAGATCGGCGCCTTTCTCGGCACGGGTCCATTCGGACAAACGCACCTTGATCTTCGCCTGCAGGTCGACATTGCGGCTCTCGTAGGCGCGATGCACTTCGGCGACGTCGCTGAATGCCATGCCTTCGCCCTTGGCGCCCACTTTCTCGCGGGTCATGTAGTACAGGCCCAGCACCACGTCCTGCGACGGAACGATGATGGGCTCGCCGTTGGCGGGCGAGAGAATGTTGTTCGACGACATCATCAGCGCGCGCGCTTCCAGCTGGGCCTCGATGGACAGAGGCACGTGCACGGCCATCTGATCGCCGTCGAAGTCGGCGTTGAACGCCGTGCAGACCAACGGATGCAACTGGATCGCCTTGCCTTCGATCAGCACGGGCTCGAACGCCTGGATGCCCAATCGGTGCAAGGTCGGGGCGCGGTTCAAGAGCACCGGATGTTCGCGGATCACCTCTTCGAGAATGTCCCACACTTCCGGCCCTTCACGCTCAACCAGACGCTTTGCCGCCTTGATGGTCGAGGCTTCGCCGCGCAATTGCAGTTTGGAGAAGATGAAGGGCTTGAACAGTTCCAGCGCCATCTTCTTCGGCAATCCGCACTGATGCAGACGCAGCGTGGGACCGACGACGATGACCGAGCGGCCGGAGTAGTCGACGCGCTTGCCCAGAAGATTCTGGCGGAAACGCCCCTGCTTGCCCTTGATCATGTCGGCCAGTGACTTCAGCGGCCGCTTGTTGGTGCCGGTGATGGCACGGCCGCGGCGGCCGTTGTCCAGCAACGCATCCACAGCCTCCTGCAACATGCGCTTTTCGTTGCGCACGATGATGTCCGGCGCGTTCAACTCCAGCAGCCGTCGCAGACGGTTGTTGCGGTTGATGACGCGGCGGTACAGGTCGTTCAAATCCGAAGTCGCGAAGCGGCCGCCGTCCAGCGGCACCAATGGACGCAGATCGGGCGGCAGCACCGGCAACACGGTGAGCACCATCCATTCCGGCTTGTTGCCCGACTCCATGAACGCTTCGATGAGCTTCAGGCGCTTGGACAGACGCTTGATCTTGGTCTCTGAGTTCGTGTTCGCCATGTCCTCGCGGACCTTGACGACTTCGGAGGGCAGATCCATGGACTTCAGCAGTTCATGAACCGCTTCGGCGCCCATGCGGGCGTCGAATTCATCGCCATGCTCTTCGATCGACTCCAGATACATCTCATCGGTGAGCAATTGACCGCGTTGCAACGAGGTCATGCCCGGATCGACGACCACGAAGGCCTCGAAGTACAGCACACGCTCGATCTCGCGCAGGGTCATGTCCAGCATCAAGCCGATGCGGGAGGGCAGCGACTTCAGGAACCAGATGTGCGCAGTCGGACTGGCCAATTCGATGTGGCCCATGCGCTCGCGGCGCACCTTGGACTGGGTCACCTCGACGCCGCACTTCTCGCACACCACGCCACGATGCTTCAGGCGCTTGTACTTGCCGCACAGGCACTCGTAATCCTTCACCGGCCCGAAGATCTTGGCGCAGAACAGGCCGTCTCGTTCCGGCTTGAAAGTGCGGTAATTGATGGTCTCCGGCTTCTTGACTTCGCCGTAGGACCAAGAGCGGATCATATCCGGCGAGGCAAGTCCGATCTTGATCGAATCGAAATTCTCGACCGGCACTTGCTGCTTGAACAACTTGAGTAAGTCTTTCATTGATTAGGCCTCGCTCTCTA
>CAZZWM010000011.1:0-44698 GCA_964657945.1 uncultured Steroidobacteraceae bacterium
GGGTCGGTACGCGACGATCGGGCGGCGGGATCAGAACGGGTTGGTAACCCGCAACTGATTATCAATGACCTGCCCGTGCTGTAAGTCCTCCGAGTAAATTATCTTAACGCCCGCAATCAATGCAGCGGCGATTAGCATTGAGTCATAGAGGGAAAATTTGTAACGTTCGAATACCGCCAAACCCCGATCGTGTGTTTCGACCGTGATCGGTTCAACTGCGCAGACAGCCCGGATCGTATCGAGGATCTCGCGTATATCGTTCAAGGGCATCTTTAGTTTTCGCAGCGCGACAACCGCAAACTCGTTCAGTACTTGAACGCTTACGACTCCCCGGCCCGATAGTAGAGTCTCGACCCTGTCTGCCTTAGCGGCGTCACCCGAAAGCAGATACAGCAGTACGCTGGTGTCAAAAAATGGCTCAGCCCCGCTCATTCGCTTCGAGACGATCGAACTTGAACGTCGCGGGCAACCTTCCGCGGAACTTACGCAGCCGCGCCAATAGCTCGCGTGTGCCGGGCGCCTTGGCCACGGCGAACGTGTGTTTGGCGGCAATCTGAATTTCGATCTGATCACCCTCTTTCAGTCCGAGGGCATCGACCACTGTTGCGGGAAGCCTAACCGCCAGGCTGTTGCCCCATTTCGAGACTTGCATCATGCGCTCCGTAGATATACATCTGATTCAAAGTATATCATCGACGGTGTTTTCGCGCCAGATCGCTGCCCCCCGCCCCAGTACCCGGGTTTACGTCAACGATTGCAACTTCTCTACTTCTCTCGAGTTTGCGAAATTTGGCTGGCCGTTAGGGGCGCCGCCAGCTCCTAAGCTAGCCCGTCACATGAGCTCATTGCCCGATGACTCGTCGCTAAGCTGCAACTCGTGGATTGGCCAGCATCTGCCATTCGTGCATGGTCTCGTTCGCAAACTCCTCATAGGCGCGGGGTTCGTGGCCCAGCAGCTCTGTCAATATCGCAGCATCGCCGTCCTCGGCAACAAAGCCACGCTCGAGATATCGTTGAAACATCATGCGAATATCAAACGCTGCCCAAGCGGGGGCATTTTTCCGCATCTGCTCCTCGAATGCATCCATGTTGTCTCCCGCATATTTGATTTCCTTGCCGAGCACTCTGCTCCAGATCGACGCGGCCTTCGGGCCGCTGAGGATTGCCGGGCCATTGACGTTATAGGTCTTGCCAAAATGCTTATCGGATATCAGAGAGATCGCGGCGGCTTCCGCAATGTCGCGAATATCGACTGCCGATATCCCGACGAGGCCCAGCGGATTGGGATAAACCGACATGTTGGTCAGGATGTTTTTGAAGGATGCGTCGTTCTGGAAGAAGTAGTTTGGGCGAATAATCGTAAATGGCACGTCGAACTCTCGTATCGCACTCTCGATGGCGAACTTCGAGGCGAAGTGCGGAACATCTTTGAAGTGCTCAACGCGAAACACCGAGTGATAGACAACGTGTGACAGCTTTAGCTTTCTTCCGAGATCGTAGGCTATGAGCCCCTGCGTCAACTCATCTGGAGTCACAGCGTTGAGAAGGTACATTTTCTCAACGTCCTTCAGCGCTTTTCCGATGGAGACTGGATCGAGCAGATCGCCTACGACCATCTCGACCCCGGGCGGGGGTTTTTTGTCGGCTTTGCGCGCGAGAACCCGCACGTCGGCATTTCGCTTTATCAGTTCCTTGACGACCTCGGAACCGACGCGGCCTGTTCCACCGATGACTAATATTTTCATAAGCGATACTCTCCAGATCAAATGTGGCTGGTGACGCCCCGCCCACGAGATCAGGAATTTCACCGGCGGCCGTCAGGATCACCTGACCATAGAGAGATCTGACGAGGACTTCAGTGCTTGAGCGTACATAAGGCCAAAACTGTCGACATCTTCATAGGACGAGGGCAGCATTAGCTGATTCGGAAAGACCCATTCTCAACCCCTACGACAAAATCCCAGACGTCCGTGACGGACTGACCCGCGAGGAGCGCGTGGTGCTGTGGGTGCTGCATGAAACGCAAAAAGAGCGTGGCGATCGCAACGTACCCACCGCGATGCTGTGGGGCCGTGTCTGCGAGCATTTCTACATCAGCCCCGAGGACTTGTCGCTGATGCTCGCGCGCCTTGGAGCACGGAAGTAACCCATTACTTTGCGGCTTGATCCAGCGCTGTGACTTCATCGGGCGTAATGGCATCCGTGAAATGATTGCCAAAATTGGTCCGAACGTAGTTGATGACTGCGGCAATTTCCGCGCTGGTCAGTGATGCCGCGGCACCGCCGAATCCAAAGGCATGCTTCGCACTGAACGCCGGCATGTTGCGGCGGCCGTTGATCAGGGTGAGCGCCATGAACTGCCGCGACGCCAGCGCAGGATCGCCCGCGAGCGCCGGATACCTGCCTGCGCCGGTCGCGCCTTTGGCGTCCGGCATATGGCAGCCCTGGCAAATACGCTCATAAATCTGTTTGCCTTCGCCCGCGCCGCCTGCAGCCGTGGCCGACGAAGCGCTCAGCCCGATGGCGAGTGCCGCTGCGCAACAGCAGCCAAGCAAGAGTGTATGCAGCTTCCTCATGCCGACGCTCCTTTCGCCAATGCCCGGGCTTGCAAGCGACCTATGGCGTCGAGCGCTGAAGTCACCGCGCCTTCCTGCCACGCCGGCAGGTAAGAGGCGTGTTCGCCGGCCAACACGATGCGGTTGTCAAAGGCGCAAAGATTGTCGTAATGCTGCGCGCGCGCGTCGTCGGTCCAAAGACCGAAGCAGCCCATGGCACCCGGCACCCGGTGCCAGGCCACCCCAACTCCGTTGTCGAATTCCTTGGCGTACTGCGGATGAATCTGGCTGCCGTATTCCACCGCCTTGGCGACGCGATCGGCGGGACTCATCGAGGAGAAGTGCATGGACTCAGCCATGTCCCAAATGTAGGCACCCAGCAAAACGCCTTTGCCGTCCGTGAAGAATCGGCTGCTGGGATAGCTGATCTGTCCGATGGGCAGGTTCGTATAGCTGATGCCGCCATAGATCTGCTCGTCCTCTTCCCAGAAGCGACGCTTGAATTGCAGTCCCACTTTGAGTCCGGTGCTGTAGGGCACCGCGGCGATGGCGTTGGCCATGGAGCCGTCGACCTTCAAGGGTATTTGACCGAGGATGGAGAGCGGGATGGTGCACACGCACCAATCGGCTTTCGCCGTCCGTCTTGCAGAGCCGGCGCTCAAGTCTTCGTACGTCACACTGACGCCGCGATCGTTCTGATCGATGTCGATGACCTTGGCGTTGTAGCGGATCAAGGGACCCAATTCGCGCCCGAAAGCCTGGCCCACCATGCCCATGCCGCCTACCGGCTGGAACATGGTGGTCTGCATGTCGTACAGCTCGCCGACCGGCAAAGTACTCCACAGACCCGATTTCAGCAAATCGCTCAAGGTCACGGGATCCGAGTAAATGGGCTTTGCGGTCAAACCACCGCCGGGATCTTTCTGATAGCCGCGTCGATCGCTGCTCTCAGAGCCCTTCACGAAACGGTAATTGCCATCCAGCGAGCCAGTGGCGCGCAGCGACTCGAGCAGCAGCGCCCGGTCTTCCGTGGTCACATCGGCGTCGAGCGCATGATTGTTGGTGGCCTTTGCGAGGAGTTCGGCCACGTGACCGGCATAGTCTGCTTTCACGGTTCGCAGCCGCTGTGGCTTGCCGCCGAAGGCCTTGCTGTTGTGCACGTAGGCGTTGTAATTGATTTGAACGAATGGCTCGAGGGCAACGCCGAGCTTTTTGCAGTAGCTCAACATTCCGTGGTGATGGTAGGGAAGCCGCCAGGGCCCGGGATTTATATAGAGGCCGGGATCGAAGTGGCACTCCTGCGTGAAACCGCCCAGTTCGGTATAGCTATCGCCACCGCGCAGGGTCCAGTTGCGTCCGCCCGCGCGTGCGTTGTACTCGAGGACCTGAACCTCGTAGCCCGCGTTGCGCAATTCGTACGCCGCTACCATTCCTGCCATCCCCGCTCCGAGCACCAGAACGGAAGCCCCTTTCGGAGCTTCGGCAAGATGCGTGGGCCCCTTGAAACTCGATTCGGCGGCAAAGCCCAAGCTGTGCATGGCCTGATACATCGCGGTACCGCCCGCAGTCATGCCGATCATGCTCAAAAGCCGTCGCCGGGAAACCGAGTTGCCCAATTCATCCGTCATGCGTACTGGCCTTCGTTATGGGGAGGGGTTGACGGCAATATAGCGGGTAACTTCTACTTCTGCACCGCGCTCGCGTCAGCCGGTACGCGAGGCGGGTTAGATCTGCAGTCGTCCGCGTCCGTTGCGCTTGGCGCCGTAGCAGGCTCGATCGGCCGCAGCGACCCAATCGCCAACGTTCGCCATCTCATCGCCGAGCAAGGATACGCCAATGCTTGCCCCCACCGAATGAGCAACTCCGTGCCATTCGATTTGCAGAGGATTGAGCGCCTGCAGGATCTCATTGCCGATGCTGGCGGCCCGCGCCCCCGAACAGTTGTCCAATAGAATGGCGAATTCATCGCCCCCTAACCGTGCAACCGTATCGGACGAACGCACCTTGCTGCGGCACACCTCCGCGACCCGGCACAACACGGCGTCTCCTGCGGCGTGGCCGGCCGAGTCGTTCACCGCCTTGAATCGATCGAGATCGATGGCCAGCAGCGCCACCGAACGATCCAGCAGGTGCGACCGTGCAAACACCTCGGCCAGCTTTTGTTCGAACGCTGCGCGATTGAACAGCCCGGTCAGAGCATCGTGATTCGCGCGATGGTCCAAGTCCTGCGAGCGGGTGATTTCGCTCGATGCATCCCGAAGTACGATGACCATGCCCGTCACCAATCCGGCCGAATCCAGCACCGGCGAAACCACGTCCAAAATAAAACTCAAACTCCCATCGGGCCGGTGAAGCAGACAGGCGCTTTGCCGGCGGAACACCTTGCCGTGAATGGCGCTCTGGCCGATGAGATTGGCGGCCACCTTCGAGGTTTGCGGATCGGTCAGCAGCATCACGTCGCCCACCAGGCGCCCCAGTACTGCATGCATGCTGATTCCCAGCATGGATTGTGCCGAAGCATTCACATAGGTGACGCGCATCTGCGCATCGGTGGTGATGACTGCATCGTCGATCGACATCAAGGTGATGCGCAGGCGCTCGCGCTCTTCCGCCAGCGTTTCCTCCGCCCGGCGTCGAGCCTGCAAGCTCTCGATCTGCGCGATGAGATAGGGCTCGGTGCCCTCTTCCCTGACCAAGGAGACTGCGACATGAGTCCAAACCCAGTGGCCATCCTTGTGGCGGTAGCGCCGTTCCACATCGTAGGAACCAATCTCTCCGGTCAACAAGCGTCGCCACCGCCCACTGCTGCTTTCCCACTCTTCAGGCTCGGACGGTCCGCCGGGCGGCATGGCGCGGAATTCTTCGGCGCTGTACCCCAGCATTTTCTGCAATGCTATGTTGGTGTAGGCCCAGACGCCGTCGAGATTCGAAATCAGCATGCCGATGGGTGAATGCTCCATGGACTCGCGAAAGCGCCGCTCGCTGGCATGCAGCTTGCGCACCACGGCGCGTCGCGCATCGGTTCCGAGTCCGACCGCGATGGGCGGAATGGTGGTCGCCAGCAATGCGATCACCGGCAAACCTGCCAAGGAAACATCTTCCGGCACGCCCTCTAGCCCAAAGGGCCGTATGCCGATGGCCCACAGGACTGCGATCACTATCCCGCTGCACAGACTCAACAATGCCGCGCCGAATCCGCCGACTCGAAAAGCTGCAATCATCAGGAGCACGCCTATCGATACGAAGGGGAAACGCACGTAGATGATGGCCACCCAGCACCCGCCGAGGACCACCAACAGAAGCGCAGCGTTTTCAACTGAAAAAGTCGTGCTGACCAAACGGCGCAGCGACTTGACACTCCACAAGATGATGGGGGGACCAACGAGACAGGCGCCGATGGTGTGCGAGCCCCACCATTGCAGCACGGCGTTGGGGAAAGGTATTGCAAACTGCGCGTGGAGAACCGCGCCACCGGCGAGGGCCACGAGCCCAGGGATGGCGACGCCCATGACTGCCGTCATGGTGGCGGCCTGGTTGATGGTGATATTCGGGTATTTGAAACGGGCCAGCGATCTGAACACCCAAACGGTGAGCGCGATCTCGCAGGCATTCACGCCGCAAAACATGAAGGTGGTCGACCAAGGCAAATGGGCGATGAATGCATTGACCATCAAAGCTGCCGCCAGGACGGAGCACACCGCGGCCGACCACCGAACTCTGTCCGCTCGAATCAACAGCGCCGCCACGATTCCGTTCGCAGGCCAAATCAGCGCAATGCTTCCCGGCACTCGCGTGAGAGTAATGGCGATCGCCGCGGCCACGAAGTATCCGAGGCCTGCGAGGATTGCGAGGTCTGGATAACGGCGGGCGGCCGGCGGGGGTGGTTCGTTAACCATAATCCCGGACACTGTACGGTCCGGGAGGGTTGATATACCAGCCGATCTCGTCGCAAAACGACAAATCGCGTTTGAAAATTCGTTCGCGGGCTGCCGCAGCGCAAATGTGGAGCTTAATCAATGTGCCGGCGTCATATCCAATTGATTCTTGATCACCGCGAGGGTGGTTTTCCAGGACGCGGATGTAGCCGCAGCTTCATCGAAATGACTGGCCCCCGGCAGCACGATAACCTCCGCCGAGTCGCCCGCTGCTTTTGCTTTTGCAGCAAACTTGAAGGCGGTTTCCTGCGGCACCTGTTGATCCAATTCACCGGTGATCAGCACGGTATGACTGCCATTGGGAATCAAATCGGCCGGATTGGTATCCCTG
The DNA here is from genome assembly GCA_964657945.1 of uncultured Steroidobacteraceae bacterium. Lineage (GTDB taxonomy): Bacteria > Pseudomonadota > Gammaproteobacteria > Steroidobacterales > Steroidobacteraceae > Bog-1198. Next base: position 6,822 of record CAZZWM010000011.1, read on the forward strand.
AACACATCCGCGCGCACGGCGCCTGGCGAGCCCGTCAGTTTGGAAACCTCGAAGCCACAAACGCCAGTCCAGGCCCGAAGATCGTTGATGCCTCCCAAACTGACGACATGATGCAGAACCAGCGGCTGCGGTCGATACAACGGACTGGTGGATGGAATGAGGGCTCTTCCTGCAGCCCATTGAACCATGTACCCGCCGGCGGAATGCCCCACCGCTGTGAGCCTTCCCAAGTCCAATCGATAATGCTCGGCATTCGCGGCAAGAGCGTCCAGCGCAGCGATCATATCTTCCTGGGTACCTGGAAAGCCGCCGCCTTCCTCGTCCACGCGACGGTATTCCACATTCCACACTGCGATGCCTTCCGCCGCAAGAGCGCCGGACATGTTTCGAAACTGCTTGATGCCGCCGTATTCAGTCTGCCAGCAGCCGCCGTGCACCAGCACCACCACCGGGAACGGCCCAGTTCCCATGGGCTTGAACAATTCGGCATACTGCGAGGCTGCGTTACCGTACGCGATATGCGCCGTGGGCTCGGGCCCTTTGAGAGACATGTACTCAGCCAAGGTCATCGGTGCCGCCATCGAGTAACTCCCGGCTAAACCTGTTGCGATGGACATCAAGCATCTGAACCATCGGATCATTTCGAAGTCTTCTTGAGGCACGCTTGTGGCGTTGCGAATCGAGGGATTGTAGACGACGGAGGTCAGCATGAAAGTTGGATTTATCGGCATCGGAAGCATGGGGGCCGCCATGGTCGCCAACTTGGTCAAGGCTGGGCATCAGGTGAGCGTTTGGAATCGCAATCCGAAGGCTGCGGCGGCGCTTCAAGGTGTAACGGTGCTCGACTCGCCGGTTGCGGCGTTTCAAGCCGACGCCGTGATCACCATGCTTGCCGATGACAAGGCTGTGCGCAGCGTGATCTTCGACTCCGGCGCACTGCAAGCCGCACGCAAGAGCTGCGTTCACGTCATGGCAGCAACGATTTCCTTGGCCCTGGTCGAAGAGCTCAAAGAGAAGCATCGAACGGCCGGCATCGCCTATGTGGCGGCGCCGGTCTTCGGTGTCCCCGCGGCCGCGGCGAGCGCGCAGTTGAACATCGTTGTGGCGGGCGAGGACGCGGCAATCGCGACGGTGCAGCCGTTGTTCGATGTCTTGGGCCAGAAGACCTGGCGGTTGGGTACTGATCCTAAGCGGGCGAATGTGGCCAAGATCGCCGGCAATATGATGATCACCCTGGCCATGGAAGCCATGGGCGAGGCCACCGCGCTGACCGAGAGTCATGGAGTGAAGGCAGCCGACTTCCTCGACATCGTCACCAATACGCTGTTCGCGAGCCCCAGCTATAAACGCTACGGTGGATTCATTGCCACCAATACCTACGAGCCCGGATTCAAGCTCACCTTGGGACTGAAGGATGTGAATCTGGCGCTCGAGGCCGCGTCGGAAAAGAGCATGCTGCTGCCGGCTGCGCAGATCGTGCGCGAGAACATGCTGCAAGCCATCAATCAGGGGCTGGGAGACAAAGACTGGTCCATCCTTGCCAAGATCACTCGGCGGCGCGCGGGATTGGACGACAGCGTGGCCTAGCTCCGCTAAGGTTTCTTGTCAGCGGCCGGCGGCCCGAAAGTTTTTCCGTTGAATGTGGTTTGGCCATCGTGAAAGCCGACGCTGGTATGAAACTTACCGCCGTCGTGTGTCGCCAACCCTTGGGCTATGAAAGGCTGAAGTCTCGCTGTCGATGACTGACCACCCGGCAGACTGTTCAGGAATGCATCGTCGATGCTGACATCCAAATCGACGTCGACTTTCTTGATCAGGGCCTTTGCGCCCGCGTCACCGTCGAAATCGCCGGCAACCAACTGCTTGAACTTTATCGATCCGGTAATCACAGAGCTTCCCGCAGCCGTTGCGATCACCATTTGATCGATGCCGATCTCGGGCTGCTTTTCCAGCAAACTCATCATCGGCGCTTTGATGGCTTCGAGTATTCTTGCAGATCGATCCTGTGGGGTAATCGTGGCGTCGCGATTGACTTCTCGCAGTTGCGCCGTCAATCGCTCCAGCGAATCCGCTTCCAAGTGTCGAAAGGTTATATCCATCTTGGTGCTCGTCAAAGCGAGCGCACCCGCTTGGACGGCGCCCAGATCGTATTTGACGGCAGCCTGCATGAATCCATCGGCGATCCCCGTCTGTGAGTTCACCCGTACATCGGCTGCCGTAAAAGCCCCGGGTCCAACGGTATTGCCGTACGCAATCTTTCCGATGCTGAAAGATGAGTCGCCGGTGTACAGGGTCCGCAGGGTCCGCTTCGAATGCACATCGATCGCGACATTCGAAATTTCGAAGCGCTTGCCGTCTTTGCTCGCATAGGAAATGCGCGGCACTGAGACCTGGGTAGAATAGGTATCGAAATTGGCTGTGTAGCGGTTGTCCGCGGCGATTCCGTCGGAGGCGAGACTCGCGTCCGAGATCACCGCGTCCTTGAATGCGGGGCTCGAGATATGCGTGCTGCCGCCGCCAAACAAACCGAGTCGCGTCTTGATGCTGAGCGGCTCTGCGCCGCCAAAAATTCCTGCCAGGCGGGCCTGCAGCTCTTCGTTGAACACGACGTGCGAATCGACCCCGGCAAGCCCGATGCAGGTTATTCCGCATAGGGGACCGTGGTGAATGGTGTTGTGTACGGTAACTCGAAGCGACCCTGCGGCGAATGGCAGCTGCGCGGGTTCCAAGGTCAGTTCCTGCTCCGAGCTGAACCAGCCGCGGCGATAGCCGACGGCCGAAACCTTTACATAGGGGTTCTGATCGCTCAGATGCTGCTGGAAATCTCCAATTCGCTGCTCAATGGCATATCCCATCAGCCACGCGGTGATTGGATACAGCAACGCGACTACGACGACCGCGACAATAAGGCCCTTTTTCATCTTCCGCTCCCTGATATCCACCCCATGATATCGCGCGGTAGCGGGGACTGGCATCATAATAGCGGCACGCAACACCAGGAGAACACTCGGAGAGCGCGAAGTCGCGCCGCTTCGGGAGTGAGGATTCGTCATGCAAGCAGCCAAAACGCCGATGATTCCGGGCCCCGCTCACCCCATCACCATCACCCACAGCGCCGATCGAGTACTGGTCAGGGTCGCGGATCGCACCATCGTCGATACCCGTGGAGCACTGCTGTTGAAGGAAGCCAGCTATCCCGGCGTGTACTACCTGCCGCGCGGCGATGCCGACATGTCGCTGTTGACCAAGACCGATCACACCACTTACTGCCCTTACAAGGGCGAGTGTTCTTATTTCAGCATTCCGGCAGGGGGCGTGCGCTCGCAGAACGCCGTATGGACTTACGAAAATCCTTACCCGTCGGTGGCCGACATCAAGGACTACCTGGCTTTTTACCCGAACCGCGTCGACTCCATCGATATCAATCCGGCGGGGTAGTCGCCGGCACGATGGCAGCCCCGAGCCTGTCGGGAGCGTCCCCCCATCGGCTGCGCAGCCGGCGGTTGACCGGTTCGGAGAAACGCTTCGCGACCAGCGCGCCCAGCAATCCGGCAACGCAGATCACGCCGAGAAATAGAATCGGCACGCCGACCATGGGTTTGCCCGACGCGACGAACAAGCGATAGGCGGCGAAAACCACGAACATGTGGGTGAGGTAGATTTCGTAACTGCAACGGCCCAACGATAGCAGCGGATTTAGCAGCGGCGCGCTGCGCCAGCGAGTTTGCGCGGCCGCCGCGATGATCATGCAGGCCGCGACCGCCACCAGCGTCATGTCGAGGCCGGCGCTCGTCAGTCCCCACTCGGCCATCCGGTGTGTGAATGCCAAACATAGAATCAAGAGTGCCGACCCAAGCCAGCCCATGGTTCGCGACGCCCGGCGCGAAACTTTGACGGGCGCCAGTGCCAAAGCGGTCAAACAACCCAACGCGATGGCATCCATGCCGCCCAGGTAGGAATATTCCTCCCAGACTTCGTTGCCTCCAGCCCAGACAGTGCGGGCAAAGGGGCCCATCACGACGAAGATCAGCAGCAACCCGACCAAGGGTTTGCCGCGGCCGAGCAGCCACATCAACAAGGGAAAGAACAGGTAGAACATCTCCTCGACGGACAATGACCAGAGCACATCCCAATTGCCGGGTAGATAGCCGCGCGAGGCTTCGAGCACATTGATGTGGAATGTCAGCGCCGCGAGCAACGCGCGACCCAACCCCCCGGTTCCCTCGTCGACCACATAGTCGTGCAATCCCGCAACGTGCAGTGCGCTGAGCAGCGCAAGCATCAGTAGCAGCAACGGCGCAATGCGCGCAAATCGCAGCCGATAGAATTGGCGCACGCTGCGCGACGTGAATTCGCTCCAGCGCCGCAAAGTCGTCGATGTGATGAGAAAGCCGGAAACGGCAAAGAATATCTGCACGCCGCGCTGCCCGTTCCACACCAGTGACGCCATCAGCTGTGACGGCAGGCCCCGCGTGTAAGGAATATGTGCCAGAAACAGACGCATGTTCACGTGGTTCAGCAGCACCAAGACAATCGCCAGGCAGCGCAGCAGATCGACTCCATCGAGGCGAGCCCAATTTCGAGGTTGAGCTGGGAGGGCATTCTCGTTCATGTGCAATCCTGACACCGACACAGGTCTACTGGGCTAAACTTGTTGCTCATGGGCAATACAGGCAAGTATTGCTTCAGCCGACAGCAAATTTTTCTTCGAGAGCACGAAATGATCGAGCGTCAGCTTTCCCTCAAGACGACCGCCGGCGAGATGGGCACCTTCATCTGTCATCCCGAAAGGGGTGCCCATCCCGTCGTCATCTTTTACATGGACGCACCCGGAATTCGCGAAGAGCTGCGCGACATGTGCCGGCGGCTGGCTTCGGTGGGCTATTACGTCATGCTGCCCAATCTCTACTACCGCTCCAATGTGGAAGAATTGGGGCAGTACATCGGACCTGAATTTGTCCACGTGCGCCAACGGATGATGCAACTGAGAGACTCCATCGACATCGGCCTGGTGATGCAGGATACCGATGCACTCGTGGCTTTTGCCGACTCCGATGCAGCGGCATCGAAGGGCCCCATGGGCAGCGTCGGATATTGCATGAGCGGTCAATACGCCATCAGCGCGGCAGGCCGATACCCGCAGCGATTCAACGCGGCGGCCTCGATTTACGGCGTTACCCTGATGACCGATCGCCCGGATAGCGCGCATTTGGCAGCGCGCAAAACCACCGCTGACATCTACATCGCCTTCGCCGAGAACGATCACTACGTACCGCTGGAGGTCGTGGAGCCGCTACGCGAATTTCTGCATGAAAGCGGCGTCACCGCCGAAGTAGAGTTATATCCAGGCACAGAACACGGCTTCGCTTTCCCGCAGCGTCCGGCGTACAACCGGGCGGCGGCGGAACGTCATTGGGAACGGCTGTTTGCGCTGTTTCGCCGCAATCTGGATCCGGTCAGGTAGCACCGCGCGCGGCCAACTGATCGAAGATTGCTTTCATCGTCATGACCCGCGCGATGTAGACATGCGCTTCGTGATCACCGCAGCGTTGTCCGTCCATCAGCCTGAATCCGTGTCTCACATACTCTTCGCCCGCACCCGCTCCGCATAGATGGATCAGCGCCGCCAGCGTCTGCTTTTGGGTCACGCTGGCCGAGGCAATGTGATGCCGCTGCATCGCCAGGGCGACGCTGCGGTCCAGATGCGCTGACGTCAGTTCAACGGCGTCACGTGGTATGACCCGCGCATATAAACTATTGAACCAGCAGGACTGCCAATCGTTCCACGGACCGTCCGCCACTACTTGATGGTCGTGAATGCAGAACTTGCGCGCCTCCGCGAAGGTGCCGTCGGTGATCTGGTACATCCCCACGGAACTCGATGCAGGGCGATAGATCTCCAATGGATGTGCCGTCCAAACCCAACGCCAATAGGTTCGAGCCACCGGATTTCCGGAGCCCTCCACCTGGGCGATCGCCGCCAGCAGGTCCGGCGTCATGACGTTGGTGGAATACTTGGTGAACAGCGGAGCGTACTGCTGCCAGGTTTCGCTGGGCGTCTTGTTGAGTGTTCCGGCGACCGGGAAGAACAGCTCGGATGGCTTGCGCACCACTTGATAGATGCCATTGGTGATCAGCCAGATCAGCAGCACCGCGGTGACACAAATTGCGCCCTGCACCGGGCGCGAGGAACGCTGAAACAGCCGCCACAGGCGGCGCCGCGCCGTCGCACTTGGCCAAAAACGGCGAAGTTTCCGGCCGAGCGCACCGGGCAGGTGTTTCGGCGTGCGTCGCTTCACGCGCCGGGTGTGGTAAATGACGGCATCCATGGCGCATTCTGCATGCAACTCGGGCGCCGTTCCAACGGTCCTATCCACTGGCGATTTAAGCAATACCAGGGCAAGCATATGAGCATTCAGGAATGGATTCGCAAAGGCCGGGAACTGGGCGCCAGCGACCTGCACATCGAGGCCGACACACCCCTGGTAGCCCGGGTCCGGGGCACTCTGGCTTCGGTCGGCGCGCCCATACCGGGAGCTACCCTGACATCGATGACCCGCGAGCTGCTCGGCGGTGAAGCGTGGTCGCAATTCCTGGCTCGAGGATCGGCCGACCTGTCGCGCACGCTGGGCGGAGTTCGATGCCGCCTCAACATCTTCCAAACGGTTCGCGGCGTCGCCATGGCGGTGCGCCTGCTGACTTCGTTTCAAAACAATCTGCGCTCCTGCAACCTACATCCGGATCTGAAGAAACTGACTGAACCCAAGACCGGATTGGTGGTGATTTCCGGTCCCACGGGCAGCGGCAAATCGACCACCATGGCTGCGCTCATCGAGGAAATAAACACGTCCGGCGCCCGCCACATCATCAGCGTAGAAAGCCCCATCGAGCATATTTTCACCAATCGCCGCTCTTTCATTCGGCAGCGCGAAGTGCCGACCCATTCGCCCTCGTTCGAGCAGGCCCTGGTCGACGCGCTGCGAGAAAACCCCGACGTGCTGGTGATCGGCGAGATGCGTACGCCGGAAGTCATGCGTCTGACATTGAGCGCCGCCGAAACCGGCCATCTGGTGATTGCCACCATGCATTCGGCATCCTGTGCCGAAGCATTGACGCGCATCTGCATGTCGTTCCCGGCGGACATCCAAGGCAGCATTCGTGCGCAGCTGGCGGACTGCTTCGTCGGCATCGTGGCGCAACGACTCGACTTCTTGAGCGAGCAGAAGCTGCGGGTGCCGGTTTGCGAGATCCTGCTGCCGAGCGCGGCCTCGAAGGGGACCATTCGCGGCGGCCAGTTCAGCCAGATCGCCAATGTGCTGCAGACCGGGGGCGAGTCCGGCATGTGGAACTTCGAACGCTATCAACGCTGGGTGGAGCAAAAGAAGGACTGGGTACTTCCGACGCTGGCGCCGCCGTTGCCGGAGGAGCGGCCGCAGGCCTCAGCCCCCTTACAACGCAGCGAGACACCGCGCCGTGTGACCGTCGAAAAGCAGATCAAGGACGATTCAGGCGTGATCTCGATCGACGAAGACGTCGACTTGAACGAACTCGCGAAAAGAATTGAGGGTCGTACGAGGCCGTAACCGCAAGTCGGCAGCTATCGCGCAGATCATTGGCTGTGCTTTGTGCCCACGATTCTTACCATGCCGGAGGGAGCGGTCTCCCGGCGGCTCTTGAGCCCCGAAGATTGCAGCCTGGCCTCGACCCAATCGGGCGCCAGCCGCAACTTTGGATAACTGCTCACTCGTTGAACCCAGCGGCCTTCGTTGCGCTCGGTCAGCAAATCATGAACGGTTACCGACTGAGGACCGTACTCCAGAAAGCAGGTCAGAATGCGCTGCTCATCGCGACGAACCAGGATGCGGCGCGTATCCCCTTCCCGGGTCCTCGATGCGTAATCTCGAAAGGTCGCGGCGAACATGCCGCCCACGGCCAACGATTCGGACACGTCGATGAGAAGTCGCTCAACCGAGCTGACGCTTGGCAGGTGCGTCAACGTGTCGCCCGCGCACAGCACCACATCCAGTGGCGCCTTGGCATGAGATCTGAAGTTGAGCAAATCGTCGTTCACGATATCGATGGGCAAGGCACCGGCCAGCGAGCGCAATTCGTCGAGCAGCACCTGGCAGGTGTCGATGGCGGTCACCGAAAATCCTGCCTTCGCCATGGGAATGGCATGCAGTCCGAACCCGGCCCCCAGGTCCACGGCCAAACCGCCGGTTGGCCGCGGCAGATGCATTTCCGCAATCTCCGCAGCACTGCGCGCGAACGCTGTCTGCATGTCGCCCAGCATCCAAGAATAGATGGGTCCGAGCAGAGTGTCGTAGTGGATCATTACTACAGCCAACCCTTGTCGCGCGCCAATCGGGCAGCGTCCACGCGGTTCATGGCGCCCAGCTTGTTGATCGCTTCGGACAGGTAATTGCGCACGGTTCCCTCGGACAGATGCACCAGCGCGGCGATATCGATCGAAGATTTCCCTTCGCCCGCGAGCCGCAGCACCTGTCTTTCGCGGTCGGTCAAAGGATCGCCTCCCTCCCATCCGGCCATCGCGAGTTCCGGATCGATGGCACGTCCGCCCGCGACCACGCGGCGAATGGCATTGGCCAGCTGATCGCTCGGCGCATCCTTGAGCAGATAGCCGGCCACGCCGGCTTCGAGCGCGCGGCGCAGGTAGCCGGCTCTGCCAAATGTGGTGACGATGATGACGCGGGTCTTCAGCCCGTTGTCACGAATGGTTTGCGCCACTTCCAGTCCCGACATGATCGGCATCTCGATATCCGTCAACAAAAGATCCGGCGCAAGCGTGTCCACCCACTGGAGTGCGGAGCGGCCATCACCGGCCTCGGCAACGATCTGCAGGCCTTCTTCCAGCCGCAACAATGCGGCCAGAGCGCCGCGCACCATCGCTTGATCTTCGGCAAGGACGATGCGAATGCTCACAACGGTAATTCCGCCACGACCTCGAGGCCGGGTTGCAACGCCGAAACACTCAGCGAGCCGTTCTGGGCTTGCAGGCGTTCACGCATTCCGTTGAGTCCGTTGCCGGGACTCACTGCGCCTCCAAGACCATTGTCTCGAACCTGAATCGATATCTTCGAGGCATCACGAACAATGGCCAAGGAAACTTCAGTCGCGTGCGCATGACGCACCACATTGGTCCCCGCTTCGAGCAAGGATTGCGCCAAAGCACCCTGTTGAGCGTCCGTCATGGGCGGCAGGGTCGGGATGGGCTGCAATTTGGTTTCCAGGCCGGCGGCACGCAGCAAACTGTCGGTCGCGTGCAAGGCTTCCAGCAATCCGATGCCGCGCAAACCCGAAATGGCCTCACGCACTTCGGCCAGCGAATTGCGCGCCACCTCGGCGACTTCGCGCATTTCGATGGCCGCTTGCGCCTGATTCTTGTCGGCCAGCTTGTAGGCCAATTCTGCTTTGATGGCGATCAGGGTCAATGTGTGACCCAGGAGGTCATGCATGTCGCGTGCGATGCGCTCCCTTTCGGCCACCTTTGCCAGACGCGCAATCTCCACATCCTTGCCGGCCAGCGCCTGTTGAGAGAGGCGCTTGGCGCGGGCTACCAGTATCGAGGCGCCGAGTCCGAGGTTGATGATGGACACCAACCCGAAATACAGGCTGTCCATGTGTTGCCAGGTGAAGTACATGTACGAGCCGATGATGGTCAGCCCAATGATGACCACCGACTCGCGCGTCTTGGCGCTGGCCCCGGGGATACCGGCGTACATGAAAAACGTGTGCGCAAAGCCGTTATAAGGAAACAGGCTCACGCCCAAACCGAAAATCGCCAATCGGCTCGCCCATAGCTGCGGCCCGGTTTTATGAAATCCCCAAAAATACAGCGCCAGGAAAACTGCGACGGCGCCGCCGGTGGCGTACCACTCCAGCGGCTTGTCGCGTTGCAGGGGCAGCAGCAAGAATCCCAGCCATATCAGATACACCCAAGGGCCGCCGGAGTAGTCGACCTGCTTGGCGTTCTCCTGCATCAACGCGGAGCTCTGATCAGCATGTCCGCGGCAGAGATCCAAAGAATCAGGGCGGCGCCGATCGGTCCGACGGCACTTACCGGTCCATCGGCCGCGAGGAACGGGTAGCTGGCGGCCCAGGCCACCAGTGCGGCACCGGTCATGTAGTGCGCGTCATGGCGAAACAACTTTGCCAGCGGAAAGAAGTGCACACCGACAATGAGCATGATGCCCGGGACGATCCACTCCCCGCGCTGCAAGATGTTCAAAATCACCACCAGCAAAATGCAGGCGCTCCACTGCGCAATGTTCACATTGCGAAATACCTTGCTGCGCCGCGCTTCGGTCGCTGCATCGGGAACGCCGCGAGCAGGCGACAGGTGTGTGGCGCGGCGTGATTGACGCCATCCGGCAGCGAACAGTCCCAAGCCGATCAAGACGGCGCCCGTCAGCACGGAGATCTTCATGCCGGGAATGGCGTGGAGACCCGCCGCCATCCACCAGCTGCCGAACAACGCGAGAACCATCACGCCGATACCGCGACCTCGGGCAGCTTGGGCAACGGGGACAACGTTTTGAGTGGACATGGGCGACTCCTGCAAAGAATGAAAGGACGACTTCATTCTGTTCAGGGGCGCCATTGCGGCGTAGAGCAAAGCGTCATGACTTGCGCATGACAATTGTCAGGCGGCCGTTCCCGAGCCGCGCTTGGGCCATTTTTCGTGGCACAAGGCCAGGAAGCGGCTGCCGGCCTGGGACAGGGGCTGATGCTTGAGATGGAAAGCCCCCACTTGCCGGTCGATTTGTGAATAAGGCAGTCCCTCGACCGGGACCAGTTGCGAGGGAACCTGGGTCAGCAGGTCCGATACGTAGGTCACGCCTTTGCCGTCAGCCACGAGCGCGAGACGCAATTCCATATGGCTCACTTCCCACACGGAACCGAAGGCATCGCGAAGACGCTCGCCGCTGGGACGACGCGCCGTTTCATCCAGATAGGAAGTCAGCAAGGGGAGTTCACGCAGAGTGCCCGCGAAGTCGCGCATCAATGCCGGGCGTGACGGATGATCGCGGGAGATCATCAGCCGGCGGGTTTCCGCAAAGCTGGGATGCAGGGAAAAGTGCGCCGGCATGTTGTGATGAAACGGCCCGAAGCCGAGTTCCCAGCGACCTTCGCTGACGCCATGCACGATTTCGCGGCTGGGAGCGACCACGACCTTGAGCCGCGTCAGTGGATTGCGCTCGCAGAACTCCTTCAGCAGAGTGACGCCCAGACGGGCATTGACGCCCGGCGACAAGGCCAGGGACAAGGTCGAAAGGGCGCCGCTCTTGATTTGACCGATATCCGCCAGCGTCTCCCGCTCTTCGTTCAAGGTTGCTTCGGCGAAGCGCAGCAATCGAATGCCGGCCTCTGTCAATTGCGGCGGTGTGCCACGGCGCAGCAGACTGGTACCGAGGCGATGTTCGAGATTGGCGATGGCTTGGCTGACAGCCGACTGCGACAGGTCCAGGCGTTCGGCGGCCCTGCTGAAGCCGCCCGCCTCGATCACGGCATGAAAGCAGCGCAGTTCATTACGTTCAATCTGCATGCATAAAGCATAACCGACCATGAGCTATCCGCCGTACTGATAGCTCCATCAGTTCTACCGTCTGGCTACTCGCCGCACCGAGACTTATTTTTGGGCTACCGGAGGTTGGCCATGAACGCAGCTGTGGACATCAAGAAAGGCTTGGAAGGCGTGGTGGTCGACAGCACGTCGATTTCACTGGTGGATGGCGAGGCAGGCAGGCTGTATTACCGGGGGTACCCCATCGAGCGGCTGGTGAAGAGTCCCTTCGCCGCGGTCGCACACCTGGTGGTGTTCGGTGAAATGCCCAGTACCGCCCGATTGCAGCAGTTCGAGGAATTCCTGTGGGACGCAGGCCGCCTGCCGGCCGCGCTGGTTGCGGCATTGGAACAGCTGGCGCGTCTCGGCGGCCACCCGATGGCGGTCTTGCAGTCGCTTGCGGCGCAACTGGCGAGCGAACCACCCTCGCGCAGCATCGGCCGCAGCGATGCGGAGCAGGAGGCGTTGGTTGTCGCCGCGCGGCTTCCCACCGCACACGCCACCCTGCTGGCGCTGCGTGCGGGACGACTCGCGACGCCTTATCCCGAGACCCGCCACTACGGCGAGCGCTTTCTCACCCTGCTGCACGGCCGGCTTCCCGATCCGAAATCCGTCAGCATCTTCGAGCAGACGCAAATACTTCAGATCGATCACAGCTTCAACGCCAGCACATTCACCGCGCGCGTCGTCACGTCGACTCTGGCGCCGGCGGCCTCTGCGCTGTCCGCCGCCATGGGATCGTTGTACGGTCCCTTGCACGGCGCCGCGGATCAGGGCGCATTGGAAATGGCGGAGGAAGTAGGTCAGCCGGAAAAGGCCGCCGGCTTCGTGACCCACTGTCTTGCCACGGGCAGGCTGGTCATGGGCATGGGTCATCGCGAATATCGAGTGGTCGACCCGCGCTCGAAAATCGTGAAACTGCTGGCGGAGGAAATCGCGGGCAGTGAGCGCGAGAAGAACCTGATCGAGACCTTGAAAGCCGTGGACGCGGCGTTCGTCGCTCAGACCGCCCAGAAAAAGCGGTCGCTGCGCGCCAACTTGGAGTTCTACAAGGGCGTGGTGTATCTGGCGCTCGGTCTGCCCAAGGATTTTTTCACCGCGACGTTTGCCATTGCACGCGTCTTTGGCTGGTCGGCCCACATCGTGGAACAGCGTAAAGACAACCGCATCGTGCGTCCGTCGGCGAATTATATCGGACCGGCTCCCATGAGCGATTGACGGCGGTATGATCGTGCATGCTCTTTTCAGAAACCTTGGAGTCTTTGCGCTCGAGCGACTCCGCTTTCATCGCTGATGTGGGCGAGGACTGGTCGCAGGGCCGCGCAACTTTCGGCGGCATGGTCGCGGCGCTGGGCAATGAAGCCATGCGCCGCACGGTCCCGAGGGACCGTGCGCTGCGGGGACTCAACGTCACTTTCGTGGCGCCCGTCGTTCCCGGTCCGGTACAAATAAACACGCGCGTGCTGCGCGTCGGAAAAGTGGTGACGATTGCGCAGGCTGAGTTGATCAGCGCGGACGCCGTGGCCGCAACGATGACCGGGATCTATGGATCCGCCCGCACCACCTCGATCGTGATCGAGCCGCCCCACGCCGGTGCCGCACCCGGGGTGGAGGCGCTGCCGGACTCCACGTATCCCCCCGCTCTCGGCGGCCCCGCATTCCTGCAGCACTTTGCCTTGCGCTGGGCGGAAGGGACCCGGCCCTTCACGGCCACGCCGTTGAACAGATCGAAGGCTTATATCCGCCATAGAGAAACGGCTGCCGTCGGTGAGTCGCACGTGGTCGCACTCATCGACGTCATCCCTTCGCCCGTGCTGCAAATGATGAGCAAACCGGCGCCGGCAAGTTCGCTGGTCTGGACCGTGGAGTTTTTGCGTCACGACTATCGGTTCGACGCCGGCGCGTGGTGGCGTATCGACACCGATGTGCCCTCATGCAAGGGCGGCTACGCCAGTCAGGGAAGTGTGCTGCTGAATCCCGACGGCGTGCCGACGGCGCTCAGTCAGCAATTGGTGGCCGTGTTCGGTTAGCGCTTGGCGATAGCCGCGATGCGGGCCAGACCCGCTTCGATCGAGCGCCGCACTTCGGCGGTCAATGCGCGCGGATCTTTGCCGGCCGACGCAATCGGGGCGCCGATGATCACGCGCACCGTGCCGCTTTTCTTCATGATGCCGCGCCGCACCCAGAAATCACCGGCATTGTGCGACAACGGCACGATGTATTTGCCGGTCTCGGTGGCCAATGCGAATCCGCTGACGCCGAATTTGCGCGTCTCGCCGGCCACGATGCGGGTGCCCTCCGGAAAAATGATGATCCACAAACCGTCCGCCAATCGCTGCTTGCCCTGTTCGATGACTTGCTTGACGGCGCGGTGTCCGGCGCCGCGGTTGATCGAAATCGGACGCAGCAATTTCAAGCCCCAACCGATCAATGGGATCCACAGCAATTCGCGCTTCAGCACCCAAACTTGCGGCGGAAAAAGCAGAAAGTGCGCAACCGTCTCCCAGGCGGAGGTGTGATTGCTCATGACGATGTGATTTCCGGCGGGAATGTTCTCGCGGCCTTCGACGCTCCACTTGAGGCCGCAAATCTTGTCCAAGCTCCAGAATAAAACACGCGCCCAGGTGCGGGCTATGGCGAATTGCGAGTTGTAAGGCAGCCAAAAGCACAGCGCCATGAAACCGCCGAACGCCAGCGCCGACACCATCATGAATGCGGTGAATATGAGCGAGCGGATCAATTGCATGGGTTCAGCCCGGCAGTCGCGACAAATCGGCCACTCCGCCGAGCAGTCGCTGAACGTCCCGGAGCAGCGCCAGACGATTGTTGCGGCGGATCTGATTGTCGTCCATCACCATCACACGAGCGAAGAAATCATCGACGGGAGCTCTCAATCCGACCAAAGCCTGCAGACTGTCGGCATAGCGGCGCTGCGCCGCCGCCGCGATCACCGGGTCGCGCAAATTCAACAACGCCTGGTGGAGCGTCCGTTCGGCCTCTTCGATCAATTCGGCCGGATCGACGGGGTGGCCGTGGCTGATATGGGTTTTCTTCAGGATGTTGCCGATGCGTTTGTTGATGGCGGCCAACACCGGTGCATCAGGCAGGAGCAGAAAGGATTGCAGCGCCGCCAGGCGTGTGGTGACGTCGAGCGGTGATCCCGGGCGATTGGCGAGAACGGCGTCGAGCATTTCCACGGTGGTGCCGGGCTGTTCGAGCAACATGCCGCGCAGGCGTTCGGCAATGAAATCGTAGACCTCGTCCACCACGGCCCCGCGCTGAACCGGTTGCGCCCGCGCGGAGGCGCGCAGCAGTTCGGGCAAATCCAAGTCCAACCTTGCCTCGATCAATATGCGCAATACACCCAACGCCGCACGGCGCAGGCCGAATGGATCCTTGGCGCCGCTCGGCCGTTGCTCGATGGCGAATATACCCACCAAGGTGTCAATCTTGTCGGCGAGAGCGAGGGCTTGGCCCCCGCGCGTGGACGGAATGGCGTCTCCCGCAAAACGCGGCCGGTAGTGCTCCTCAATGGCAACGGCCAGGTTTTCCGGTTCGCCCTGGGCCAGAGCGTAGTAACGGCCCATCGTGCCCTGCAATTCCGGGAACTCGCCCACCATCGCGGTCACGAGGTCTGCCTTGGCCAACTGCGCAGCTCTTTCGACCTCGCTGCCGGCGCCGATTTGGCCGCCGATCAAAACCGCCAATGCCGCGACGCGGGCGGTCTTGTCGGCGTAATTTCCCAGCTTGGCTTGAAAGGTCATGTCCTTGAGCCGCGCCGCATAATCCTGCAGCGGCAGCTTGAGGTCCTGCTCCCAGAAGAATGCGGCATCGCTCAATCGCGGCCGAACCACTCGTTCGTTGCCTTCGCGCACCTTGGATGGGTCGCGGCTCTCGATGTTGCTGACGGTGATGAACCAGCCCGATAGCTTGCCGTCCTGCCCTTGCACCGGAAAGTAGCGTTGGTGATCCTGTACCGTGGCAATCACCACCTCGCGCGGCAGGCTCAGGAATCGGCGGTCGAATTGGCCGGCCACGGCAACCGGCCACTCCACCAGCGCGGTGACTTCATCGAGCAGCGCAGCGTCCATCAACACGCTGGCATCGGCGGCGGTGGATGCGGCGGCCATGGATACCTGCGCGCGGATCGACTCGCGCCGCGTCGCAAAGTCGGCCACGACCTTGGCTTTGTAAAGCCTGCCGGCATATCCCTTCGCCGACTTCAGAGCGATGGGCTTCGGCGCGTGGAAGCGGTGGCCCTGGGTCACCCGGCCGGATGCGAGGCCGAGGATGTCGACAGGCACCACGGTCGCGCCATGCAGCAGCACGACAGCATGTACCGGCCGAACGAATTCAGCGCTGCGCGCGCCCCACCGCATACGCTTCGGTATGGGCAGTGCGCCGATGGCTTGGTTGATGATGCCACCGATCAACGTTGCGGTCGCGGCACCCCGCTCGGTGCCGCGAAACTGCAGCCATGCGCCCTTCTCCGTCTTCAATGGCGTCAGCGCTTCCACGGGAACGTTGCAGCTTTTTGCAAATGCGATGGCCGCGGCCATCGGTTTGCCGTCGGCATCGAAGCAGTTGGCAAGCGGCGGACCCCGGCGTTCGACGTTACGATCCGGCTGTTGTTCCGCAAGCTTTTCGATCCAGACGCTCAAGCGCCTGGGCGTCGCATAGCTGTGAATTTTTCCGTGGGGAATGCCCGCCGCATCGATGCCCTTGGCGATGCCCTCACTCAGCGCTTCGGACAGGCCGAGCAGCGCGCGCGGCGGCAATTCCTCACACAGCAGTTCGAACAGCAGGTCGGGAGCGCTCATGGCGTGTGCGGCATCGACGGCCGATCTTTTATCAGCGGAAAGCCCAATGCTTCACGGCTTTGCCGATAGGCTTCTGCAACGTTGCGCGCCAGAGTGCGGACGCGCAGAATGTAGCGTTGCCGTTCGGTGACCGACACGGCGTGCCGCGCATCGAGCAGATTGAAGGTGTGCGATGCGCTCACCATTTGTTCATAGGCGGGCAGAACCAATTCATCCTGCAGCAGGCGTTGGCTGGCAGCTTCATGCGCTTCGAACTGGCTGAGCAGAATCGTGGTGTCGGCTTTCTCAAAATTGTAGGTGGACTGCTCCACTTCGTTTTGATGAAACACGTCTCCGTAGGTAACGGTGCCGAAAGGTCCTTCGGTCCAGACGATGTCGTAAATGCTTTCCTTGCCCTGGATGTACATTCCCAGGCGTTCCAGACCGTAGGTGATCTCGCCCATCACCGGCCGGCAGTCCTGGCCGCCGACCTGCTGGAAGTAGGTGAATTGGGAGACTTCCATGCCGTTGAGCCAAACCTCCCAGCCCAGGCCCCAGGCGCCCAAGGTCGGTGATTCCCAGTTGTCTTCCACGAAACGGATGTCGTGCGTCAGGGGATCGAAACCCAGATAGCGCAACGAGCCCAGATACAGATCCTGGAAATTGTCCGGCGAGGGCTTGATGGCGACTTGGAACTGGTAGTAGTGCTGCAGCCGAAAGGGGTTGTTGCCGTAGCGACCGTCGGTCGGCCGGCGCGACGGTTGAACATAAGCTGCACTCCAGGGCTCCGGCCCGACGGCGCGCAAAAAGGTGGCCGGGTGAAACGTTCCCGCGCCCATTTCCATGTCGTAAGGCTGCAGGATGATGCACCCTTGATCCGACCAGAATTTTTGCAGCGCAAAAATAAGCTCTTGGAAAGTCTGGGGCGGGGAGGGCGGTGGCGGCATGGTGCGCGAGTATAGCGATGCCTTCTGGGCGTGTCCTCACGCGCCATGCACCCTATTAGCTCACGGAGGCCGGATCAAAGGCCGCCGGCCTCTCAAATCAGCCGCTCGCAGCAGGTTTGCACTAATAAAGTGCGCAGATTTTCACCAGACGATCCACTATGATGCAAAAAGCGCCGTCGGGCGCTCGCAAGTGCTTGATCCGTAATATGCACGCTAATGGCACATTAGCTGCATTGCTGGATAGCCCCGGCCCTACGAAGCTGGGCCTGACATCAACCTTCCCGAGGACGCAAATGACTCCCGCCGATGTTCTGAAATTAATCAAAGAAAAAGAAGCGAAATTCGTCGATCTTCGTTTTACTGACACTATTGGTAAGGAGCAACATGTCACCATCCCTACCCGGCTGGTGGATGAGGGCTTTTTCAAGGACGGGAAGATGTTTGACGGTTCGTCCATAGCGGGTTGGAAGGGAATCAATGAATCGGACATGATTTTGATGCCGGATCCTGCGACCGCGGTGATCGATCCGTTCTATGAAGAAACCACGCTCAATCTGCGATGCGACGTCATCGAACCGATGACCATGCAGGGCTATGAGCGCGATCCGCGTTCGTTGGCGAAACGCGCTGAAGCGTATCTCGCTTCTTCCGGCATCGCCGACTCGGCGCTGTTCGGGCCCGAGAACGAATTTTTTATCTTCGACACGGTGACTTTCACCTCGGGCATGAATGGCTGCGCGTACGAGGTCGACTCCTACGAGGGCGCCTGGAATTCGGGCAAGACCTACGACGACGGCAACAAGGGCCACCGGCCGGGCGTCAAGGGCGGCTACTTTCCGGTGCCGCCGGTCGATGCGCAGCAGGACATCCGCACCGCCATGTCGATGGCCTGCGAGGAGATGGGGCTGAAGTTCGAGGTACACCATCACGAAGTGGCGACCGCCGGACAGGGCGAGATCAACGTGGCCGCGAACACGCTGACCAAGAAAGCCGACGAAGTTCAAATCCTCAAGTACGCGCTGCAGAACGTTGCCAACGGCTACGGCAAAACATTGACTTTCATGCCCAAACCCATCGTGGGCGACAACGGCAACGGCATGCACGTGCATCAATCGCTGCAGAAGGACGGCAAGGCACTGTTTGCCGGCGATAAGTACGGCGGTCTATCCGACATCGCCCTGTACTACATCGGCGGCATCATCAAGCACGCGCGCGCACTCAATGCCTTCACCAATGCCAGCACCAACAGCTACAAGCGCTTGGTGCCGGGATTCGAAGCGCCGGTGAAGCTGGCCTACTCGGCGCGCAACCGGTCAGCCTCCATTCGCATTCCCTGGATTTCCAATCCGAAGGGCCGGCGCATCGAGGTGCGATTCCCGGATGCAACCGGCAATCCCTACTTCATGTTCTCGGCCATGCTGTTGGCGGGACTCGACGGCATCAAGAACAAGATCCATCCCGGCGAGGCGGCCGATAAGGATTTGTACGACTTGGAACCCGAGGAAGACAAGAAGATTCCGACCGTGTGTCACTCGCTGGATATGGCGCTCGACTACCTCGATCGGGATCGCGAGTTTCTGAAGGTGGGTGGTGTGTTCACAGACGATCTGATCGATGCCTACATCGAGTTGAAGATGAAGGAAGTGACGCGGCTGCGCATGACCACGCACCCCATCGAAATCGAGATGTATTACAGCTTGTAGGTCCTCTAGGGTGCTTTAAGGCCTTTCGGTGACGGCGGTCACGCCGCCGTCACCTCGTTTTGTGGTCCGGAGACGATAGGTCTATGCTTTGTACTTATGCACCTGCGCAAGCCCTGGGTTTTGTCAAGTGTCCTGGCTGCATTCGCCGTACAGGCCGGGGTGATCTACAAATGGATCGACGCCGATGGCGTGGTCCATTATTCGGATCAGGCAGTGCCGGGCGCAGAGAAGATTGCCACGTCCTCATCTTCGTTGAACCGCGCAGTCAGCGGGCCGAGCCAGCCCTCGGCGGGAACTGCGCAGCCGAAACCCGGCGCTTCGTCCGCCCAACAGCTGACGCTGCTTTCACCGTCGCCCGAACAGGTGTTCTTCAACGACGAAACCGTGAGCGTGCACTTGGACGTGCAGCCGGCATTGAAGCCGACTCAGGCCATCACCTGGCATCTCAACGGCAAGGACTTGGATCAGCCGCCGACGGCGGTTTCTTTCGCGCTCCAAGGCCTGGAGCGCGGTACCTACGTGCTCTCCGCCACGGTGGTGGATCAGGTGACCGGCGACTCTGTGAACAGCCCCAACGTGACGTTCTATTTCCGGCAGCCTTCCGCGCTTTCACCGCTGCACCGCTAGCCACGTCCGTCCCCAGACTCTCGAGCAGCCAGCTTGTCGGCTGAGCTGCAGTTGAACGCATTGCGCATCGACGGCACCGAGCTGCTGGATGCCATGGTCACGAGCGTGTTCCTGCTCGATCCCCTGCTGCAGGTGAATTATCTGAATGCCGCCGCGCAAACGCTCATCGGCTTGGGTACCAAGCAGGCTGTCGGCCGGCGCATCACCGAATTGACGCGCGGCGCAGAGACCTTGATGCCGTTGTTCGATCGCGCGCAAAAGGGAGGCGAAGGGGTCGTGCAGCGCGAACTTGCATGGCCGGCGCCGGGCGGAGTCGACCGGATTCTCGACTGCGCCGTCACGCAAATCGTATTGGGCCAGGACAGTCCCCGGCTGCTGCTGGAGATCGAGGACATTACGCAGCATCGGCGCCTGACCCGCGAAAACGCGCTGATGGCGCAATTGGGCGGCAGCCGCTTGATGGTTCGGCAGCTGGCGCACGAAATAAAAAATCCGCTCGGGGGATTGCGCGGCGCCGCGCAATTGCTGGAGCGCGAACTGCTCGATCCGGCATTGCGTGAATACACGCGTGTCATCATCAGCGAAGCGGACCGGCTCACCAATCTGCTCGACTCGATGCTGGGGCCGGGGCGCCCGCCCGCCAAACAGCTGATCAATGTGCATGAGCTGCTCGAGCGCGTCTATCACTTGCTGCGCAGCGAGGCTCCGGAGGGCGTCGCCATCGATCGGGATTACGATCCCAGCCTGCCGCCGCTCACCGTCGATCCCAACCACATCATTCAAGCCATGCTGAACCTGGGGCGCAACGCCATTCAAGCGCTGTCCGGGTCCGCGGTGGCTGCGCCACGCCTGACGCTGCGCACCCGTGCCGCCAGCAACGTCAGCGTCGGGGCACATCGGCACAAGCTGTTCGCATCGATTCAATTCGAGGACAACGGACCGGGCGTGCTCACGGAAATCCGCGACACCATTTTCTATCCGCTGGTGTCCGGCAGATCCGACGGCACCGGCCTGGGGCTGGGGATCGCCCAAGATCTGGTGAGCCGGCATGGCGGCCTGATCGAATTCGACAGCACGCCGGGTCGAACCATATTCATTATTTCCTTGCCGATGGACTCCGCATGAATGCAAAGCCGCTGTCAGTTTGGTTGGTCGACGACGACGCCTCGATACGCTGGGTGTTGGAGAAAGCACTCAAGGGCAGCGGCATGCTGGCCAAATGCTTCGACCAGGCAGACAACGTACTGTCGGCCCTGCGCAGCGACGCGCCGGATGTGTTGATGACGGACATCCGCATGCCCGGCCGCAGCGGCCTGGATCTGCTCAAGGAGATCCAGGTGTCGCGGCCCGGGCTGCCGGTCATCGTGATGACGGCGCACTCCGATCTGGATGCGGCGGTGGCGGCCTATCAGGGCGGCGCATTCGAGTATCTGCCCAAGCCTTTCGATATCGACAAGGCGGTCGACTTGGTGCGTCGCGCCGCTCAACAGGCAACGGTGTCGATCGACGTCGAAGCCGCGAGACGCAGCATTCCCGAATTGCTGGGCCAGGCGGCTGCCATGCAACAGGTGTTTCGCGCAGTCGGCAGATTGTCGCGCTCCAGCATGACGGTGCTCATCACGGGTGAATCGGGCACCGGGAAGGAGTTGGTGGCGCGCGCCCTGCATCGACACAGCCCGCGCTCTTCCAAGGCTTTCGTTGCCTTGAACACGGCCGCCTTCACCGCGGATCTGTTGGAGTCGGAATTGTTCGGCCATGAGAAAGGCGCCTTCACGGGCGCGGACACTCTGCGCCGCGGACGCTTCGAGCAGGCCGACGGCGGCACGTTGTTCCTGGATGAAATCGGCGACATGTCGCCGGCATTGCAGACCCGGCTGCTGCGCGTGCTGGCGGAAGGGGAATTCTATCGGGTCGGTGGACAAACGCCGGTGAAGGTCGACGTGCGTGTGATTGCGGCAACCCACCAGGATCTGGAGACAAGGGTCAAATCGGGACATTTCCGCGAGGACTTGCTGCATCGATTGAATGTCATCCGCATCGAAATTCCGCCGCTGCGCGAGCGTCGCGAGGACATCCCTGAATTGCTGCGTCACTATCTGGCCGTTGCCGGCCAGGAACTGGGCGTCGAGCCGAAGTTGCTGACCACGCCCGCCGAGACCGCGCTGGTCACCTTCGACTGGCCGGGCAATGTGCGTCAGTTGGTCAATGCCTGCCGCAGACTGACCGTGACGGCGCCGGGCCGCGAGGTCCGGGCTGAAGACATACCGCCGGATCTGGGTGGAGTTCAAGTGGGTCAGAGCAACAGTCACGATTGGATGGCGAAGCTGTCGCATTGGGCCGAGCAGGAATTGGATTCCGGCGTGCAGCGGCTGCTGGATCAGGCTGTGCCGGAAGTCGAAAGAATCCTGATTCGTGTGGCTTTGCGCAAGGCCGACGGATTGAAGCAGGACGCCGCCAAGCTGCTGGGTTGGGGCCGCAATACGCTGACCCGCAAGATGAAGGAGCTCGGCATGGAAGACGTCAGCTAACTCCTCGCTTAAGGAAGCTCGCCGCCGAGGCAGAGCCCCAGGCCGCGCGGCCGCGCGGTTATAATTCGCGAATGCTCGACTATCTCTCAAAAAAATTTGGCGTCGTCCAAGGGCTGCTGCTCGGTAATTCGCTCACCGAATGGCTGATCGCCATGGGGCTGGCGTTGATCGTCTGGAGCGCGTTGTGGATTCTCCGCAAATTCATCGCGTCGCGTTATCAGCGTTACTCAGGCGCGCAGAATCCTACGGTGGTGCGGCTGGTCGCCTACTTGATCGGCAACACCAAGCAGATTCTTTTCCTGGCGATCGCCATTTACGCCGCGCAAGAGTGGCTGACGCTGCCGCCGAAAGTCGAACGTGAAGTATCCAATGTCGTGTTGGTGCTGATCCTGCTGCAAGTGGGGTTATGGGCCGGCCGCAGCGTGCGCTTCTATTTGGAAATGAAGGAGCGGGAGCGCGGCGCCGACCGGTTGTTCGCCGGTTCGCTGGACATCATCAACTTCGTCTCCGGCCTGTTGATCTGGTCGTTGCTGATCCTGGTGGCGCTGTCGAACTTCGGGGTGAACATCACCGCGTTGTTGGCCGGCCTGGGCGTGGGCGGCGTTGCGGTTGCGCTGGCCCTGCAAAATATCCTGGGCGATCTGTTCGCGTCGCTGTCGATTGCCCTGGACAAGCCGTTCATCGTCGGCGACGGCCTGGTCATCGATACCTTCATCGGCAAGGTCGAGCACATAGGCATCAAGACCACGCGGCTGCGCAGCGAAAACGGCGAACAGATCATCCTGTCGAACGCCGATATATTGAAAAGCCGGGTGCGCAATTATGGGCGCACTCCCGAACAACGTGCTGTCGCAACGCTGCGCGTCACCTATGACACTGCGTTGGAGCAGCTGCGGGCTATTCCAAAACTGCTCGAGGGCATCGTCGGCGAGCAACCGAACGCGCGCTTCGAGCGCTGCCATTTGAAGACCTTGGGAGAAGCGGCCTTTCAATTCGAGCTGACGTACTTCGTGCGCCAGCCGGCCGTCAATCCTTTGGTGGACCTGCAGCAGGCCGTGAATTTTCGCATCGTGGAGGAGTTTCAACGCGCGGGCATCGAATTTGCCTATCCCACCCAGCTGATCATCGTCGACAAGCCGCGCTCCGCCGAGGGCTGAAGTGTTCCACATCGTGCTGTTCGAGCCGGAGATTCCGCCGAACACCGGCAATGTGATCCGGCTGTGCGCCAATACGGGCGCCACGCTTCATCTGATCAAGCCGCTGGGGTTTCGTTTGGACGACAAGAGCCTGCAGCGATCGGGACTGGACTATCACGACCTCGTTCCGGTGAATGTTCATGCCAATCTCGGGGAGTGCCTGGGCCGCTTGGCGGGTTCGCGGCTGTTCGCGGTGGAGACCGGCGGCCGGTTGCGCTATAGCGATGCGGCGTTTCGGTCCGGAGATGTTTTCGTATTCGGCCCGGAGACCCGGGGACTACCGGACGCGGCCATGGAGCGGATTGGACGCGAGAATTCGCTTTGCATTCCGATGCGCGCGGATAGCCGCAGCATCAACCTGTCGAATTCGGTGGCGCTGGTTCTGTTCGAGGCCTGGCGTCAGGTCGGGTTCGCCGGCGCCGGCTGCGGCGCTGGCGCGGGCGCGGGCGCGGGGTCTGGTTCTGGCAGGGCGTTGGCGTAGTTGGCTATTCCGTTTCCGAGCGGACTTCCCTTCCCATCAACGCCTGGACCGCGGCACGGACAGGTTTGCCTTCGTACATGATTTGATAGATCTCGGTGCAGATGGGCATTTCGACGTTTACGCCCCGCGCCACTTCACACACCGCGCGAGCGGCGGGCACGCCTTCGACGACCTGATGAATGGCTGTTTGCGCTTGGGTGCTGGATTCGCCGCGGCCCAGTGCCATGCCGAAGCGGCGATTGCGCGATTGGTCGTCGGTGCAGGTGAGCACCAGATCGCCGAGGCCCGCCAGACCCATGAAGGTCTCGCGCTGCGCGCCCAGCTTCACGCCGAGACGCATCATCTCGGCCAGTCCTCGGGTGATCAGTGCAACACGGGTGTTGGCGCCGAACCCCATGCCGTCGGCAATCCCCGATCCGATGGCGATGACATTCTTGACGGCCCCGCCGACCTCGACACCGAGAATGTCGCTCTGGGTGTAGGCTCGAAAAGTTGGGCCCGACAACGTCGTGGCCAAATCCCTGGCAAACGACTCGTCCAAGGAGGCCACCGTCATGGCCGTGGGCAGGCCGGCTCCCACCTCTCGCGCGAACGTGGGTCCGGACAACACGGCTCCCGGACGGTTGCCCAATACTTCGCGTGCTATCTGGTGCGGCAGCTTGCCGGTGGCATGTTCGAAACCCTTGGTGGCCCAGGCGATGCGCACATCTGCGGATAGGTGGGGCAGGATATTCTCCAAGGTTGCACGAAATGCATGCGATGGCACCGCAATCAAGGAATCGCGGGCTGAGTGAAGCGCCGCCGAAAGATCGCTCGACACCTGCAGGTTCTGCGGAAATTCGGCGGCGGGTAGATAGCGCGCGTTACGCCGCGCCTTCCGCATGGCTGCCGCCTGAGCCGCGTCGCGGCTCCACAAAACCGTAGGATGTCCTTCGCGCGCCAGCAAAATGGCGAGCGCAGTACCCCACGATCCGGCGCCGATAACCGTCATCGGTTCTGCGCCAGGACTTCGCATGACGCTTTAGTTGACCAGCCCAGCCTGGGGCGGCTGCTGAGCTGCCTGTGCGAACAGGGCGTCGAAGTTGACCAGCGGCAGGACGAAGTTCGGAAATCCGCCCTTGATGATCAGATCCGAGATCACTTCGCGGGCATAGGGGAAAAGCACGTTGGGGCAGAAGCTGCCGACGAGACGCTTCAGGTCATCCGCCGTCGCGCCGACGATGGTGAACACGCCGCCCTGCTTGACCTCGGCCAGATACAGCGTGACGTCATTTTGTTTGGCTTCCACGGTGACGGTCAGCAACACTTCGCGCACATCGGGGCCCAACTCCTCGGTGGCCGTATTCATGTTGAGCTGAAACTTCGGGTCCCACGCCTGGTTGTTCGGCAGCCGCGGTCCATTGGGAGACTCATAGGAGCAGTCTTTCAAATACACACTTTGCAGGGTTACCTGAACCGATCCCATATCGGATTCCGGGCCTGCCGTTCTCACCTCGTTCATGCTGCCCCCTGAAGTAATCGATCCAATTCGCCGTTGCGTTCCAATGCGAACAGATCGTCGCAGCCGCCGATGTGCCGGTCGCCGATGAATATCTGCGGAACCGTATTACGGTTGCTGCGGGACTGCATCTCCTGGCGAAATTGCGGCCCGTCATCCACGTTGACTTCGTTGAACGCCACTTTCTTGTCGGTCAGCAATCCCACCGCCCGTTGACAGTAGGGACACCAGCCGGTGACGTAAATCGTGACGGTGGGTTGGCTCATTTCGCCCCCTTGCCGGTGACGGCAGTCCTGGCCACCGGCAGGTTCTCCTTGATCCAGGCAGCCAGACCTCCCTGCAAATTGAAAACCTTGGTGAAGCCCAGCTTCATCAAGGTACGGGCGGCGCTGGCGCCATCCGCGCCGGAGTCGCAATAAGTAATCACGCTCTTGTCGCGCCACTTCTTCAGCGAATCCGCCTGCGACTCGAGTTCCCGCGCGGGCACGTTGCGGGCGTCCCCGATATGCCCCGCGTCGTATAGGTCCTTGCTGCGCAGGTCGATGACCAGAGCGCCCTGATTCATCAGCCGGACGGCCTGCTGCGCGCTCAGCGCCGCGAAGGAGTGGATGCGCTCGCGTACCTCGAAAACCAGCACCAGCGCCGCGCCGATCACGGCGGCTCCTGCCAGATAGGGATGATGTGTAATGAACTCTAGTAACTGCTGCATTGGAAGTACAAATAGGGATTTTCGGGCGCGCAAGTATAGCAGCGGGCCGAAGGCTTGTATGCTTGCGCAACGATGGCTGCCGCTCGATGAATTTCCCTTGGAAACGCCTGCATTTCGCGGCCCTCGTCGCCGCGCTGCTATGCACTCCCGGCGTTGCCGGGAGTGCGCAGCGGGACGAATCGGCTCAAGCCAAGGCCAAGCTCGCGGCGGTGCGCGCGCGCATCACCGAGCTGACCACCCGATTGGGCTCGCAACTGCAGCAGCGCGACGTCATGAACGCGCGCGTGCGCGCCGCGGAGATGCTGATCACCGAAAAGAGGACCCGTGTCGATGCATTGCGCGCTGACGAGGCGGCCGCGGAGCGGCGCCGCGCCGACCTGCGCAGCGAAGCGGCACAGGATGAGGAACGCCTCCGCGTGGAGCGCTCGGAGTTGGCCGCGCAGGTGACGGCCGCGTACATGATCGGGCGCCAGGAGGAATTGAAACTGCTGTTGCGCCAAGACAGTCCGTCCGGCGTGGGGCGCACGCTGACCTACTATGGCTACTTCGCGCAGCGGCGCAGCGAAAAGATACAAGTCATCCAGGACGATGAGGCGCGCTTGGCGCAACTGGCGGCGCAGATCGACGAACAGACGCAACAGCTGAAATCCTTGGAGCAGGACGCCTCGCGGGAACTCGCCGAATTGCAGCGCGCCCGCAACGAGCGCAGCGATGCGGTGGCGGCGCTCAACAAGAAGGTCGCCAGCGGCAATGAAGAGCTGGCCAACCTGAGGCGCGAGGAACAGGCGGTCGAGTCGCTGGTCGCCGATCTGGCGCGCGTCATGCAGGATTTCCCGGTCGATGCCACCCAGAGTTTCGATCACATGCGCGGCAAATTGCCGTGGCCTGTCGTGGGCAAGGTCAGCGCCCGCTACCAGTCCGCGCGCGCCACCGCCGCCTCCGGAATGCGATGGAATGGCGTGATGATAGACACGGGCCGCGGCGCCAAAGTGCGGGCGGCTTTCTTCGGCAGAGTCATCTATGCCGATTGGCTGCAGGGCTTGGGACTGTTGTTGATACTCGGCCACAGCGGCGGATACATGACGCTGTATGGACACGCCGAGGTGCTGTACAAATCCGTGGGCGATTGGGTGGCGCCGGGCGATGTCATTGCCGGCATGGCCGATACCGAAGGCGGCAAACCGGCGCTTTACTTCGAGATTCGCGAGGGTCGAAAAACCGTCGATCCGAAGATCTGGCTGCGGCCTCAACCGGCGCCTTGAGGTATGCTGCTGGCCTCATGAGCAAGAAAACCGGCAACTTAATCACATTGGCCGTCGGCATCGCGATCGGCCTTTCCTTCGGATTTGCGCACGCCGTCCTCGCCGACAAAAACCCCGCGGCGGGATCCGATCTGCCCTGGATGGATGCGCGAGCGCTGGCCGAGGTGCTGGAACGGGTCAAACATGACTATGTGAATCCCGTGGACGATCATCAGCTGCTGCAGGCTGCGATCCGCGGCATGGTGTCTTCGCTGGATCCTTACTCCGCCTATCTGGATGGCGAAGAATACGACGACCTGAAAATCAGCGCCTCCGGCGAATACTCGGGTGTCGGCATCGAAATTTCGATCGAAGACGACCAGGTGATCGTGATCGCGCCTTTCGACGGTTCGCCGGCAGCCAAGGCGGGAATCCATTCGGGCGACATCATCGTCACCATCGATGGGGTGCCGGTGAACACCACCACCTTGAACGACACCATCGGACGCATGCGCGGCGCCGAGGGCAGTTCCGTCAAAATCGGCATCATGCGGGACGGCAATCCTGAACCCATGCTGTTTACCCTGAAGCGTTCGCGGGTCGAGTTGCACAGCGTCCGTGCGGAATTGCTGGAGGCAGGACTCGGTTATGCGCGCATTTCGGAGTTCAGCGATACCACCGGCGATGACCTGAACGCGGCCATCAAGGATCTGCGCAAGCGCAACGGCGCGGCATTGAAAGGACTGGTGCTCGACCTGCGCGACAATCCGGGCGGGGTGCTCGACGCCGCCGCCGCGGTTTCCGATCTGTTCTTGGAGAGCGGCGTCATCGTCAGCGCCAAGGGACGTACGCCGGATTCGAAATTTGAATTGGATGCCACCCCCGGCGATGTGCTCAATGGCGCACCCATCGTCGTGCTGGTCAATGGCGGCTCCGCTTCCGCCGCGGAAATCGTCGCCGGCGCGTTGAAGGATCATCGGCGCGCCAAGCTCATGGGGCGCACCACCTTCGGCAAGGGCTCGGTGCAAACCATCATCCCTCTGGCCGGCGACCGCGCGGTCAAATTGACGACATCCCTCTATTACACCCCCTCGGGCGTATCGATCAATCATCGCGGCATTACGCCCGACATCGAGTTGGAACGCGATGCCAAGGCCGAGACCGCGCCCACCCCCGCCGATGGGTCCATTTTGCAACGCGACGAGGACGTCCGGCGCGCCGTCAAAGAGTTGAAGCTGATGCCCAACACTCACAGCGGCCCCGTCACCACGGCTTCGGCGAGATAAATGCGCAGCACGCGGTCTATCGAGATCCTGTGTTTGGTGCTGGCGGCGTTGGTGCTGGTGTGGTCCCACGCGCTGGCCAATGAGCTGTGGCCGGTGATCGGACTGCTGTGTTTGTTTGCGGCGGCCATCGTGGCATTTCGTGCCCGCTTCCCCGGCTTGGCGCGCGTCAAGCTGCTGGTCGAATCCTGGTCGATGGTGATCTTCATCACCGGAGCGCTGTGGTTTTCCGGGAAGGGCACCAGCCCGCTGCTGAATCTATATCTCCTGCCCATCATTCTCAGCGCTCTGACATTGGGACGCTTGATAACGCTGCTGCAGGTCGCCGTGATTGCGGCATGCCATTTCTTGCTGGCTCTTTCGACGCCCAGCATCGATGTGCTTTCTCTGTCGTATGCCAGTGAGGCGGTGGGACAGCTGGCGCCATTCCTTCTGGTCGCGTATCTGACCACGACCTTGTCGGCGGACATCACGGAAGCGCGCGAGCGGATCGAGAATCTGGCGCAAACCGATGCGCTCACCGGTCTGTTCAACCTGCGCATGTTCAATGAGGTTTGGCAGCGAGAACATGGCGCGTGCGATGCGAATCGCGGCGTGTACGCGCTGCTGATGCTCGATATGGACAAGCTCAAGGCCATCAACGATGAATACGGCCACGAAGCAGGCAATAGCGCCATCACCCTGGTCGCCCAGTGCTTACAGCGCAGCATCCGCAATACCGATCATGCGGCGCGCCTATCCGGCGATGAATTCGCCGTTCTTTTACCCGGAGCCTCGCCTGAGGTGGCGGACGCGGTCGTGAAGCGCGTGCGTCACAACGTCTACAAGACCACGCTGGATCTGCGCTCGCGCATGATCCGATGCAGCGTGAGCATCGGCGTGGTCAATTTTCCCAAGGATTCGCGCGACATGCGGGAACTCATGAGCATTGCCGAACGAAAAATGTACCGCGACAAGGAGCTGCGGCGTTCGCCCGGTGCGGAGGCCAATGCTTGAAAAAGTCGGCAAACGATTGAATAAGCTGGACTTCCACGAAAAAAATGGCAAAGTTAGGCCTGTATCACGCCGGGCGTGATTTACATATGGTGAGCTTGGTCCATGGCGTCAAAAATTCCGAGTTCCAGAATCGTGCAATTGGCCTGTGGGCTGTTACTGGGATTCTTGGGAATCACTGCCTCGGCCAAGGAACTCGGTGGCCCCAAGCTGAAATCCAGTTCGGTCCTGATCGTCGATCAGAGCGATTCGGCCGTCCTGTACTCGCGAAATGCCGATGTTCCCGCTCCGATTGCATCCATCACCAAGCTGATGACCGCCTTGGTGGTGATGGATGCCAAGCAGCCGCTGGACGAACCCATCCAAATCAGCGATGCAGACCGCGATTTCCCGAAAGGCGCGTTCTCCCGTCTGACGATCGGGACCACATTGACCCGCGGCGACTTGATGCATTTGGCGCTGATGTCTTCGGAAAACCGCGCCGCTCATGCCTTGGGCAACAATTATCCGGGCGGCATGCCCGCCTTCGTCGCTGCGATGAACGCCAAGGCCAAAGCCTTGGGGATGACCAGCGCGCATTTCGTCGATTCGAACGGCTTGTCGAGCCAGAACGTCGCCAGTCCCGCGGATTTGTCCAAGCTGGTGATTGCAGCGTCCAAGAACCGCACCATCCGCGAGTATTCGACCGATAAGAACTATGCGGTCAAAGTGCATCGCCACATGGTCGAGTATCGCAACACCGACAATCTGGTCGCCAACCCGGCCTGGAACATCGTGGTGCAAAAGACCGGCTACATCACCGAAGCCGGAAAATGTCTGGTCATGGCGGCGATAATCGAAGGCCGCTCCGTGGTCATCGTACTGCTGGATTCTTTCGGCAAGTACACCCGGGTTGCCGACGCCCAGCGCATCAAGACGTGGATGGCCTCAGCCGCCAATCCGCGGCTTCAGGTATCGATGCGCTAGCCTAACGGCGCCTAGCCGGCGGCGCCTAGCCTTCCATGTCGTGCTGAATGGTCGCCAGCGTTTCGGGCGACCTTAATTTCAAGATCGCGAACCATGAAGCGCCTGCCGCCATGTAGGCAAAGAACACGTAGGGCAGGATGTTGTAGGGATACGGCGGCACCGGATAGACGCTGCCGACGATCACGAACAGCATCAGCGCGCAGCCGGCCACACCGAGCACCACGTGCATCGCCTTCATTTCGCGGCTTTTGCGCAGATCGATAGGGGCAACGATGCACAGCGCCAAATACACCACGACGAACCCGAAGCTCGCGAAGGTTCCGGCGTAGCCGAAAGCATCGAGGAACCCGGCCGGCGTCATGCTCAGGCCAATGATGGTGACCGCCGCGGCACATGCCAGCACTGCCCGATGCGGTGTGCGATGCATGTCGTGCACCAGCCCCATCGACGCATGAAGAAACCGGTACTTGCCCATGGAATACAGCAGCCGCGAAGCGGCATTGATGCTGGCCAAAGCGCAGGCGAACACGCTGATCAGGGCGGCGAAGTACACCACGCTCGATGCCCAGCCCAATCCCGCTTTGATTGCCACATCGCCGAACGGCGCCGAACTCTTGCCCAGCGTCGCCACGTCATCGCCGATGCCGAACACCATCAGGTACGACATGAGGGTGAAGAAAATCCCCGCGAACGCGGCGCAGCCGATCACCGACAGCGGGATATTGCGGCGCGGGTTTGCGGACTCCTTGGCAAGGGTGGCCGAGCTCTCGAAGCCGACGAAACTGAAGATGACGAAGGGCAAAGCGGAGAAAACCCCGCCGTAACTGAAGGACTTGAAATCCAGCTGCGCCGCATCGACCACGGTGCCGCGGGCCCGCACGAACACCACCGTGATCGCAACCATGATGCTCAGGGAAATGATTTCCATCACCAGGCCCGCGCGCGAGGACAGCTTCACATCGCGATAGGCGGCGAAGGTGACCGTACCTATGAACACCAGCATCAACAGGCATTTGGGCATCAGACCCAGCTGCACGTGGAGCGTGGCAAGCAGATCGGTGAGGAAAATCACGAATGAGAGCGACACGGCGATGGCGGTGAAAATATAGGCGCTGACCATGGCCCAGCCAGCCAACGCACCGGTGAAAGCGCCAAAGCTGCGTCCGACATACACGAAGTAGGAACCGGCTTCCGGGTGACGGGTCGCAAGGATACCCACGCTGGCGGCGACGATGACCACTCCCAGGGTCCCCAGCAAGTAGGACAGCCAGCAGCCCAGCCCGGCAAGGCCGACCACCACGGTGATGTTCAGTGCCGGCGTGAGGGTCGGCCCGATTGCCGCCAGCGATTGGCCCACCATCTCGACGAGGCTCAGCGCGCCGGAGCGCAGCTGGGTTGCGGGCTTATCGCCGGTGATTTCGCCGGATGTTACGCTCATGCATGCTCCTGCCGGAGGGAAGCCACATTCCTAACACGGCGCCCGGGGCAAAGTTGGATTTTTTGCACTGCGATGTCCGGTTTGGCGAGCTTTTTTTCGATCTATGGGATAAGTCCGTAGATAAAGGTAATGATGACCACCTCGATGCACGAACGCTGGCGCGAGCTGAGCCAGCATCTCGACCACGTCCTCGACATGTCCGAGGAGCAACGCGGGCCGTGGGTTGCGACGTTGCGGGGCGAGGATCCTGAAATGGCCGCGCTGCTCGAGCAGGCGCTGAAAATCCGCGGCAGTGAAGCCTTCGACCAATTCCTGGAAGGCCCATCGCCTCTGACCGGCGAGGCGGCGGCCGAGACCTCCTTGGTTGGGAGGCAGATCGGACCTTATGTCATCGACGCAGAGCTGGGACGCGGCGGCATGGGCAGCGTCTGGCGGGCTCACCGGGCCGACGGCCGATATGAAGCCGAAGTCGCGATCAAGTTCGTGCATGCGGCGTGGATGGGCCAGGCTGGGGAACAGCGTTTTCAATTCGAAGGACGCGTGCTCGCGCGCCTGAATCATCCCAATATTGCGCGCCTGCTCGATGCCGGGCTTGCCGATGTCAAGCAGCCCTACCTGGTGCTCGAGTATGTCGAGGGCGAACCCATCGATGTGTATTGCGAACGCAATCACCTGGATGTCGCCGCGCGGGTGCGGCTATTCGTCGATGTGCTGCATGCAGTCGCGCACGCGCACACCAATTTGATCGTTCATCGCGACATCAAACCCAGCAACGTGTATGTGAAAGCGGACGGCACGGTGAAGCTGCTCGATTTCGGCATCGCCAAGCTGGTCGACAGCGACGCCGAGCAGGCTGCGCTGACGCGCGCCAGCGCCGTCGCCCTGACGCCTCAATATGCGGCGCCTGAGCAGCTGCTGGGCCAGCCCGTATCCACGGCCACCGATGTGTACGCGCTCGGCCTGCTGCTGTATGTGCTGCTGACCGGAGAGCATCCCGTTCCCAAGGGTACCCGCTCCAGCGCGGCCCTGGTGCAGGCGGTGCTGACCGACGAACCGGCGCGTGCCTCGGCCGTCGCAAGAATAAGCGCCATTCCTGCGCGGTCCCTTGAAGGCGATCTCGACAACATCCTCCATCAGGCCATCAAGAAAAATCCCGTTGAGCGTTACGCTTCGGTCAGCGCATTTGCAGATGACCTGCGCCGCTATCTGGCCGATGAACCGGTGCAGGCGAGGCCCGACACCACCGCCTATCGAATGTCGAAGTTCGTCAGGCGCCATCGAATCGGCACCGCATTGAGCAGCGTGGCCGTGCTTGCTCTTACCGCCAGCGTCATCGTCGCGAGCATTCAAGCGAGCCGCGCGCAGCGGGCCGCGCAGCAGGCAATCGCAGAGAAGAGGCGCGCGGACAAGGAGGCGGCCGCCGCCATCGAGCAGCGCGACATCGCGCTGCAAGGGGTCGCGCAGGCGCAGGATGCCACCCACCTGGCAACGTTCATGCTCGTGGATGCCCTACCCGCGGATCGTCAGGAGGTTACGCGCAAGATCATTCTGAAGGCGGCGGACCAGGTGCGCGCGTCCACCGAACTTCCGGAAAACCGGCGTGCCATTCTCCTCGATATCCTGGGCGATCAATTGGAGTCGCGCCGCGACTACGAGGCTGCGTTTCCTCTGTACACGGAGGCAGCCGAACTCGCGCTCAAGGTCAACGACGTCGACATCGGCGCGGCCGCGCTATGCCGGGCGGGTTCCACCGATGCATTCTTGAACCGCATGTCCGAAGGCATGGCGAAGATCGAGCGGGGCCTGGCGATGCTGCCGCACCAACCGATCAATGCGCGCACCCGGATCGATTGTCTGTTGGCGAAGGCGCAAGCGCTCTCAAGTCAGGGGCTGCCGGTATTGGATGTGGGTGAAGAAGCCATGCGGGTGCTGCCGATGGTCAATCCGCCCGACCCGGTGGAAGATGAACACATCTTGGCGCTGCTGACCTCGGGCTACGTGCGCGCCATGCGTGCGGCCGACGCCAAGAAGGCTTTCGCCCAAGAGGCGGCGCTCCATGACATCCCCGGTCATGAAAACGACCGCAACACCCTGGTTCACTACAACAATGAAGGCATGTTCCTGTGGAAGATCGGCCGGCCCTTGGAGTCGCGCGCCGACATCGATCGGGTGCTCAGCATCGATCGAGCGCGAGGCACGACTCAGGCGCAACCTCTCTCGCTGCTGCTGCAGGCACGGATCGCCGAAGAACTGGGCGATCTGCCCGCCGCCGTCAGCATCTACCAGCAGTCGATTGCCGCCGCGCGGGAGCAGCATGACATCGGGACCGATACCACGGCAGAGTCAGAACTGCTCTCCACCCTCATCGAGGCGAAGGATTACACGCGTGCACGATCGCTGTTGCCGGCAGTTCAACGTGCGCTGACTGCCAAATATCCGCCGACGCACTGGATGTTCGCAGTCCTCAAAATGGATTTGGCGCTGTTGGCCGACCAAGCCGGCAATGAGGCGCAGGCGCAAGGACTGGCCGACGAAGCGCTGGCCATGTTTCATGATAATTCGCCGCCGGCGTACCAATTTCCGCTGGTGCTGGTGAAACATTCCGAGTTCGAACTGCGGCATGGGCATGCGGACGAAGCGAAGGCTGATGCCGAGCACGCGCTGTCGGTTTATGAGCGCACCTTCGGCAAGGAGATTCTTTCCGCCTGCATCGGCGATGCCCTCATGGCCTATGGACGGGCGCTGGCTGCCAAGGGTGATACGCCCGCCGCCCGCGAGAAATTCTCCAATGCCGCGCTGCATTACGCCGATGCCCTGGGGGCCGAGCATGAAAAGACCAAGGCGGCCAAGAGCCTGGCGGCCGGCTAGACAGGTGGCAATGCGAACTCAATGGCTCGGTCTCGGCCTCGCGGCCTGTCTTACGGCCGGTGCGGCCAACGCCGCGGACAAGGTGCTGTCCGTGACCATTTACAACGACGATCTTGCATTGGTCCAAGATCGGCGCGACATCGATGTCAAAGAGGGGCGTCAACGGCTGGAATTCCAGGATGTGTCGGCGCATATCCGCCCGGAAACCGTGTCGCTGACCGCCGGAGATCTGGGCATCGTCGAACAGAATTTCGATTTCGATTTGTTGACGCCGGCCAAGCTGATGGAAAAGGCGGTGGGCAACGAAGTCACCATCGTGCGGGTCAATCCGGCCACGGGCGCGGAGACGCGGGAAACCGCCCTGGTGCTCGCCACGAACGGCGGCGTGGTCTTGAAGATCGGCCCACGCATCGAAGTGCTGCGCGATGATGGATTGCCGGTCCGGGTCATTTTCGACAAGGTGCCGGAGAATCTGCGGGCGCGCCCGACCCTCTCGGTGACGGTGAATGCGGCCCGCGCCGGCACGCGTCATGCCACCTTGAGCTATCTCACGCCGGGCCTCGGCTGGCGAGCCGACTACGTCGCCTTATACAACGAAGCGGAAGGCAAGATCGATGTGCAGGGCTGGGTGACGCTGACCAACACCAGCGGCACCACCTACGAGAATGCGCAAACCCTGCTGGTGGCCGGTTCTCCCAGCCAGCTCAACCGCGGAGGTCCGCAGCAAAACTACTACCGTCCGCCGCAGCGATCGAATGTGAAGACGGCGGGCACCGAAACCGGCAATCGTGCGCGCCTGGGCGACTTTTATCTGTATCCGCTGGCGGAACGCACCACCATCGCGAACGCC
The DNA here is from genome assembly GCA_964657945.1 of uncultured Steroidobacteraceae bacterium. Classification (GTDB taxonomy): domain Bacteria; phylum Pseudomonadota; class Gammaproteobacteria; order Steroidobacterales; family Steroidobacteraceae; genus Bog-1198. The sequence goes on from CAZZWM010000011.1 coordinate 42,533, forward strand.
CAGACCAAGCAGGTCAGCTTCCTCGATGTGCATGGCGTGCCCGCGGAGCATGGTTACGAGTTTCGCAACAGCTGGCTGCAGACCAGCGAGACTCCGCTCAGCGCGCAAACCATCTACAGCTTCTCGAGCAGCGCGCGCGCCGGCCTCGGCGATCAGCTGCCGGCCGGCGTCCTGCGGTTTTATATACGCGACAAACGCGGCGATCCGCAGTTCATCGGCGAAACCCAGATCGACCACACGCCGATGGGCTCGACCCTGTCGCTGGCCACCGGCGATGCCTTCGACGTGAAAGTGAAACCCACCGTCGAGAAGCGAACCCGCAATTCGGTCTTCGACTGGCAGACCGACATGCGCTACGAGTTGACCAATGCCTCGCCCAAACCGGTGGAGGTCAGGCTGGTGCAGGGCGGTCTCTGGGGCGAATCGCACATCAAGTCCGAGAGTCAGAAGAGCACGCGTCCGGATGCCGATTCGGCCCTGTGGACGGTGACGGTGCCTGCCAACGGCGCCGCCACGCTGACGGCCAGTTTTCAAACACGCTACTGATTCCCATGCGCCGCGCCGCATCGGTGTTGGTCCTGGCGTTCGCCGGCTACTCAGCCTCGGCGGGCGATGTGATCTCCTCGGCGCCCTCCGATCTCATCGTGACAGTCTATCGCGCTCCTCATCGCGGCGAGGGACGTTTCGACTTGAACGATCTCGACGGCTTCGCGCTGATCACCGAGACACGCACCGTACGATTGCCGGCCGGTGAAAGCCTGTTGCGCTTCGAAGGAGTGGCCGATGGCATCGAGCCGGCCAGCGCCTTGGTCACAGGCCTGCCGGCGGGCGTGGTCGAAAAAAACCGCGATGCCCGATTGCTGAGTCCATCGGCATTGGTGGCGCAGGCCGTGGGGAAGCAAGTGCAGGTGGTGCGCACCAATCCGAAGAGCGGTCGCGTTCAGCGCCAGGTGGGGATGCTGCTGTCCGACGATTCGGGCGTCGTGTTCAAGACGGACCAGGGGATCGAGGCATTGCGCTGCTCAGGGCTTCCCGAGACCTTCGCCTTCGAACCGGCGGCCGGCTTGTCGGCGCGACCCACGTTGTCGGTGCTGGTGCGCACACCGAACGAGATCACCCGGACCGTGACCCTGTCCTATCTCAGCCGCGGATTCGACTGGTCGGCCGACTACACTGCCACGCTGGCCGAGGATGACCGCTCCTTTGATTTGGGCGCTTGGTTGACGTTGGCCAATGCCAATGGCGAGGGCTTTCCGTCGGCCCATACCCAGGTGGTGGCAGGCCGGCTCAATCGAGTGGACAGCGAGCGAGTGGAGCCCATCGACATGGGTAAGCCATTGCTGGCCCAGTGCTGGCCCCGCGGCAGCACCAGCGACATGCCTCCCATGGAGGTGAGCTTGGCTCGCCTCACCGACGGCTCCGCCATGGCCGCCCCGGCTGCCATGCGCGCTTTGAAGGTCTCCGATGCGCTGCAAGAAGTCAGGGTGACCGGCTCCCGTGCTCAACAAGAACAATTGGGCGACTTGAAGCTGTATCGGGTTCCCCAGCGCACCACGGTGGCCAGCCGGCAATCCAAACAAGTTCGCTTGCTGGACCGATCAGCGGTTCCGGCCACGACCGTCTATGTGGGCGATCTGGAATCGGAACAGGGCGAGGCGCCGTTTGCGGCCACCCGCCTGCTCCGCACCAAGAATTCGGCAGACAACCATCTGGGCTTGCCGCTGCCCTCCGGAAGCGTTGCGGTCTATCGCGGCCAGGGCCCGGACCGGCAACTCTTATCCGAGACCACGCTTCGAGATCTGGCGATAGGACAGGATGTGGAAATCGGTCTTGGGCTGAGCGCCGACGTACAGGTCTCAGTGGCCGTCGAAACCACCCAGGTCGATTCGGCGCACGCCACGACCCTGCCGCTGCTGCCGGCGGTGTCGAATCTGCGCAGCGCACGCGTCAGCAACGTGCAAACAGTGCAGGTGAGCAATGCGCGGGACAGCGCCGCTCGTTTCGAGTTGCGCTTGGCGCGAGGTGAGCGCTTGGTGCGGGCGGATCATCCGGCGGCGACCAAGGACGGGCGGCCGATTTTTTACTTGTCCATCCCGCCGCAGGGTACGGTCACGGTACGCTTTCAGACTGAAGTTTCCAGCTGATCCCGTGCGCCGCTGATCCCGT
>CAZZWM010000012.1:0-44438 GCA_964657945.1 uncultured Steroidobacteraceae bacterium
GTGCCCCGCGTCGTGGCCCGCGTTCGGGCTCGACCGGCACGACCGCTGCCGGCATGCCTGCTGCCGATGCGCCCGTGCCGCCGCGCGCGGCGCAGCAGTACTCGCAGGCGCTGCAAATGATGAAGTCCGGCCGCACCACCGATGCAGAACTGGAGTTCAAACAGTTGGCGGTGGCGTATCCGCAGTTCGCCGGGCCGCAATTGAATCTTGGGCTGATTTATTTGAAGGACGCGCGCCTGGCCGATGCGGAGTCCGCGTTCAAGGCGGCCGTGAGGATAGCGCCGGGCAACCCGATTGCGGGCAATGAGTTGGGGATAGTGGAACGCAAGCTGGGAAAATTCAGCGATGCGGAAAACGCCTATCAAAGCGCGATTGCCGCTGAACCAAACTATGCCGCTGCGCATCTGAATCTAGGCGTACTCTACGACCTCTATTTGGCCGAACCGCAAAAGGCGCTCGAACAATTCGAGCGCTACATCGAAATCGCCGGCGACAACAAGCAAGTCAGCGGCTGGGTGGTGGAATTGCGCAAGCGCGTTGGCGCCGCAGCACCGCCCGCCAAGAAGGAACCAGCATGAGAACTTCACTCAAGTCTTTGAGCTTTCCCGTATTTTTTTGCATCGCATCAATCGCTTCGGCCCAAGAGCCGCCGGCAGCCAAACCCACCCCCCAGTCGGAGGCCGGTGAACCGCGCGCGAACACCTCCGCACCTGCCGCCGATCAAGCGTCTCCTGCGCCCAGTCCGGCGCAGAAGACCGCTCAATCCGAAGCCGGTGAGCCGCGGGCTGGAGGCTCGAAGGCCGCCGCCCGAGCCTCCTCCAAGCCAGCCACGGCGACAGCCGCGGACGGCTCTGTCAAGGCCAAAGGGCCGGGCGGCACAGACCGGCTGGATTTGGGCACGGCCACGGTTACGGGCGATCGGGAACAGCCCAAAGTCATGTACATCGTTCCGTGGAAGCGTTCGGACATCGGCGATTTGGCGGGCAAGCCGATGAACAGCCTGGTCGATGAAATCCTTTCGCCGGTGGACCGGGACGTGTTCAAGAGGGAAGTGGTTTATTACAACGCGGTGCAATCCGACGCAACCCAAAATGGTGCATCCGCGCACCGCCCGTCGGAGCAGGGTGAGAAGTAAGTCCGCCGGTGATTATACAAAATCTGGTTGAATCATAGGTTCGGAAGGATCGAGTTATCTAGGAGCGCGCAGATGAATTTCATGAATTCGGTGGTCAATTTCTTCAAGGACGGCGGGGTGTTCCTGTACCCGTTGGCCTTGATCTTCGTGGTCGGCGTATCGATAGCGATCGAGCGTTACGTGTACCTGACCCGCGAGACCATTCGTAATCGCAGCCTGTGGGATGCGTTGGTCCCGGCCTTGAGTTCCGGCAACTTCAAGCAAGTGGTCAGCCTCACTCAGAATTCCAAGGCATCGATTGCCACCATCCTGAATTACGGCGTGGCCCGCGTCGCCAGCGCAAGGCGCCGCGATGACATCGAGAAGGCCATGGATGAGAGCCTGCTCGAAGTCATTCCGCGCATCGAAAAGCGCACCCATTATCTGTCGTCGCTCGCCAATGTCGGCCTGTTGATCGGTTTGCTCGGCACCATCACCGGTTTGATCGGCGCCTTCAGCGCGGTGGCGACCGCCAATCCGGCGGAGAAGGCCAGCTTGCTGGCAGCCGCGATCTCGGTGGCCATGAACAACACCGCATCCGGTTTGGCGGTGGCCATCACTCTGTTGCTGGCGCACATGTTCCTCGAGTCGAAGACCACCTCATTGATCGACAGTTTGGAGATAGCGTCGGTGAAGTTCCTCAACTCGATCACCGAGAGACAGGTGGGTCACGAAGCGGCGGCGCCTGCAGCCCCCGCCGTGCGTGCTCCCGCGGCCGCCCGCGGAACCATCTAAGGCCGGTCACTGGGTGTCGTTCAAATGAAGTCAAAGTCAGCGCGCCTGGTCCGCCGAAATCACGCCCGCTACCATCAGGGGCGTGACGATCTGAACATCGTGCCGATGATCGACATGATGGTGATCCTGGTGTTCTTCCTGATCTTCACCGCCGTGTTCTCCAAGACCAACATCCTTCAGCTGAATCTTCCGGCAAACAACTCCGCTCCTGTTGAGTTGCCGAAAACTCTCAAGCTCGAGGTGATCATCCGTCCCGACGATCTGGTGGTGAACGACCGCAACTCCGGACCGCTGAAGACCATACCCAACATCGCCACCGGCTACGACCTGGACCACTTGTCGGAATTCATGCGCCAGGTCAAATCGCAATTTCCGCAGATGACCGACGCCACCGTGCTGCCGGGCCCCGCAATCCCGTACGACACCTTGGTGCAGGTGATGGATACCGTGCGCGTATATCAGTTGCCGGTGGCACCGTTCTCGAAAGCGGAATTGTTTCCCGACATCGCCATCGCGGATGCGCCCCTATGACGTCCTACCGGATCAAGCGCCATCGCCGGCGCCGCCACGGCGCCAGCCACTTTGCGCTCGTGCCCTTCATCGACATGATGACCATTTTGGTGGTGTTCCTGCTCGCGCACACCGCGGACGTGGACATCCTGCCGAATACCAAGAACATCTCGATTCCGCAGTCCATATCCGACCGCAAGCCCGGTGCCACCGTGGTGGTGATGGTCACCAAGGACTCGGTATTCGTCGACGGCCAGTTGGTCGGGCGCTTGAGCGACGTGATCAACGATCAGGGTCCGTTCTTCGCGCCGCTGAAAGATGCACTGGTGGCGCAAAATGCGCGCAGTCTGGGCGGCGCGGGGCAGACCGACATCTCCAAACGTGAAGTCACCATCATGGGCGATAAGAGCACCCCCTACAGCGTTCTCAAGAAAATCATGATGACCTGCAGCGAAGCAGAGTACGGCAAGGTGTCGTTCGCCGTGGTCGAACGCGAAAGGGCGGCATCCTGATGACCGCCGCGAACCCAGCCGCCGGCACAACGCCAACCAGTTTGGCGCCGTACTATCGGCTCTACCAGCTGCCTTGGTCGCCCTTGGAAGAGATGGAGCGGCGCTTCCGCGTCATCCTGCGCAATCTCGGCATCGCGTTCCTGATCATCGCAGTCATCATGCCTTTCCTGCCGCATCACCAGCAGATTGCGAACACGGATTCCCTGCCCGAGCGTGTGGTGCAATTGGTGATGGAGCCGCCGCCTCCTCCGCCTCCGCCGCCGCCTCCCAAGCCGGAGAAGCCTGTGGAGAAGTTGCCGGTGAGCAAGGTGCCGACGCCCCCGGTGCCCGTGGATCCGCGCGTCAAGGCCTCCAAGAGCGGCCTGCTGGCGAATTTGGACGACCTGGCAGCGCTGCGCGATCAGGTCGACTTGGATAAATTCGCCAAGAATCAGCCCAACACCACCGATCCGGGCGATGTCAGCGCGGTAACGCGCAGCGTCATCACGTCCAAGGCGGGCGGCACCAGCGGCGGCATCAGTTCACCGACCAGCAGCGGCCTGGCCTCGGGGTCGGGCTCATTGCGCGGTATCTATACCACCCAGGTGAAGGATCCGAACTTGGGCGCGAATGGCCAGGCGGCCACGCGCGCCGGCGGCAGCGGCAAAGCCTCGCGCAGTGCCGACGAAATCGCTCTGGTCTTCACCAGGAACAAGGGCGCGATCGACGCCATGTATGCGCGCGCGTTGCGCGACAATCCTGCGCTGCAGGGCAAGGTGGTGATCGAACTGAGCATTGCGCCGTCGGGGGAGATCACCGCCGCGCGCATCGTGTCCTCCGAGCTCAATGACAAGGAATTCGAGTCCAAACTGATCGCGCGAATCAAGTTGTTCAGATTCGACGCGAAGGATGTTGCGGCCTTGACCGCGACCAAACCCATAGACTTCTTCCCCGCCGGATGAACATTCAATCAGAAATCGAGTTCTTCTCGGACCTCAGCCTGATCGACAAGGCGCGCTTCATCACGCGTCTGATTTGCGAAATCACCGAGGAGGCCAAGGTCGGCGTGGGGGACGGGAACGATGGCGCGCGTTTCAAGTTCGCCAACGAAATGGCTCAGCGCCTGGCGCGCTTTACCTATCAGCTGCTGGGCGAGGACGCCGCGCGGCCGCAGGATGACGTCATCATCCGCATGCTGCTCGGCAACCGCGCCGACAAGAACGCGCAGCGCATCATGCAAAATTCCTACCGGCGTGTGCTCACCAGTTTCGAGAGCTTCGACACCACGGTGCTGCTGAACCCTCACTGAGACCCGCCGGATTGGTCGCTGTCGACCTCGAACAGATGCTGCAGCTGTTCCGCCGATTCGCGGCTGGTTTCCAGAAACTTCTTCTCGTCGTCCTTCACCGCGTGCTGCCTGGCCATGGTGATCTCGTCGTGGGCGCGGAACCGTGCCACGGTTTCCATGGATTTCGATTTCGACAGGCCCAGGGCTTCCAGCACCTGCACGGACAATTCCAGGCTCGACACCAGGGTCTCGCGTATGGTGTAGCGCACGTCCAAGTCCATCAGGCGGAAAGCGTGCTGGCGGTTGCGCGCGCGGGCGAATATTTTCAAGTTCGGAAAGTGCTGACGGATCAGTTCCGCGGTGCGCACCGAGGCGTCGGCATCATCGATGGCGAGCACGAAAACTTCGGCGTTCTCGGCATGCGCCGCGCGCAGCAGTTCCAGGCGCGAGGCGTCGCCGTAGTACACCTGATTGCCGAAGCGGCGCAGGAAATCCACCTGCGTCTGGCTTGCTTCCAACGCCGTGAAGGGGATCTGCTTGGCCCGCAAAATGCGCCCGACGATCTGCCCGAAGCGCCCGAACCCCGCGATGATGACCTTGGGATACAGCTCCTGGGGCGTGTCGAAGGGCCGGCCGTCGGATTCGCTGGCTTTGAAGGTCACATCGTACAGAGCCAGCAGCACCGGACTCAATATCATCGAGGCAGTCACCACCAATACCAGCAACTCGGCGACCTCGGTGTTCATGACGCCGAGCGCGGCGGCGGTGCCGAACAGTACGAAGGCAAACTCGCCGCCGGAGGGCAGGCTGATGGCGAGGCCGCGGCTGGCCGCAGCCGACAATCCGGACAGGCGGCCCACCCCGAACAGCACGCCGACTTTGATCAGCACCAACACGATGGTGAGCGCGATGATCATCCCCGGCTTTTCGCGCACCAGCCCGAAGTTGGCCGACATGCCCACGCTGATGAAAAACAAGCCGAGCAACAGACCCTTGAACGGCTCGATGTCGGCTTCCAGCTCATGGCGGAATTCACTGTCGGCCAACAGCACGCCGGCGAGGAAGGCGCCCAGAGACAGGGACAATCCGACCTGATTCACCAGCAAAGCCGTGCCGATGACGATCAGCAGGCCGGCTGCCGTCATGGCCTCCGCCACCTTGGTGGCTGCGACGATGCGCAACATCGGCCGCAGCACGTAGCGGCCGCCGACCACGACGATGGCCAATACCGCGATCAGCTTCAATACCAACAGGCCGCCGGGCCCGCCGGCCTTCGCGGCTGCCACGCCCAGCAGCGGCAGCAAAGCCAGCGCCGGCATGACCGAGATGTCTTGAAACAGCAAGATGCTGAAAGATGACCGGCCGAACTGCGAGTTGAGCTGGCCGCGTTCCGCCAACAGCTGCAAGGCCAGCGCGGTCGATGACATCGACAGCCCGAAGCCGATGACCAGCGCCGCTCGCCAGGACTGTTGGAAAATAAAATAACCGCCGACGCCGACGATGACGGTCGTCACGGCGACCTGCGCCGAGCCCAGGCCGAATATCGGCTTGCGCAGCACCCAAAGCCTGGACGGCTGCAACTCCAGGCCGATCACGAACATCAGCAGGACGATGCCGAATTCCGCGATCTGCTGGGTGGACTCGACGCTTTCGACCAGCCCCAGGGAGGAAGGCCCGATGATGATGCCCGCCGTCAGGTATCCGAGCACCGATCCCAGCTTGAAACGCCGAAAAATCGGGATGGCAATGACCGCGGAGGCGAGGAATATGGCGATCTGCGCCAACAGGCTCATAATATTGTGCTCCGATACAGTTCAAGAGACTAGCAAATGTACCGCCACAGCATTCAATTTCCGGTCAAGGACGCAGCGCTGCGCGATGACGTGCATGCGCTCGGCGACTTGATCGGTCAGACATTGCGCGATCAAGGCGGCGATGAATTCTTGCAGACGGTCGAAGGCGATCGGCTTGCCGCCATCGCGCAGCGCGAAGCGCCGCCGGCCGATGAGGCGCGCCCGTCGGATTTGCAGCTCCGCGTGGAAGGGCGCTCGGCCGCGTCGGCCACGGATCTGACGCGTGCTTTTTCGATCTGGTTCATGGCGGTGAACACCGCCGAAAAAGCCCATCGCGTGCGTCGCAGGCGCGAATACCTGAACGACACGCTGGTGATGCAGCCGGGCGGCATCGCCGACTGCATTGCGCGGCTGCAACGCGATGGGCTGTCGCTCGAGCAGACCCTGCAGCTGATTTCCTCGATGAGCATCGAGCCGGTGTTCACCGCGCACCCGACCGAATCGACGCGCCGGACCATTCTGCGCAAGCAGCAGCGGGTCGCCGAAGACCTGCTCGACCGGATGAATCCCACCTCGACGCGCGCGGAACTGGCGACACTGTGGGCCCGGGTGCGCCTGGAGATCAGCAGCATCTGGCAGACCGAGGAGCATCCGCGCGAGGGCCTGACCATTGCCGATGAGCGCGAGCACGTGCTGTTCTATTTGATCGACATCCTGTATCGCGTGGTGCCCGTGTTCTACGAGGAAATCGAGGCTGCGCTGGCGAGCGCATACGAGGTACCCGTGGAATCGCTGAATGTGCCGAACATCGTGCGTTTCGGTTCATGGGTGGGCGGCGACATGGACGGCAACTCCGACGTCCATGGCAAGACCATCCGCGAGACGCTGCTACGTCAGCAGCAATTGATCGTTTCCACCTATTTCAAGGAATGCGGCGTGATCGCCGAGTCCCTGAGCCAGAGCGCCAACCGGGTCGGGATCAGCCAGGCGTTGAGCGCCAGGATCGACAACTACAGCGCGATCCTGCCCGGCGCGCAAACCATTGCCCCGGCGCGCCACGACCGCATGCCCTACAGGATCTTTTTCGGCCAGGTGGGCGAGCGGCTGAAGGCCACCTATGAAGGGCGCCCCAACGCCTATCAAAATCCGGACGAGCTGCTCGCCGACGTCAAAATGGTGGCCGAGAGTTTGATTGCCAATCGCGGCCGCCACGCCGGCTATTTCCTGGTGCGACGCCTGATACGCCGCGTGCGGACCTTCGGCTTCCATCTGGCCGCGCTGGATGTCATCCAGCACGCGCGCGTTCACAACGAGGTGATCGGGCAGGGTCTGGATATCCAGAGCTGGGCGGATCAGCCGCAGGAACACCGCTTGCTGCAATTGCGCGACCTGCTGGCACGCGATCAAGGACCGAGCGTCACCTTCGATGCCGGCGGACGGCGCTGCCTGTGGGTGTTCGAAGCCATCGCGCAGGCGCGACACAAGTTCGGCGGACGCGCCATCGGCAACTACATCGTCAGCGGCGCACAGGGTCCCGCGGATGTGCTGGCGGTTTTGTTGTTGGCACGGTGGGCCGACATCACCGACAAGCGCAGCGGCGAAACGCCGCTGGATGTGGCGCCGCTGCTCGAATCCATCGAGTCATTGGAGACGGCGGGAGCGGTTCTGTCGGCGTTGCACCTGGAGCCCACCTACGCCCGGCATTTGAAGGCCCGCGGCAATCGCCAGATGGTGGTCATCGGCTATTCGGATTCGAACAAGCAGGGCGGCATCGCCGCCTCGCGCTGGGCTTTGCAGGTCGCCCAGGTGCAATTGCTGGAGACCGCGCGCCAGGCCGGAATCGATCTGATGATCTTTCACGGCCGCGGCGGCACACCGGCGCGCGGCGGCGGCCGAACCGAGAACCTGGTCGAATCCCTGCCGCCCGGCGCCATGCATGGCGCGTTGCGCTTGACGGAGCAGGGCGAGGTGGTCAATCAGAGCTACGGGCTGCGGCCGATCGCGATGCGCACCTTGGAGCGGACCTTTGCGGCCGTGGCGCTGGCCAGCGCGCACGCGCACAGCACGCCCGCCATTGCCGGCGATCAGCTCGCCGCCATGCGCACGCTGGCCGCGGAAAGCCTCAAGACATATCGCGGCACGGTGTTCGGTGGCCCGCAATTTTTCGAGTACTTTCGCGCGGCGACACCCTTGGACGTGATCGAGCGCATGCACATCGCTGCGCGTCCAGCGGTGCGCAGCGGTTGCGACGGCGTCGAGTCGCTGCGTCCCATTCCCTGGGTGTTCGCATGGACACAGAGCCGGCATATGCTGCCGGGCTGGTTCGGTTTCGGCAGCGGCCTGAAGGCGGCGATCGCGCAGCACGGCGAGGCCGTTTTCATGCGAATGCTCGAGGAATGGCCCTTCTTCGGGCACCTGATGGATGACGTCGAAGCCATGTTGGCGCGCACCGACATGGAGATCGCCCGCCACTACGATCAACTGGCACCGCAGCCGCTGCGCGGGCAGGCCGGGCCCATCGCAGCGGAATATGCGCTCACCGTCGAGTGCGTGCTGCGCCTGCGCGGTGCCGGCGTTTTGCTGGAAGGCGACCCCACCCTGCGGCGCTCCATCGCTTTGCGAAATCCCTACATCGATCCCATGCATTTGATGCAGGTGGATCTGCTGCAGCGCTGGCGCGCCACGTCGCGCCGGGATCCGGCGCTGTTTTCCGCGTTGCGCGCAACCATCGGGGGCATCGCGCAGGGCCTGCAGGCGACCGGCTGATCAGCACTCCGGAACGTTGACGGCCAGCCCTCCCTGCGAGGTCTCCTTGTAGATGGTGGACATGTCGAGTCCGGTTTGCCGCATGGTGTTGATCACCTGATCGAGCGATACCTTGTGCGAGCCGTCGCCGCGCAGCGCCAGGCGCGCCGCGTTGATGGCTTTCACCGAGCCCATGGCATTTCTTTCGATGCAGGGTATCTGCACCAGACCGGCAACCGGGTCGCAGGTCAGACCCAGATTGTGTTCCATGCCGATTTCCGCGGCATTCTCGATCTGCTCGTTGCTGCCGTTGAGAGCCGAGACCAACCCGCCCGCGGCCATGGAACAGGCCACGCCGACCTCGCCCTGGCAGCCCATCTCCGCGCCTGAAATGGATGCGTTTTGTTTGTACAGCATGCCGATGGCGCCCGCGGTGAGCAGGAAGCGGATGACACCGGCATCATCGGCGCCCGCCTCGAAGCGCCGGTAATAATGCAAGACCGCCGGCACGATACCGGCCGCGCCGTTGGTCGGCGCCGTCACCACCTGACCGCCGGCGGCGTTTTCTTCATTGACCGCCAGCGCAAACACATTGACCCAATCGAGGGCATGCATCGGGCTGTTCGGATCGCCGCCCATCAATTGGCGGTACAGCTTCGGCGCGCGCCGCCGCACGCCCAGCACTCCGGGCAAAAGCCCCTGGGCCTCGAAGCCGCGCCGCACGCATTCCTGCATCACCTGCCAGATGCGCAGCAGGCCGGCACGCACCTCCGATTCGCTGCGCCAGGTGCGCTCTCGTGCCATGATCAACTCGTGGATTTCCAGGCCCTGAGCTTTGCCGTGCTCCAGCAGTTGCTCGCCGGATGAAAATTCGTAGGGCGGCTGCAGCCGCGCGGCCCCCGGCGCAACTTCGGCGCCGGCTTGAATGATGAAACCGCCGCCGATGCTGTAATACTCCTCGCGCGCCAGAACCGCTTGCGCCGCATCGTGAGCGGTGAAGCGCATGCCGTTGGAATGTCCCGGCAGCACCTGGTCCATGTGAAACAACAGATTCAGCGGTTCATCGAAATCGATCTCGTGCTTGCCGAGCAGACGTATGCGCTTGCCGAGCCGGATGCGTTGCAGGATCGGCTCGATCAGGGCGGAATCGATTGTGTCCGGGCTCATGCCCTCGAGGCCAAGCAGAATCGCCCGGTCGGTGCAGTGCCCGCGGCCGGTCAGCGCCAGCGATCCGTAGAGTTGCGCCGAGATCTGCGCAGTCTGCTGCAGCAGGCCGCGCGCTTCCAGGAGTTCGACGAAATTCCGGGCCGCATTCATCGGCCCCATGGTGTGGGAGCTGGAAGGTCCTATGCCGATCTTGAAAACATCGAAGACGCTCAAACTCACGCTCAAATCACCTCGCGTACAAACACCTCGATCACAAACTCGCATGATACGCCCACCGTCAATCCGGCGTCGGCGAGCAGGTGTTAAACTCTGCGGACAAGTACTTTTCGAGGCCGACAATTCAAGGGAGTAGTTCATGACGCGTCGCTCAATGTTTTTTGCAGCCTCCTTGCTGGTGACCCTCGTGGGCGCGGCAGGAGTTCACGGCACCGCGGCCGCCGCTGTTCCCGCCAATATCAAGGCGGCTGTCGCCGACAGCGCGCGCCCCGATGCCGACCGGCAGCGCGACGAAAACCGCAAACCGGGCGAGACGCTGGCGTTTGCCGACGTCAAGGCGGGCGAGCAGATCGGCGAATTGATTCCCGGCGGCGGTTACTTCACGCGCCTGTTAAGCAAGGCAGTGGGTCCCAAGGGTCATGTGTTTGCGTTGGTGCCGCCGCGGCCGGCGAATGCGCCCGCCGATGCTCCGGACCGTAATGCGCCGATCAAGGCGCTGGCCGCGGACGCCAGCTATCCGAATGTCAGTGTCGATGAATTGGTCAAGGGAGCCGTGTCGGTCAGCGCGCCGCTCGATCTGGTGTTCACCGCGCAGAATTATCACGACCTGCACAATGTGCCGACCTTGGATGTGGCCGCGTTCAACAAGTCGGTGTTCGATGCCCTGAAGCCCGGCGGCCTGTACGTGATCGTCGATCATTCCGCCGAAGCGGGTTCGGGCGGCCGCGACACCAGCACGTTGCACCGCATCGATGTGGATACCGTCAAACAGGAGGTCACCGCGGCCGGCTTCCAGTTCGTCGGCAGCAGCGACATCCTCAAGAATCCGGCGGATGCGCGCACCGCCAAGGTGTTCGATCCCTCGGTACGCGGAAAAACCGATCAGTTCATCTTGAAATTTCGTAAGCCGAAAAAATAGTGGGTAGGCGGCCAGGCGTCTGGGGGCCCGTCGGGCGAACTTGGCGCCCGATCAGCTGTCAACTGAAGGTGCGGATTTACGTTGATCGTCAGGACCCAAAGGATTCGAGAGTTATGAAATCGGCAAATATTTCACGAATATCGTTTGCAATGCGCGGCGCCACAGTCGTCGCCGCCGCCATTATGTTAGCCGCTTGTGTGACGCCGCCGCCCCGCACGGTGCGGGTGGCCGCGCCACCCCCGCAGCGGCTGATCGTGTATCCCGCCCAGGGGCAGAGCCCGGAGCAGACCGACCGCGACCGCTATGAATGCCATACCTGGGCCGTGCAGCAGACCGGGGTGGACCCCAGCCGATCGGATGCAAGCGCTTATGAGCGCGTGGTGGTGCAGCCTGCGACTCCGCCCGGATCCAACGCCGTGGGCGGAGCGATTGCGGGCGCCATCATCGGCACCATCATCGGCGGCCCGCGCAATGCCGGCGCAGGCCTTATCTTGGGCGGCGCAACCGGTGCGGTGATCGGATCGGCGGCCGATGCCAATGCGCAGGTGGAAGCCAACCAAACTCAAGCGCAAATCAATCAGGCGGCTGCTGAAGGCCGCGCCAGAGCGGATTCTTATCGACGCGCGATCGGCGCGTGTTTGACCGGCCGTGGTTACACGGTCACCTGAGCGGCGCGGGACTGAAACTCATGAGACAGATTTTGAAGGCTGCCATTCCTCTGTGCGCTCTGCTCAGCCTCCAGGCGTTGCAGTCTGCGGCCGCGGCGGATGATCATCCTCGGCCGGAGCGTTCGGAAGCGCGGCCTCAGTTTCGCGGCCCTGGGCCTGGACGGCCCACCGTTGATGGGCGCGGCCAGGTATTGGACAGCCGCTACAACCATGGCCGTTACTACCCTCCCATCGGCACGGTGCGGCCAAGCTTGCCCGCCACCTATCGACCGTACTATCGCGGCGGCGAGCGGTTTTATTTCGATGGCGGCGTGTGGTATGCGCCGCGCGGTCCTGGGTTCGTCATCGTGCGTCCGCCGAGCGGGCTGGTCATTTCGGTTCTGCCGCCGTATTACTCCACGATTTGGTTTGGCGGCGTGCCTTACTACTATGCCGACAATGTGTACTACGTCGCGCAGCCCGATCAGGGCGGTTATGCCGTCGTGGATCCGCCGGAGAACGCCGATCAGCCCTCCGCGCCGCCCGATGCCCCACCACCGTCGCAGGCCGACCTGATCATCTACCCGAAGAATGGCCAGTCCAAGGATCAGCAGGCGGCCGATCAGTACGAGTGCTACAACTGGGCCAAGGGACAGACCGGTTTCGATCCCACGCAGCCGGCGGGCGGCACTTCGGGAAATCCCGACCAGGCACGCAATAACTACGACCGCGCCATGTCGGCCTGCATGCAGGGGCGCGGCTACCAGGTGAACTGAGAACCCGTCAGCCGCTCGGGATGCGCGTATACGTTGCAATGCGTTTCGCGCAGGAAACCTGCCAGCGTCAGACCCGAGGCCACCGCCAGATTCACCGCCAGGCTGGAAGGCGCCCCGATCGCCGCGAGCACTCCCACGCCTGAGCGCAGCGCTTTTTGCACCAGTTCGAAGCTGGCGCGGCCGCTGAGCAGCACGATGCGGTCCTTGAGAGGCAGCTTCCCCGCCAGCAGATTCATGCCCACCAATTTATCGAAGGCATTATGCCTGCCCACATCCTCCGCCAAATTCAACAATTCTCCGGAGAAATCGAACACGGCGGCGGCATGAATGCCGCCGGTATCGCCGAATTTGGACTGCTGGGCCCGCATCTTGGCCGGCAGCTTGAACAAAATGGACAGATCCACGCAGCCGGTGTTTGGAATATGCGTCGCAGCCGCTTTAGCAATGGCGGCATCGAGTCCCGTGGTGCCGCAAACCCCGCAACTCGAGCCCGCCGAGAAACGCCGGGTCGGCGCCTGCACCACGATCTCGACGCTGGGATGCAGCCTGACATTCACCACGTTCGGCCGTCGCGTGCTGGTTTCAATGGCATCGATGTCGGACGGACGATTGACGATGCCCTCGCCATATAGCAGACCCGCGGCCAGCCACTCATCATCGCCCGGCGTGCGCATGGTGGTGCCGAAAGACACCGGATCGCCGCCTAAGGCGGGGTGGTGCAGCTGGAATTCCAGAGGCGCCTCCACCGCGACCAGGTCGCTCTGCGAGACCTGGGCTTCAGGTGTCACGCGCTGGATGCGCACGCCGAGGGTGCCGCCGTTGCCGCGAGCGGGCGGGTGGGTCGCCACCTGCCTAGTTGCGGAAAACCGCGGTGATGCCGAAGGTGCGCGGCCGATAGGTAATGTATCGGTACGCCGGACTTGCCAACAAATTGCCGGCGTCATCTGTCAGGGGGGACTGGTGGTTGTAATTCAAGATCGTATGACTATCGGTCAAATTATCCACGAAGAAGGATACTCCCCAGCCGCCCAACTTGGTGCCGGCCCGCAGCGAGGCGAATGACTGCCGTTCCGTCGGCAGACTGGACGGGTCATACGAAGCCGTGTTCGGATCCTGGGCGGCATGAAGCCATTTGTCCCCCGCCAGGTACTCCCAATCTCCGCGCACGAAGGATTCGAGTCCAAACGCATGGAACTTGTATTCGAGGCCGAGGGAAATCGAGTAGGGCGGAATCGAATATCCGTTGCCGGTGCCGTTCGGCCCGGCGACGGCATCGCCGCTCACCACCACCGGCAGTCCGGTCTGCGTTGGCCCAAGATATGTGGTCGTGGTGTAGCGCGCACTCGTATAGCCGAAACTCGACTCGATTGAGAATGCGTCGGTCACCAGGACATCGGCCTGCAAATCGAAGCCCTTGGACACGGCGTTGCCGAGGTTGTCGGTGAATTGGATCTGGCAGACCGGTGGCACCACATTTTGCTGGATGTTGTTCCACTTGATGTAGTAGATGCTGCTTGCCAGGCGGACGCGATTCTCGATGTTGTTCTTGGCGCCCACCTCGAAGCTTTTTGTCGAATCGGACTTGTAAGTGGCCGGCGGACCTTTTGTCAGGCCCTCGGTGAGGAAGTCCCCGGTGCATCCCAGGGTGGTGTTCTGAAAGGTCGGATCGTAAGGGATCGACGGATTGCCGCCGCCGGGGCGAAAGCCCTTCGAGTAGGTGAAGTAATACAGATCGTTCGGGTCCACCTGCCACTCGATGCCCGCTCTGGGGGTGACCGGTTTCTCGCTGTTCGACTGGGTGCCCGGTCGCGGGCCGCTGTTCTGCGGTCCTCCCGACAGGCTTTCGATGGTGAATGAATCCTTCGAGACGCGCACGCCGGCCGTGAGCTTCAAGGTGTCGGTCAGCTTGAAGTTCACCTCACCGAACCCGGCGATCTGGCGATCGTAGCTCACAAGTTGGTTGAAATAAGAATCGCCCATGGGCAGATAGGAACTTCCGTCCGCATTGAACTGAGCGCCGGGCTGGAAGAACGTTGCGATGTTGTAGCCGAAAAGCTGATTGAAGAAGTCATCCGCCATCGGGTCATGGATTTCCTCGAGGCTCAACTGGCGATCGAGCGAGTAGAAAACGCCCGCCGTCCAGCCCACGCGGGCGGTCGGATCGGCCGACTGCAGACGGAACTCCTGAGTGATGTTGCGTTGAGTGTTGGTCACCGACGCGGGGGAGCGGTAATCCGTCAGCCCTGGCGGCAGATGCACACCATTTCCATCGAGCAGAGGCAGGGCTGCGAGGCCGGCGGCGTTGCCGTAATCGGGGATCTGACTCTGATAATAACCGAGGTTGTACAGGGTGCCGTCATAGCCGCTGATCTCGTTGCGGTAGAAATATGAGGTCGTCGAAATCAGCTTCACCGCGCCTAGATCGGCCTGGACGTTGAGCGAGGGGAGGTAGAACTTGTCGGGCACCGGGCGCGCCGTGGGATCTGCGCTGACGTAGCTATCGCTGCTCGGTTTGGAATATTCGGGCCAGTAGATGGTCACGTCGTTGCGATGGCTGTTCTGGTAGAGAATACTCGGCGTCACGCGGATCGCGTCGCTGGGTTGCCAGAGTCCGGCGATGCGCAGCGCCACCGTATTGTCGCTGTTCGCATTCGGCTGCACTATTGCAAGGGTGGTCGGGTCGATGCGATCGATCCATCCGCCATCGCGCCGAAACCAGGCGCTCACGCGCACACCGAATACGCCGTCGATCACCGGGGTGCCGGCCGCCACGCCGGCTTCGTAGCTGGGCGCGCCGCCCTCGGTGTAGGACGTCTCGGTCCTGGCGTACACGCTCGACTGGGTGAGACTGGGTTGCACCGTGATGTAGCGTACCGTGCCGCCCTCCGAGCCCGCGCCAAACAGCGTTCCCTGCGGGCCGCGCAGCACTTCGACGCGATCGAGGTCGAAGAGCTTGATCAGTGCGTCATCGGAATCGAAGCCGAGCGCGCGGACCTGAATCGGTACATCATCGACGTAGATTCCGGTGGTACCCGAGCCGCCGCTCGAGGAGATGCCGCGAATCGCAATCTGATTCGTCTGGCTGGTGTCGAAGGCGACTCCGGGCGTGAACCGGGCGACGTCGGCGAAGTCCTTGATGCCCTTTTGGTCGAGCATGTCCTGGCTGATGGCGGTGATGCTGATCGGTACTCGGCTGATGCTTTCCTCGCGACGGGTCGCCGTCACGGTGATTTCCTCGAGGCCGACCGGTGCCGCGCTATCCGTGTCGGCATCAACGGCGCCCGCGAAAGGTGCAACCCAAGCGCCGGTCGTCACTATAAGAGTGCGCAAAAGCAACACTCGCCAGCAAACCCGCAGAGTCACCGGCGTCGAATGAGTGCCTGGCATGTCATCCCCGTTTATCGGTTATATGGTCAGACAACCTTCGCCCGACAGTAGCACCGCCCAAATGCTCTCGCAACCGACGAACAGCTGTTGTTGGATTGCCACGTCGTACCGGCGGGTTCCGGTTTGCGCGAGTGACCCGAAGTTATGGGATCATGCGGTACATGAGTGCCAACATCGACCGCCCTCGCGCCAAGTCGCTGAATCCTCTACGCGCTTTGCTGCCTTTTCTGCGTCCCTACCGCGGCATGATGACTCTGGCCATCCTTGCCCTGCTCGTGGCCAGCGCCTCGCTGCTGGTGGTGCCGCTGGCTGGGCGCCAGCTGATCGATCACATCATTGCGGGCAAGGATCCGAGCGTCGTCAATTTGTATTTCATCGGATTCCTGGGCGCCACGATGGTGCTCGGCGTGTTCGCGGCATTGCGGTTTTACATGGTTACCTGGGTGGGCGAGCGGGTGGTGGCGGACTTGCGAATCGCGATCTATCGGCGCGTGGTGCGCATGGATCCCATGTTTTTCGAAACCACCCGAGTGGGCGAGGTGCTGTCGCGCCTCACCACCGATACGACCTTGGTGCAGGCCATTTCGGGGGTGAATCTATCCATCGTGCTGCGCTCAACGCTGAATTTGATTGGCGCCTTGATCTTGATGGGGACGACCAGCCTCAAACTCATGGGGGTCATCCTGGTGTTGATGCCGGTGGTGATCGCACCGCTCATTCTGACCGGCCGGCGGGTTCGCGGCCTGTCCCGCGCGTCTCAGGATCGAATTGCAGATACCAGCGGCCTGGCCGGGGAAACGCTCAACGCCATCCAAACCGTGCAGGCCTTTACCTTGGAGGATCTGCAGGCCGCACGCTACGCCAAGGCCGTCGAGGACAGCTTCGAGACGGCCGTGCGCCGCACCCGAGTCCGGGCGGCACTGACGGCGGTGGGTTTCAGTCTGGTATTCGGCACCATTACCATCGTCCTGTGGTTGGGAGTCCGCGACGTCCAGGCCGGCACGATGACCGGCGGTCAGCTGTTTCAGTTTCTTGCCTACGCCATCTTTGTCGGCGCCTCGGCCGCCGGGCTGTCCGAGATGTGGGGCGAAGTCCAACGCGCCGCGGGCGCCATGGAGCGGTTGAGCGAACTGCTGCAGGCTGCCCCGGCCATCGTCGCACCGCCGCGACCGGTGGATCTGCCCAAGCGGTTGCGCGGCGCCATCCGCTTCGACAACGTCACCTTTCACTATCCTTCACGTCCCCAACATCCGGCCTTGGATAATTTCAGCCTGGAAGTGACGCCCGGAGAGACCATTGCATTCGTGGGCCCATCGGGCGCCGGCAAGAGCACCACCTTTCAGTTGTTGCTGCGCTTCTACGATCCGGACTCAGGCAGAGTGCTGATGGATGACGTGCCGCTGGACCAGCTGCGACCGGAAGATGTCCGCGCCCGGATCGGATTGGTGCCGCAGGAGACCGTGTTGTTTGGCGCCAGCGCCCGTGAAAACATCCGCTACGGACGGCCCGGAGCAAGCGATGCGGAGATCGAGCAGGCGGCAATCGCCGCGGCGGCCGATGAATTCATAAAAAGGCTGCCGCAGGGCTATGAGACCTTTCTCGGCGAGCGCGGCACCCGCCTGTCCGGCGGCCAGCGTCAGCGCATTGCCCTGGCGCGCGCCATCCTCAAGGATCCGCCCATCCTGTTGTTGGATGAGGCCACCAGTTCGTTGGATGCCGAATCCGAACGGCTGGTGCAGCAGGCGCTGGAAAAACTGATGCAAGGCCGCACCACCATCATCATCGCTCATCGATTGGCGACCGTGCTCAAGGCGGACCGCATCGTCGTCATGGATCACGGTCACAAGATTGCGGTCGGCACGCATGCCGAACTGTTGCTGCACAGCCCGCTGTATGCGCGTCTCGCATCCCTGCAGTTCAACGCGCCCGGCGCCGAGAGCCGCGAGGCCGCGGCCCTTTGACGCCGGGCGCGATCGCCTAGCGGAGCAAACCTTCCTCTTTCATGGCCTCTTGCACTTTGGGCCGCGCCGCGACACGCGCTTGATAGGCCACCAGGGCAGGCCACTTGCTCAAATCCACTTTGACGAAATTGCTCCAATTCACCACGGTGAACAGATAAGCATCCGCGACGGTGAAGGTGTCGCCCAACAGGAAGGTTTTATCGCCGAGGAAGTTCGAGATCCAATCGAACTTCTTGCCGAGCGTGGCAAGCGTGGCCTCGCGCACCGCCGGCGCCGTCTGCGGGTTGAACAGCGGCGAGAAGGTCTTATGCATCTCCGAGGTGATGTAGTTGAGAATTTCCATCAGCTGGTAGCGTTCGAAGGTGCCGGCCTTCGGCGCCAGTTTCGAATCGGGCTTCAGGTCCGCGAGGTATTGAACGATGGCGGGTCCTTCCGTGAGCACTCGGCCATCATCGAGCTGCAGCGCCGGTACTGCGCCTTTGGAATTGACGCTCAGGTAGTCGGCGCCTTCCGCGGTTTTCTTGGCTTTGATATCCGTTTTGACCAGGGTTAAGGCCAAGCCGGCCTCGAGCGCCACGATGTGCGGCGACATCGAACAGGCGCCGGGGGAGTAGTACAGCTTCATTTCGATAGTCCTCATTTTGGGGTAGCAAATGATACGGCACCGGTTCTCATGGGCAGAATCCGCCTGGCGCCGATGTAGCCGGCCGAATAGGGCTTCGCCTCGAGCGAATCGATGCGCACGCGGCCGCCGCTGGAGGGCGCATGGATGAAGCGCTGCGCGTCGAGCGCGATGGCCACGTGCAATTCCTTGTGCGCCAGATGCATGAACACCAGATCGCCGGCGCGCAATTCCGCGCGCTTGACCGGTTGCCCGAAGTCGTATTGCTCGGCGGCCGTGCGCGGCACATGCAGTCCGGCGCCGGCCGCGGCATAGTAAACCAAGCCGCTGCAATCGAAACCGCCGGGGGCGGCGCCACCCCATCGGTACGGCTGGCCCAGCATCGCTGTGGCGCTGTCGATCATCAGCAAGCGTCCATCCGGGGAGCCGGGCATCGCGGGAGCGACCGTGGCGGATGCCGGCCCCGAGCGCGCGTCCGAGTCCCGCGGGGCGGCGGCGCAGGCCGCAAGTGCCAGCGCGCCGGCGGCGATCAGCGCCGCACGAATCATTTTCGCTACGCGGTAACCAGGGTCGTGGCCCATGCCGCACCCACGATGCCTGCTTCCGAACGCAATGCGCCGACGCAAAGCCGCGCTTCACATTTCAGCTTGCTCAAGAATTTTTCCGGTTCTTCGGTGATGCCGCCGCAAAGCACGATGAGGTCCGGCCACAGCAGAGCGTGCAGCTCGTTGATCACCAGATTCAATTCGGCGGCCCATGCATCCCAGCTCAGGTTCGCCTCCACTTTGGCGCGCCCCGAGGCGCGCTTTTCGGCCTCGCGTCCCCCGACCTCAATGTGGCCCAGCTCGGTGTTGGGCACCAGAATCCCATCGACGAACAATGCACTGCCGATGCCGGTGCCGAGCGTCAGCAGCAATACCGTGCCTTTGACGCCGCGTGCGGCGCCGTATTGCAATTCGGCCAATCCCGCGGCATCCGCGTCGTTGATGGCGATCACGGGCCGCCCCAGATGTTGGGCGGCAAGCTGTGCCAACGGCTGACCGATCCAGGCCTTGTTGAGGTTGGCCGCGGTGCGGACCGTACCGGCGCGGATGACGCTGGGAAAGGCCAGTCCCACCGCGTGGCCGCCCGGCAGCTTGGCCACCACGGATGCGAGTGCTTCCAGCAGGGCATCCGTGCTGCCTTGGGCGGGTGTGGGGGTGCTGAAGCGCTCGCCGGCAAATTGCCCAGTCTGCAAATCGATCAATGCGCATTTGATCGAGGAACCCCCGACATCGACGCCGATCGCCAAGCTCGAGGATGTCAAACCATGCTCCGCATTGTGAGGTCCGCCCCGTCTTGCCCAGATTCCACACCCTATAATACCCCGTAATCATGAGTTCCATTGACACCCAGTTCGCGACCCGCCGCAACGTCGCATTACAGCCCGGCACCCTGCAGGCGGCAATGCTGGATCGTTTGACCCGCTCGCTGGGTAAAAACCCCGACACCGCGACGCCGCGGGATCTGTACGATGCTTTGTCGATGGCGGTGCGCGAGGAACTGACGCTGCGCTGGCTCGCGACACAACGCCGCGTGGCGAATGCGCATGTGAAGCGCGTGTGTTATTTCTCGGTGGAGTACCTGCCGGGACGATCGCTGATGAATGCGCTGTCGAGTCTCGAGGGCGACCTGCTGCAGGAGGCGCGGGTTGCGTTTCGCGCCCTGGGCCATGAACTGGAAGACATTGCGGCTCAGGAGGTGGATCCGGGCTTGGGCAACGGCGGCCTCGGCAGGCTGGCCGCCTGCTTCCTCGATTCCTTGGCCACGCTGCAGTATCCGGCCGTGGGTTACGGTCTGCGCTATGACTACGGTATTTTCACCCAGGTCGTGGGCAATGACGGCGGTCAGCGCGAGGTGGCGAGCAGCTGGCTGCGGCTGCGCAATGTGTGGGAGGCGCCGCGCAGCAGTGCGCGCTACACCGTCAAGTTCGGCGGGCGCGTCGAAGCAGCGTCCGATGGCGAGGAGCTCGGCATGCGCCGCTGGGTCGATACCAGTGACTTGCATGCCATCGGCTTCGATCAACTCACGCCCGGCAACGCCGGACCCACGGTGAACCATGTACGTCTGTGGTCGGGCCGGGCCATCACGCCATTTCACATCGAAGCCTTCAATGCCGGCGACTACGTGTCGGCGGTGCAGGAGCAAATCGAGGCGAAAAATCTGTCGCGCGTGCTGTATCCGGACGATTCGACGCCGCAAGGCAAAGAGTTGCGCCTGAAGCAGCAGTACTTCTTCGTCAGCGCCAGTTTGCAGGACATTCTGGTGACTCATCTGGGGGAGGGAAGATCGCTGGCCTCGATGCCGACGGCAATTTCCATACAGTTGAACGATACCCATCCGGCGCTGGCGATCCCGGAGCTGATGCGCTTGCTGGTCGACGAGCACGGCCTCGACTGGGCGGAAAGCTGGAGCATCACCACCGCGGTATTCTCCTATACCAATCACACCCTGCTGCCCGAGGCGCTCGAGACCTGGCCGGTTGCCATGTTCGAGCGGCTGCTGCCGCGCCACCTGCAAATCATCTACCTCATAAACCGCGACTTCCTGCGGGTGGTCGAGGCGGCTTTCCCGGGCGATCCGCACCGGCTGCGGCAGCTCTCCCTCATCGATGACGGCGGCGAGCGGCGGGTACGCATGGCGCATCTGGCCATCGTCGGCAGCCATCGCGTCAACGGCGTCGCGCAATTGCATTCGGATTTGATGCGGCAGCAGGTGTTTCGCGAATTTGCGCAGCTGTATCCCGACCGCTTCATCAACGTCACCAATGGAATAGCCGTGCGGCGTTGGCTGAAGCAATCGAATCAAGGGTTGTCGGCCCTGCTCACCGAACGATTGGGAAGGGCGTGGGAGAACGATCTCGAGGAGCTGGGACGCATTGCGGGCGCTGCCGACGATGCGGAATTTCGCCGGCAGTTTCGCGGCGTCAAGCGCACCAACAAGCAGCGGCTGGCCGATGAAATCATGCGCCGCACCGGCGTGGAAGTCAGCGCCGATTCCCTGTTCGACGTGCAGGTGAAGCGCATCCACGAATACAAGCGCCAACTGCTCAACCTGCTCTATGTGGTGTTGCGCTATCAGCAGATCAAGGATGCGCCGAATGCCGCCTGCGTGCCGCGCACCGTCATTTTCGCCGGCAAGGCGGCCCCCGGCTACGTGATGGCCAAGGCCATCATCAAACTGATCAACAATGTCGCCCGCACCATTCATTCCGATCCGTCGCTGCGCGACAAATTGCGGGTGGTGTTCCTGCCGGACTACGATGTGTCGCTGGCGCAGAAAATCATGCCGGCCGCGGATCTGTCGCAGCAGATTTCCACGGCCGGCATGGAGGCGTCGGGAACCGGCAATATGAAGCTGGCCTTGAACGGTGCGCTCACCATCGGCACGCTGGATGGCGCCAATATCGAAATCCGGGATCACGTCGGTGCGGAAAACATGTTCATATTCGGATTGACGGCGGATCAAGTGGCGGCCAGACGGGCCGCGGGCTATCGACCGCGCACCGAGATCGAGTCCAACGAGGAGCTGCGGCGGGTGCTGCAGTTGATCGAATCCGGACATTTCTCGCCCGATCGCACTCAAGACGCCGGATTGGTGATCGAGCGGCTGCGCAGCGACGGCGAACCGTTCCTGGTCCTGGCGGACTTCGCGGCGTATGCGGCCGCTCAGGCCCGGGCCGATTCTTTGTATGTGCTGGAAGACGAATGGAGCCGCCGGGCGGCAATCAACTGCCTCAACATGGGATACTTCTCCAGCGATCGCAGCGTGCGTGAGTACGCGGATCGGATCTGGTGCGTCAAACCCGTGATTTGAAAGGTGGTCGTGAACATGCTGCAGGCGGGCTCGCCGCGCCCACTGGGCGCGACCTGGACCAAGCGGGGCGTCAACTTTGCGCTGTATTCGAGCCATGCCACGCGCGTCGAAGTGGCTTTTTTCGATGCGCGCAGCGGCGTCGAAACGGCACGCTACGATTTGCCGGGTCATACCGGGGATGTCTGGCACGGACTGGCGTCCCCGCGCCGCGCCGCGCCCGGCACGAACTATGCCTTTTACGTGCACGGGCCCGATGAGCCCGCCAATGGACATCGGTTCAATCCAAAGGCCGCGCTGATCGATCCCTATGCGCGCGCATTGTCGCTGCTGCCGCCGCTGCGCGCGCGCGTCATCGACCCGGCCTTCGAATGGGGAGGGGACCGGCCGCCGGGGATTCCGTGGCGCGATTCCGTCATTTATGAGTTGCACGTCAAGGGCTTCACGCGGCTGCACCCGGGGGTGCCTGAAGCGTGGCGCGGCAAATATCTGGGTCTGTGCGTGGCGCCCGTCATCGAGCATCTGAAGTCGATCGGGGTGACCGCCGTGGAGCTGCTGCCCTGCCAGGCTTTCGTCAGCGAGCAGTTCTTGCTCGATCGCGGCTTGAGCAATTACTGGGGCTACAACTCGCTGGCCTGGTTCGCGCTGGCGAACGAGTATGCGGTCGAGAATGCCGTGGTGGAATTCAAGACCATGGTGAAGACCTTGCATGCCGCGGGCATCGAGGTGATCTTGGATGTGGTTTTCAATCACACCGCCGAGGGCAACGAGACCGGTCCGTTGTTGTCGTTGCGCGGCATCGACAATTCTGTCTACTACCGACTCGCCGCCGCCGATCCGCGCTTTTACGAGAATGTGACCGGCTGCGGCAACACGGTCAAGTGCGAGCATCCGCAGGTGCGCGCGTTGCTGATCGACTGCCTGAAGTATTGGGTCGAGCAGATGCACGTCGATGGCTTCCGCTTCGATCTGGCCACCGTTCTCGGCCGGGAAGGGGCCGGCGGTTTCAACGAACACGCCGCGTTTTTCAAGGCATTGCGATCCGAACGGGCCCTGGCCTACGTCAAGCTGATAGCCGAGCCCTGGGACGTCGGTTGGGGCGGGTACCAGCTCGGCCGGTTTCCGCCCGGATGGTCGGAATGGAACGACCGTTACCGCGACACCATGCGGTCCTTCTGGCGCGGCGACGCCGGCAAGATGGGCGAGTTCGCGGAGCGATTCGCCGGCTCGAGCGACCTGTTCCGCCACAACGGCCGCAAGCCCACGGCGGGCATCAACTTCATCTGCGCGCACGATGGCATGACCTTGTACGACACCGTCTCCTACAACCAGCGCCACAATGAGGCCAATTTGGAAAACAATGCCGACGGACACGGCAATAACCTGAGTTGGAATTGCGGCGTGGAAGGGCCGACGACGGACCCTGCCGTCCTCAAGTTGCGCGACCGCCAGATGCGCAATCTTCTGGCCACATTGTTTCTCTCGCAAGGAGTGCCGATGTTGCAGGCGGGCGATGAATTCGCGCGTACACAGCGCGGCAACAACAATGCCTATTGCCAGGACAATGAAATTTCCTGGGTCGACTGGCGTTTGCGCGGCGCGCATCATGCGCTTCTGAAGTTCGTGCAGCTGCTGGCCCAGCTGCGCCGCTCGCGCGTCGAATTCCGCCGCGAGACTTTTCTGAAGGGCGCGGCCTCGCGGGCCGCGGTCAAGGATGTGACGTGGTTAAATGTTCGCGGCAGCGAGATGCGCCAAGGTGAATGGCAGGATCCGGAGTTGCGCGTGCTCGGCGCCTGGTTCGGCGGGCATGCGGGCTCGGCGCAGCACCTTTTGTTGCTGATCAACTCCGCCGATACCGAGACGACCTTCCAGCTGCCGGCGGCCCCGGCTGACGGGCCGTGGATCCGGCTGTTTGATACCGCGGACGATGGCGTCGCACCAAACAGCCTCGGCTCGGCCCGCAGCTACCTGCTGCAGGGACATAGTTGCGTGTTATTGGAGTGCTGATTTGGACCCAGACGTGATCGAAAAGCTGGCGCGCGCGCGTGGCATCGGCGATGCCTACCACGACTATCGCGGTGTTCTCAAGGCTTTCAGCCCGCAGACCAAGCGCGAAATCCTGCGTGCCATGGGTTGTACGGACGCTTCGTCGGTATCGGTACGGCAGCAGAAGCTGCTGCCGCCGCTGGCGACCGCGTGCAGTTCGCGCATCGGGGTGGAGCTGAATCTGAGCGCGCGGGATTTCGGCTCGACGCTGATCTGGTCGGTGGTCTTGGAGGATGGCTCGCGTCACGACGGCGCCACTTCAACCGCCGACTGTGCGGAACTCTGGCGCGGCGAGGTCGAGAACTCCTGGATCACCCGGCGCCGCTTCGATCTGCCGCTGGACTTGCCGCTGGGCTATCACGAACTGGAAGCCAAGGTGGCGGGAGGACACGCCGAACGATGTCAGCTCATCGTGGCGCCGCCCCGATGTTATGAGCCGCCGGCACTTGCCGGCGGCAGACGCTTGTGGGGCGTGGCCGTGCAGCTGTACACATTGCGCTCGCAGGCCAACTGGGGAATCGGGGATTTCCATGATCTGGGGACCCTGATCCGCTGGACCGCGGGCTGCGGCGCCGGGTTCGTCGGACTGAATCCCTTGCACGCGCTGGCGCCTTCCGAACCGGAGCGTGCCAGTCCGTACAGCGCCTCCAACCGGCAGTTCCTCAATGTGTTGTACATCGCCGTACCGCAGGTGCCCGAGTTCGCGCAGTGCGTGGCAGCCCAGCAACGGCTGGCGGAGCCCAAGGTCGCCGAACGGCTGGCGCGGTTGCGCTTAAGCGAACTGGTCGACTACCGCGGGGTGGCCGATCTGAAGCTCGAGATTCTGGAACTGCTGTATCGGCACTTCCGCGAAAAACATCTGGGTTACGCCAGTGAACGCGGCCGCGCTTTTCGCGCCTACGTCGCCGCGCGCGGCAGCATGCTTGAGCTTCACGCCCGATTCGACGCCCTCGATCGATATTTCCGTTCGACGCGGGGTTGCACCTCCGGCTGGACGAACTGGCCGGAGGAGTTCCGCGACGTCAACGGCCGCGCCGCCAATCGCTTCGCCGCGGAGCATCCGGTGGAAGTGGAGTTCTACGCCTATCTGCAATGGCTGGCGCACGAACAGTTGTTGCAAGCTCAGCAGCTGGCGTGCGATTTGGGCATGCCGATCGGCCTGTACGGCGATTACGCGGTGGGCGCCAATCCGTCCGGTTCGGAGACATGGCTGGACCGTGCCGGCTACTGCTTGGGCGCGGAGATTGGCGCACCTCCCGATCCTCTGGCGCTGCGCGGGCAAGGCTGGGGCATTCCGCCGCAGGATCCCTCGGTCATGCTCGATGAACGCCTGCAGGGCTTCGTGCGCCTGATCCGCAGCAACATGCGTTACTACGGCGCATTGCGCCTCGATCATGTCATGTCGCTGTTCCGGCTGTGGTGGGTGCCGGCCGGTCTCGCGCCGACCGAGGGCGCCTATGTGCATTATCCGCTGCAGCAACTGTTGACCGTGGTATCGCTGGAGAGCTCGCGCGCGCAGTGTCTGGTGGTGGGCGAGGATCTGGGGGTGGTGCCGGATGAGATGCGTCAGGCCATGCCGCAATTCAACCTCTATCATTACAAGGTATTGCTGTTCGAGAAACTCGCGGATCGGCTCCGCGCACCGCAGGAATATACGCGCAGCGCTCTCGCGACGGTGACGACGCACGACATGCCGACCTTGCGCAGTTACTGGGAGGGCCGCGACATCGAGCTGCGGCGGCGGCTGAATTTGTACCCCAGCGTCGAGATGGAAAAGGATATCGCCCGCGAACGCGAACTGGACCGCGGCATGGTGTTGACCGCGCTGCGCGAACAGTCCCTGGCGCCGGCATGTCCGGCCGGCCCGCATGACCCCTTCAGCGCCGATCTGGTGCAGGCCTTGCACCTGTATCTGGCGCGCTCCTCGGCGGCGTTGGCGGCGTTGCAAATCGAGGATTTGCTCGGCATGGTCGATCCCGTCAACGTGCCGGGGACGTATCTGGAATACCCCAATTGGCAGCGCAAGGTCTGCAGCGACATCGAGGAAATCGCGGCGCGCGGCGACCTCGCGGCGCAGCTGACCGAAGTCAACCGCGAGCGCGGTTGAACGTTGTGGATCAATGACGCCCGCCTCGCGAAGCTTCGCATTCCAGGTCCTGGGCCGGGCGGCTTACGGGGCCTCGCCGGCTTCGGTCCGGGATGTGCAAAACGCCGGTTTTGCCGCCTGGGTGGATGAGCAGCTGAGTGCGAAGCCGGCGCAGGACGCCGACATGGAGCACCGGCTGCGCGACATGCGCCTGCGGATCCGCTATCCGGCGGGCGAGGGATGGACGGCCACGGATGAGCTGCGGCCGCTGAACACCTTGAGCGCCCCCATATCGACGCTGTGGCACCTGGTGGACCACAAGAATGCCATGCACGCCGCGGAGCGGCGGCGTCCCCGCGATGAGGTCATCGCCGCGACCGTGTTGCGGGCCGTGCATAGCCGTTGGCAGTTGCGCGAGGTGATGTGCGGCTTCTGGCATGATCATTTCAATGTCGATGCGTTGGGCAACGAGGCGATCGGTGTGGCGCTGCCCGCCTACGATCGGGACGTAATCCGCACGCATTGTCTGGGAAACTTCCGTGAATTTCTCGAGTCGGTGGCGAAGAGCGCCGCCATGCAGTATTACCTGTCGAACCGCAGTTCGCGGGCCGGTTCTCCCAACGAGAACTACGCGCGCGAATTGTTCGAGTTGCACGGCATGGGGCGCGCCGCGTATTTGAACGATCAGTATGATCGCTGGCGCGAAGTGCCGGGGGCCCTCAAGGGTAAGCCCTCCGGCTACATCGATCAGGACGTGTACGAAGCCGCGCGCGCGTTCACCGGCTGGACCATCGAGGATGGCAGCAACGTCGATGGCCGCCGCAAGCTGCCTCAGTCGGGGCAGTTCGTGTATGTGGAGAATTGGCACGACGGTTATCAAAAGCGGGTATTGGCCACGGAATTCGATGCATTCGCGCCGGCCATGGCGGATGGCAGACAGGTGTTGGACCTGATTGCCGCGCATCCGGCGACGGCGCAATTCCTGTGCGAGAAGCTGTGCCGGCGGCTGGTCGGTGATCGGGTTTCCGCCCCGCTGAAGCAACATCTCGCCGATGTGTGGCTGACGCATCGAGAGTCCCACGATCAGATTGCGCGCGTGGTGCGTGCATTGCTGCTCTCGAAGGAGTTCGCAGCGAGCTGCGCTTCGCCAAGCCGAAAAGTCCGCCGCCCTCTGGCATTGGCCGCGGCGTTTTCGCGCGCACTGCAAATCGATCTGACCTATGCCGATCCGCTGACCGGCGAAATCGCCGCGGCCGGCGAAAATCTTTTCGGCTGGCCGACGCCGACCGGTTTGCCCGACGCCAACGAACCATTCCTCACCTCGCAGGCCATGCGCCATCGCTGGACTCTGCTGCTGGGCCTGGCCGAAAACAGTTGGAATACCGGCGCACTGGCCGGCCCCGAGCAACTCGGCCTGAAGGCCCCGACCACTGCGACCGCCACATCGGCGCTCCTCGATGCGCTGCTCGGCACCGCGCCGGAGGCAGTGGTCGCCGCCATCGTCAATGGCAGCGGCTGGGGCGCCGATCAGCCGCTGAACGTCAATGGACCGGCGGAAGCGGCGCATCGTTGGTCCAGGCTCGCGGCCTATTGCGCCATGTCGCCGCAATTCCAAGTGAGCTGAAGCATGCCGCTGTCACGCCGCTCCCTGCTCAAACGCAGCGCACTGGCGATGGCCGGAGGACTGTTGCCGCTGCCCGGATTGCGCAATCTTGCCTTCGCCGCGAATTCGAACGGCAACATTCTGGTGGTGCTGCATCTGCGCGGCGGTTGCGACGGGCTGAACCTGTTGTCTCCCGCCGGCGATGCCGATTTCAACGAAGCGCGCAACTCCGACCTGCGCGTCGCAGCCGAGGGCGCCGATGCCGGCCATCCCATCCGGCATGTGCAGGCCGGGGCGCCGGAATTTCGGCTGCATGCCGCCGCAGGGGCCTTGGCGGAACTCGCCGATGCCAAACATCTGGCGTTCATCCACGCCGCCGGTTTGATGGACACGACGCGCAGTCATTTCGCGGCGACCGACATGATCGAACACGGCGTGGCCGGCGCGGCCGCCTTGAATCGAACGCCCACGGGTTGGTTGGCGCGCGCCATGGCGGATGCCGGCCCGGTTCAGGACGCGCAGATTCGCGCGGCATCGACCTCCGCCAATCCCAGCGGCGCGTGGTCCGGCGATGCCGCCATGATGTCGGTCGGTGATCTGTCCAATGGCTTGGGCGCCCCGGGTGGCGTGCAATCCAACAACGTTCTGCAGCAACTGTATTCGGGCGCGGATGCTGCAACGGATGATGCAGTCCGGGCATCAGGACGGCTGACGTTGCGATGCATGACGGCGATCGATGCGCGTCTGCCGCGTGATCCGCATGGCAAGTATCTGGCGTACGTGCCCGAGCCCAATGTCAACTACGACGCAGCGTACGAGTTCGGGCGGCCGCTGAAGACACTGGCGCAGCTGATCAAAATGGACATGGGGCTGCAGGCAGCCACGGTGGATCTGGGCGGGTGGGATACGCATGAGTATCAGCCGGGACGATTCAAGAATCAGGTGGAGCGCTTGTCGCAAGGTCTCGGCAATTTCTATAACGATCTGGCGCGCTATCAGAATCGGCTCACCGTGGTGGTGTTGACTGAATTCGGTCGGCGGCTGCGGGCAAATCGCAGCAACGGCACCGATCATGGCCGCGGCAGTGTTCTCATGGTTCTCGGCGGACGGGTGGCGGGCGGCCAAATCCTCGGCCGTTGGCCGGGTCTGAAGTCCGAGGAGTTGGAAGAAGGCGTCGATCTGGCCGTGGCCAATGACTATCGTCAGGTGCTGAGCGGCGTCATCGGTCACTGGAATCCGGAGCGCAGGATCAGCGAGATTTTCCCGGAATATAAAGCGTCGGCGGACCTGGCGTTGTTTACTTAGGAGCTGTCTGTCGAGATTGCGCGCGCGCCGCGAATACCCAAACGATGCCGCCGATGAGCACGGCGACCGGCACCACCTTCACGGCTTGTTCCAACGACAACTCGTCGGAAATGGCGCCGATCAAGGGTGGCGAAATCACATCGCCGAGCGCGTGTATCGCGAACACGCTGAGGGCGATGGCGGTTGCGCGTTCACCCGCGATGACCAGGTTGACGATGGCGGCGTTGATCGGGCCGGTGGAGAGGAACAGGCACAGCTGCGCCGCGATCATGCACACCGTGTAGGTGGAATAGGACGCCGCCGTGAGCGCTTCCCATACCAGCGGCGCGGCCATCAACGTGGCGATGGCCGACACCCACAAATAGGCCTGCTTGGATTTCTTGACGAAGAAATCTCCCATCCAACCGCCCGCAAAAGTACCGATGAAGCCGGTGACGACGACGATGGTGCCGAAACTCACCGTGGCTTCGGCCCGTGGGATTCCGCGCACGCGTTCGAGAAATGCCGGCATCCAAAATCCGAGGCCGCCGATGGCGAAAGTGTAGGCGGCATAACCGAGCACCGTGATGGCGTAGGCTTTATTCTTGGCCAGACGCACCCAAGTGGCCCAGGTCGCGCCGATGTCGACGCCGGCTGCTTGTCTCGCGGCCGGCTTCTCGCCGTCCTGAGCGCCGCGCGGCGGATCGCGCAGGAACAAGCAGGATGCGGCCAGAACCAGGCCTGGAATGCCCGCCACGAAAAATGCATTTCTCCAACCCCAGTGCTTGTCGACCAGGCCGCCGACGACGTAGCCCAATGCAGAGCCCACAGGAATGGCGCAGAAGAAAACCGCCATGACCCGGCCGCGCTGGCGGATCGGAAAATAATCCGACAGCAAGCTGGGCGCGATGGTCACATAGGCGGCTTCGCCCACGCCGACCGAGGCGCGGGCCAGCAGCAAAGTCAGGTAGTTGACCGCGAACCCCGATAACGCCGTGGCGAAACTCCAGATGGCCACACCCAAGGCGATCAAGCGGGGCCGCGAACGCCGGTCGCCCAGCGAGCCGAAAATTGGCGCGACCAGGGTGTACACCACCAGGAATCCGGACATGAGTGAGCCCAGATTCGCGTCGGTGAGCCCCAGGTGAGCTTCCTTGAGACTTTGCGACAGCGCAGCCACGATGAATCGATCCAGGTAGCTCAGAAGATTGATGACGGCGAGGATGCCCAAAGCCCAGTAGGCGCCGCTGCGGGCCATTTGATTTTTTTCGGTCACGCCTTTATCCCCTGATGCTTATACACTGGGCGGGTCGCGCGGCGCTTGAAGCGCCGGACACGCACCGCCATGGTGCGCCCGCCCATGTTTATGTTCAATCGCGCCCCGGGAGATGTCAGTGTCGATTCACGTAGCCCTCAATCACGTCACCCAGTATCGCTACGACCGGCCGGTGACGCTGAGCCCGCAAGTCGTGCGACTGCGTCCGGCGCCTCATTGCCGCACGCGCATTTTGTCCTACGCGCTCAAGGTGACACCGAGCGAGCACTTCATCAATTGGCAGCAGGATCCGCAAGCCAATTATCTGGCGCGGCTGGTGTTCCCCAATCCGACCCGGGAATTGCGCATCGAAGTGGACCTGGTCGCGGAAATGTCCGTATTCAATCCCTTCGATTTCTTCCTGGCGCCGCATGCCGAGTCTTTCCCGTTTCAATACGAAGAGGCCGAAGCCCGCGAATTGGCGCCCTATTTGATCACCGAGCCGCTGACGCCGCTGCTCGGAGAGTATCTGCGCGGCATTTCCCGCGATCCGTGCCGCACCATCGATTTCATCGTTGCGCTGAATCTTCGGCTCGCCACCGACATCCGCTACCTGATCCGTCTGGAGCACGGCGTTCAGTCGGCTGAAGAGACCTTGAGCAAGCGCTCAGGTTCCTGCAGAGATTCCGCGGCGCTACTGGTGCAGGTACTGCGGCACGTGGGACTGGCGGCGCGTTTCGTCTCGGGATACCTGATTCAACTCGTGCCCGATGTGAAGTCCTTGGATGGCCCGGTCGGCCCCGCGCAGGACTTCACCGATTTGCATGCCTGGTGCGAGGTGTATCTGCCCGGCGCGGGATGGATCGGCCTCGATCCGACCTCGGGGCTCTTGGCCGGCGAGGGCCACATTCCGCTGGCATGCACGCCTGAACCTTCCGCCGCCGCGCCCATCAGCGGTGCCGTGGACGAATGCGAAACCAGCTTCGAACATCGAATGAGCGTGCAGCGTATTTGGGAAGCGCCACGGGTCACCAAGCCCTACAGTGAATCGCAATGGATGGCGATCGAGTCCGTGGCTCTTGCCGTGGATGCCAACTTGAATGCCGCCGACGTGCGTCTGACCATGGGAGGGGAACCGACCTTCGTATCGGTCGACGATCCCGACGGGGCCGAGTGGAATACCGCTGCACTGGGCGAGAACAAGCGGCGGCTGGCCGCGACACTGTTTCAACGCATGAAACAGCAATATGCGCCGCGCGGGTTGGCGCATTTCGGACAAGGCAAGTGGTATCCGGGCGAGCAACTGCCGCGTTGGTCGCTGAATTGTTATTGGCGGCACGATGGCGAGCCGTTATGGCTCAACCCTCGATTGACAGCCGACGAAACCCAGCCGTCGTCGGTCGACGAGGCCGCCGCCGCCGCGTTTCTCGCCGAAGTCGCCCGCAGCTTGAGTCTCGATCCGGCTCTTGTGTTTCCGGCATTCGAGGATGCGTTCTACTACCTGTGGCGCGAACGGCGCCTGCCGAGCAACGTGGACCCCTTCGATTCGCGGCTCGAAGATCCGCTCGAGCGCGCGCGACTCAGCCGGGTGTTCGAGCAAGGTCTGGATGCCACCATCGGTCACGTCTTGCCGATCGCGCGCAGCGCGGATGACTCGCGCTGGCAGAGCAGCCGTTGGTTCTTGCGGACCGAGCGCTGCTACTTGATCCCGGGCGATTCGCCCATCGGTTATCGGCTGCCTCTGGACTCCCAGCCCTGGGTCGTCAAGGGAGACTATCCCTTCGTCCACGCGCCGGATCCTACGCGGCCGGTTTCGGCGCTGCCGCCTCACGCAGAAATCCGGCGGCAGTTCCGCGAACGCGATGCGCCGCGGCCGCCTGCAGCCGACGACGCAGCGACGCCGGCAGCGCCTCCGGCAACTCCGCAAAATGCGGCCGATGTCACGCGTACCTCCATGTGTGCGCAGACGCGCGGCGGCGTTCTGTATATTTTCATGCCGCCGACACGTGAACTCGAACACTACGTGGAGCTGCTCAACGCGGTGGAAGCCGCGGCCGAGACATTGAATCAGCCCATCGTTCTCGAGGGCTATGAGCCGCCGAACGACCCGCGGCTGGGCAGCTTCAAAGTAACACCCGATCCCGGCGTCATCGAAGTCAACATCCATCCGTCGGCAAACTGGCAACAACTGCAGCAACGCTGCACTTTTCTCTATGAGACGGCGCGTGCATGCCGCTTGAGCACGGAAAAGTTCATGCTCGATGGGCGGCATGTGGGCACGGGCGGCGGCAACCACCTGGTGCTGGGCGGCGCGCGCACCGAGGATTCCCCGTTCCTGCGCCGACCGGATCTGCTGCGCAGCCTGTTGAGCTATTGGCACAATCATCCGTCGCTGTCCTACTTGTTCTCCGGCTTGTTCATCGGCCCGACCTCGCAGGCGCCGCGCGTCGATGAAGCGCGCAACGATTCGCTCTACGAACTGGAGATTGCATTCAGGCAGTTTCCGCCGCCGGGCACGCCGGTGGCGCCATGGATGGTGGATCGGCTGCTGCGCAACCTGTTGATCGACGTCTCCGGCAACACGCATAGGACCGAATTCTGCATCGACAAGCTGTATTCGCCGGACGGGCCGACCGGCCGTCTCGGCCTGCTCGAGATGCGCGCCTTCGAAATGCCGCCGCATGCGCGCATGAGCTTGACCCAACAACTGCTGCTGCGGGCGATGGTGGCCCGCTTTTGGCGCAAGCCCTATGCGCCGGACAGATTGGTACGCTGGGGAACGGAGCTGCACGATCGTTTCCTGCTGCCGTATTTCGTTGCGCAGGATTTCAACGATGTGATCGCCGATATGCGGCGCGAGGGTTTTGCGCTCGACACCGAATGGTTCGCGCCGCACTTCGAGTTCAGGTTTCCGAAATACGGTGACTTCGAGTCTCGCGGCATGCGGCTGGAGTTGCGTCAGGCGCTCGAGCCCTGGCATGTGATGGGCGAGGAGGGCTCGGCGGGCGGCGCGGTGCGCTACGTCGATTCCTCGGTGGAACGCCTGCAGGTGAAAGTCACCGGTCTCGCGCCCGACCGCTATACGGTCACCTGCAACGGACGGGCGCTGCCGCTGCGTCCCACGGGCACGGTGGGCGAATACCTGGCAGGCGTGCGCTATCGGGCCTGGCAGCCTTCCTCGGCGCTGCATCCCTCGATCGGGGTGCATGCGCCGTTGACCTTCGATCTGTTCGATACCTGGATGAAGCGATCCGAAGGCGGTTGCCAGTATCATGTCACGCATCCGGGCGGGCGCAGTCATGTGAAATTTCCGGTCAATTCCTTTGAAGCGGAAAGCCGCCGATTGGCGCGATTTTTCAGAATGGGCCACAGCACCGGGTCGATGAACGTGCCTCCGGCCAGGATCGATCCGGAGTTCCCCTTCACACTGGATCTGCGCAAGTGAGTGATGGCCGAAGCGCGACTTGAAACCTATTCGAGCGATTCACGCCGCTACGATGAATTGCTCGATGCCAATGGCGGGATCCGCCCGCATTGGCAGCCTTTGATCGATGCCCTGGCCACCGATGGCGCCGAGGCCGTGCGCCGCGGGGTGGATCTTGCGCGGCGTCTGATCGTGGAAAACGGCGTCACCTACAATGTCTATGCCGATCCCCAGGGCCGCGATCGGCCGTGGGTGCTGGATCCATTGCCGCTGCTGCTGACGCCGGAAGAGTGGCGCGAAATCGAGGTCGGTGTGATGCAGCGCGCCAGGCTGTTCGATGCCCTGCTCGGCGATCTCTACGGGGCGCAGCGGCTGCTGCAGGACGGAACCGTGCCGCCGCAAGTGCCTTTCGGTCATCCGAATTTTCTCTGGCCGTGCCACGGCATCTCGCCGGCGAGCGGACGCTGGTTGCAGGTGTACGCGGTGGATATTTCCCGATCGGCCGACGGCCAGTGGTGGGCGTTGGCTGACCGCACGCAAACCCCCTCCGGACCCGGGTATGCGCTGGAGAACCGGCAGATCGTGTCGCGAGTCTTTCCGGACTTGTTGAGCGATGTGGGCGTGCGTTCGTTGGGCGGGTTCTTCGTGGCGCTGCGCGACAGTCTGTTGTCCAGCGCACCGGAGTCGGAGACGCCGTTGGCCGTGGTGCTGACGCCGGGCGCATTCAACGAGACCTACTTCGAACACGCCTATCTCGCGCGGCAGCTGGGATTGCCGCTGGTGGAAGGCCATGATCTGACGGTGCGCGACGACAGCGTGTATCTGAAGACGCTGGGCGGATTGCGGCGCGTGCATGGAATATTGCGGCGCTTGGATGACGACTTCTGCGATCCGGTGGAGTTGCGCGCCGACTCGGCCTTGGGAGTGCCGGGCTTGCTCGGCGTGGTACGTGCCGGCAGGGTCATGCTGGCAAACGCCTTGGGCAGCGGCGTGCTCGAATCGGCCGCCTGGATGGGCTTCATCCCCGCGGCCGCCGAACGGCTGCTGGGCGAGAAGTTGCTGCTGCCATCGGTGGCGACCTGGTGGTGCGGCGAGGCACCGGCCTTGGCCTACGTCGTGGAGAATCTGGAACGCCTGGTGATCAAGCCGGCGTATCCGAACCAGAACTTCGGCCCGGTGTTCGGGCGCGACCTGGATGAGGCTGCGCGTGCCGCGCTGGTCGAACGCATCACGGCGCGGCCTCATGCCTACGTGGCGCAGGAGCGGCTGGCGTTCTCGCAGGCGCCGGTGTGGCGCAGCGCGGGCGGCGGCGGCGGAGGGGCTCAAGTACATGGGTTTGCCGCGCGTGCATTGGGGATTCGCGTCTATGCGGTGGCGACATCGGATGGATACTGCGTCATGCCGGGCGGACTGGCGCGTATCGCAACCGACGCGGCGGACATCGTCACCATGCAGCGCGGCGGCGGCAGCAAGGATGTCTGGGTTCTTGCCGGCGATGCCAGATCTTTCGATGCCGCCGCCGCGGTCGACAGGCCGCGCGCCGCCGCCCGGCATGACGACCTGCCGTCACGCCTGGCGGAGAATTTATTCTGGCTGGGACGTTACAGCGAGCGCTGCGAGGACAAGGCCCGCTTGCTGCGCGCCACCTTGAGCGTGCGCTCGAACCCCGTGCTCTGGCCGCAAGCCATCGAAACCTGCAGTCATTACATCGCCATGACGAAGCCGGGCGCGGCGCAAACCGGCGCAGTGCAGAAGGCGGCGGACTTGGCGCTGCCGTTGCTGGACCCGGCCAATACGCTGGGGTTGAAAGCCGATCTGCAGCGCCTGGCCTGGTGCGCCGCCCAGGCCCGCAGCCAGCTGTCCGCGGAGAATTGGCGCGCCATCAGCGTGCTGCAACGTGACTTTCAAGAATATGCGCATTTCAAGCGCGACGATCGCGAGATACTCGACTCGCTGCTGCTGGCGCTGGCGGGTCTGTCGGGATTCGCGTTGGATGACATGACGCAAAATGACGGCTGGCGTTTGATGATGATCGGCCGGCGGCTCGAACGGCTGCAATTCCTGGCGGAGTTCATCTACCAACGCCTGAAGTCGGGCGCAATTCCCACTCAGGGCGAACTGGAGTGGTGGCTGGATATCGGCGACAGCACCATCACCTATCGCACCCGCTATCTGGCCTCGCCGCGCCTCGCTGAAACCATCGACCTGCTGGTGTTCGATCAAAGCAATCCGCGGGCGCTGGCATTTCAATGGCAGGCCATCGAGCATGCGATGGTGCGGGTATCGGCCTCCCTGGGAGGTGCGCCGGACGATTCGCTGGACGCCGCGGTCGCCGCCGTTGCGGGAATGCAGCTGACGGGTCTCGACGGCGACAGCGCCCGCGCGGCACGCGCACGCCAAAGTCTCGCGGAGCAACTCAACGAATTGAGCGTTGCAGCAGGGCGGCTTTCCGATCGTCTGTCGCTGAAGCATTTCTCATTGATCGAGACGCCGATACGCACGGTTGCCGCGTGAGCGCGATGCGCCGCTATCGGGTCCGGCACGAAACCATATACAACTACGGCGGCAGCGTGGCGCACTCACACCAATTGCTGCATTTGACGCCGCGCGACTCGGCGACCCAGACCTGCCACGCGCGCACCATCAAGCTCGAGCCGCAGCCGAGCAGCCGCCGCGAACATACCGACGCGTTCGGCAATGTGGTCACGCGGCTCGAGTACGATCAGCCGCATGAACGGCTCGAGGTCCTGGCCGAGACGGCCGTGGAAGTGCGCCCGCCTGCCGCTGCGGATGCGGCAGGCTCCGATCCATGGGAAGCGGTGCGCGACGGTCTGTCGTATTCGGGTGAAGCGTTGCAGGCCGAATATCTGGAGGCGTGCCGCTTCCGGATGGAATCGAGCTATGCCAAGCTGAAGCAGAACTTCACCGACTATGGCGCCGATTGCTTCCCCGCGGGCGCGCCGATTCTGGCGGGCGCCTCGGCTTTGATGCACAAGGTGCATGCCGACTTCGACTACGCGCCGGGCTCCACCAACATCAGAACCTCCGCCGTGGAGGCGTTCGAGACTCGCCGCGGCGTCTGCCAGGACTTCGCGCACGTGATGATCGCGGTGCTGCGTTCGCGCGGGCTGGCGGCCCGTTATGTGAGCGGCTATTTGCGCACGCTGCCGCCCCCGGGCGCCGGACCCACCTGGGTCGGAGCCGATGCCTCGCACGCCTGGGTGTCCGTGTATTGTCCGCCATTCGGCTGGATCGACCTCGATCCGACCAATGACCTGCGCGTCGGCACCGATCACATTGTGATTGCCTGGGGCCGGGATTTCGGCGACGTTTCACCGCTTCGCGGCGTGATTGTCGGCGGCGGTCAGCATCGATTGTCGGTTCGCGTTTCGGTCCAGGCAGAGTAATATCGACATTCACAGGGATATTCAGGAGAGGATTTTGGCCAAGCCCAATTACCGTCACGCAAAAAAACAAAAAGAAGCGACTCGAAAGGCGCGCCAGGATGCCAAGCAGCAGCGAAGATCCACGGGGCCGGAATTGACGGCGCCGGAGGTGCCGGCCGAGCCGGCGCAGCCCAAGCCGGGCGAATGAGAGATCAGACCTGTCGTCGCCCGGCGACGGTCCGCGTCACATTAACGGGACTTCACAGATCTTTTCGTGATCCAAGCTTTTTTCGTGATTGGAATGGCTGAACAATACCCGCATGCCAGGGTTCATCGTCGCCGGATTGCGTGCCTCATGGGTGGTGGTGGCCCTGTTCTTGGCCGCTTGCAACGGCACGGCGGTTGTAACTCTTACCAGCACTCCCTCCACCGATAATTTCCTCGCATATCGCGTCGGGTTGACCTCGGTTCAGCTGCAGGATTCATCCGGCTCGTCCAGCCTCAAGATTCTGCCCGCCGGCACCACGGTGGATTTCGTGAATCTGCTGAATTTCAGCGAAGTGCTGGGCGCCGTGGGCGTCGCCAAGGGCAGCTACACCAGCGCGGTGATGACCTTGGACTATTCGAATTCGCAAATCGTATACGACGACGGCAGCCTGGAAGGCGTCACGCTGACGCCGCTCAACGCCAGCGGCGCGCCCGCGGGTCAGATTTCCGTCACCGCGACCTTGGATACCACCACGCCATTCAAGATTGCGCTGAAGCAGTCCGCGGCGCTCGCCATTGTGTTCGACATGGGCGCGTCCAATCTGGTCAACCTGACCAACAAGACAGTCACCGTGACTCCCTTGGTGGGCGCCAGCGCCAATCCGATCGATGACAAGCAAGTGCGCATCCGCGGACCGATCAAGGGCGTGAATGCCACCAATTCGACTTTCACCAGCGGCGTCGAACCCTTCGATGCCGACGTTCTGAGTCAGGGGTCGCTGTCGGTTACGCAAAGCAGTCTGACCACCTACGAAATCAACGGCCAGCCCTCGTCCGGTTCCGCCGGTGTTTCCGGATTGTCCGGTGTCGGCAGCGGCGCACTGGCGGTGAGTTACGGCACCTTGAGCGCCACGGACACGATCACGGACACCACGGCGGCAGCGACCAGCGCAAGCAACGTCACCTTCAATGCGACGCAGGTGCTGGCGGGCAGCAGTGTGCAAGCGGCGGGGGTCGATCGCGTGACGGGCGTGGTGACGTCGCGCAGCGGCAATGTACTGAGCGTGGAGTCAGCCACCTTGGTGGGCGCCGATGGCTCGGATACCTTCATCCCCGGCGCCACGCTCATCACCGTGGGGGCGAATACGGTGGTAACCACGTTTGGCGAGACCGCGTCTACCTTCCTCACACCGCAGCAGATATCCGTCGGCGCGGTAATCGACGCCTTCGGCGCCGCTACCACGGGCAGTTCGGGAACGGCCAGTTTGGATGCCACCGCCGGGCGCGTGCGCGTCGACCCCACGACGGTCTCCGCCCTGGTGACTGCGGCCAACAGCAACGGCGTCATCGACGTGAACCTGGGCTTTTTGGGCGGCCGCTCCATCACCGCTTTCGATTTCGTCGGCAGCGGCGCGGCGCCGGCGCAATTCTCGGTTGACGTCACCGCCTTGGATGTGACGAATATCGCCGTCGGCGCGCCGGTGCAGTTCTCGGGATTCACCAGTGCGTTTGGCGCCGCGCCGCCAAATTTCACCGCAACTGCCCCGGCTGTGATCGTGGATCAGAGCACGGGGATCCTCGAATCGACCGCCGATGATGTCACCGAGACGTCGCTGCCCGATCCGACCGTCGTGCCGGCACAGTTGGTCATCGATTGGGGCGGCGGAACCGCGGCGCCGTTCATCACCTTCAACAGCTCTTCAATCGACCTCGATGTGCACAACGCCAACATCGGAACGCGCCATACGATTCAGGTCGGCCCGCAGTTCATCGATGTGACCGGACTGTCGCAGGACCCGATGATTTCGCCGAACACCCAGACCTCCGCGCAGCTGTTCTCGATCGGCCATGCGGTCAGTTCCACGGTCGAGAGTTTCAATACCTATGCGGCCTTCATCACCCAGCTGCAGACTGAATTGAGCGGCACCGTGTTGGCGACCGCGATGAGCGCCTCGGGCAATTACGCCTCTTCCTCGTTTACTTTCTCCGCAACCAGCATCGCGCTGTTCTTGAACAACTGAGATTTTGCGCGTTATGCTCACTCGGCGTGCTTTCGTACGTGCGTCCGGTCTGCTGACTGCGCCGGCGTTATTTCCGCGTCTACTGCGGGCCGACCCGGCGGCGCCGCGCCTGGCGGCGGCGTACGCATTCGTCGGCACCTACACGCCCAATGGCGGCGGCATCTACCTGTTTCGAATCGATGGCGAGAGCGGCGCTTTGACGCAGCTGCAGGTCGTGGACGACATTCGCAACCCTTCGTGGCTGGCCATCAACCCCGCCGGCACCCGGCTTTATGCCGTCAGCGAGATCGACAACTATCAGGGCACGCATAACGGCGCGGTCGTGGCTTACGCCATCGATCCGCAATCCCTGCAGCTGAAGCGGTTGGGCGCGGTCAATTCCGGCGGCGCGGCCCCGACGCACTTGAGCATTCACCCTTCCGGAAGGTTTGTGTTCGCCGCCAACTATGGAGGAGGATCGGTCGCCGTATTGCCGATCGGCGGCGACGGCGGCTTGGGAGCCGCCACGGACATCCGGCCGAGCGTGGGCGCCCACCATCACGCGCGCGCGCTCGACGATCCGCCCGGACAGTTCGCCGGCAGCGATCACGACGGCGCCCATGTCCATATGGTTGCCGCCGACCCCAGCGGCCAATTCGTCATCGCCAACGATGCGGGATTGGACTTGACGCTGGTGTGGCGTTTGGACATGCAGACAGGCCGCCTGTTGCCGGCCGATGTGCCGGTGCTCAGCGCTCCGCCGGGTTCCGCGCCGCGACACTTCGCTTTTCACCCCAGCGGCCGTTTCTTGTACAACCTGTACGAACATGACGCGAAGGTTGCGGTATACGACTTCGACGCCGCCCGCGGCGCGTTCAAGCTCAAACAGCTGGCCAACAGTCTGCCGCCGAAATTCTCCGGCAGCAATCTCTCGGCCGAGATCATCGTGAGCCAGGACGGGCGGTTCCTGTACGTTTCCAACCGGCTGCACAATGCCATCGCAGTCTTTGCAGTGGCTGCCGATGGGCAATTGCGAAATATTTCTGAAACATGGGTGCACGCGGACTGGCCGCGCAGCATCACGCTCGATCCGCGCGGGCAGTACTTGTTTTCCTGCAAT
Organism: uncultured Steroidobacteraceae bacterium; assembly: GCA_964657945.1. Classification (GTDB taxonomy): domain Bacteria; phylum Pseudomonadota; class Gammaproteobacteria; order Steroidobacterales; family Steroidobacteraceae; genus Bog-1198. The sequence continues at coordinate 40,695 of CAZZWM010000012.1, forward strand.
CAGAAGGGCGATTCGATCACCTCTTTCCGCGTCAGCCCATTGACCGGGGCGCTGACTTTCACCGGTCGCTTCGAGCCGGTCGGCAGCCCCGCCGTCATGGCAATTCTCAAATCAGTCTGAGGGGCTATACTGGCCGTCCCGCTCGCGTCTTCACGGTGAATGCTATGGAAATCGCAATGATTGGTCTCGGCCGCATGGGCGCCAATATGGCACAGCGACTGGTGCGCGGCGGTCACCGCGTCGTGGGTTTCGATCCGGCGGAAGCGGCGAGGGCCTCGTTGGAGAAGAACGGCGCAGAAAGCGCGGCAAGCCTCGAAGCCATGGTGGGTAAGCTCAAAGCGCCGCGCACGGTGTGGCTGATGGTGCCTGCGGGAGCGATCACCGACGGCACGATCACGAATTTGCTGCCGTTGCTGGCGGCCGGCGACACCATCATCGATGGCGGCAACTCGAATTATCGGGATACCCAGAGGCGCGCGGCGCTGGTTGCGCAGAAAAAGATCGACTATGTCGATTCAGGCACCAGCGGCGGCATTTGGGGACTGGCCGAGGGCTACAGTCTGATGATCGGCGGCGACAAGGCCGTGGTCGAGCGGCTGCGCCCGATTTTCGAGACCTTGGCACCGGCCAAGAACCAGGGATGGGGTCATGTGGGCCCGGTGGGATCCGGGCATTACACCAAGATGGTCCACAACGGCATCGAATACGGCTTGATGCAGGCATATGCAGAAGGTTTTTCGATTCTGCAGCACAAGACCGAATTCAAACTGGATCTGCACCAAGTTGCGGAGATCTGGCGTTACGGCAGTGTGGTGCGTTCGTGGCTGCTCGATCTCACCGCCAGTTCCCTGGAGAAGAATCCCACCCTCAAGGGCATCGCGCCTTTCGTGGCGGATTCCGGGGAGGGACGTTGGACGGTCGCCGATGCCATCGAATTGGGGGTCTCGGCCCCGGTGATCACACTGTCGTTGCTCGAGCGGCTGCGATCACGGGACGATGATTCCTTCACCGACAAATTGCTCGCCGCCATGCGCAATCAATTCGGCGGTCACGAAATCAAAAAAGAGTAAGCGCACCCGATGAAGATTTTGGTGGTCGGCGCCGGCGCCATCGGCGGCTATTTCGGAGCGCGGCTGCTCGCGGCCGGCGCCGATGTGACCTTCCTGGTCAGGGCGCGTCGAGCAGAACAATTGCGCTGCACCGGGATGCAGGTCATCAGTCCGCTGGGCGATTTGAATCTGCCAAACCCGCCCCTGGCAAGCGCGGGACGCCTCGATGGCCACTACGATCTGGTTCTGCTGAGTAGCAAGGCCTACGATCTGCAAGCGAGCATCGGGGATTTCGCGCCGGCCATGGGGCCTGACTCCAAGGTGTTGCCGCTGCTCAACGGCATGAGCCATCTGGATGCGCTGGACGACCGCTTCGGGCCGGAGCGCGTGCTGGGCGGACTGGCCCGGATCTCCGGAACACTGGATTCGCAGGGTCGCATCGTGCACATGGGCCGCTTCCAGAGCCTTTCATTCGGCGCCCGCGATCCAGCTTCACGGCACCAGATGCCGGCGCTCGAGCAGGCGCTGCGCGCGCCGGGATTCGAGGCGTTGCTGAGCCAGGACATCGCCCACGACATGTGGGAGAAATGGGTGTTCATCGCCGCGGCCGCGGCCACCACCTGCCTGATGCGCGCCACGGTGGGCGATTTGGTCAATGCCGGCGCCGCAGGCATTGCAACGGGAATGCTGGAGGAGTGCGGGGCGATTGCGGCAGCCAATCGGTTTGCGCCGCGGCCCAATGCCACCAAAATCGGCGCCAGCGTGCTCACCGAACCCGGGTCGCCGTTTACGGCATCGATGCTGCGAGATGTGGAACAAGGCGGCCGAATCGAAGCGGATCACATCGTCGGCGATTTGCTGAAGCGGCGCGGATCCGTGGCCGCGCCGCTGCTGTCGACGGCGTATGCGCATCTGCGATCCTACGAGGCGCGGCGCATTCGCGAGTCGGCGGCAAAGGCTTCCTAGGGAGCGACCCCCAACAGCTGCTTGACGCGGGTGGCCAGCCAGTCGGACATGAATTGCGAGCCGCCGCCGGTGGGGTGGCCGGGAACGGTGATGCTCTTGAAGTAGGAGTTGGTTCCAGGTTGCGGATCGGCGACGGTGCCGAAGCCATTGATGATCTTCAATCCGCCGAGACCGTTTTCGTAGGTGTCGATGAATGGTACGGCACCATTGACCGAATTCAAGGCCGCAGCGCCCGCCGCGATGGCGGCATTGCGCGCCAGATCGGCCGCGCCCACCGTGCTGGTCTGTGCATTGCAGTCGCCGAAAATTCCCGTGAATATGGCTGTGGCCGTCGGGAAGCGCGCAACCACCTGCTGAGCGGTGTAGGTCGCTGCCGCTTGTAAATCCGCGTCTGAGTACCCGGCGTCATTGCCGGACCCCGAAACCAGCAGAAAAAACGGCAACGCATTGCCGGCGTCGTCGCGGGGCAGGTTGGCCGCAACATCCCCCGCATAGGACCCAATCACGCTCAAGGATCCTCCGGTCAGATTGCTGCTGTCGAACCCGATGGTTGCGCCGGACACGCCGTGGCCGACGATGATCAAAGGCGTCATGAAGTCGCCGCGCGCAACGCAGAAACGGCCGCCGGCGGATGTCACATTGGAGAGCGCATTGAGGGCGTTTTCGATATCCATGCGAGAGACGTTGAACGGCAGCGCCGGCGTCATCGCAAGGTTGCCGCCGATGGCGATGCTGATGGTGAAACTGCCGCCGGTGGCGGTATGCGCGATGCGCCACGCTTCGGGGGGCGGAGCGATCCGGTCCTGGAAATTGAGTCGGCTGCCGGTGTCGAAACGCGCCAGGAAGCCGGTGCCTCCTTGACCCAGGTTGGTTGGCACCCAGCCCATGCTGGCGGCGAACGTGTCGTTGAGCCGCGGAATGGCGATCGGTGCCGCTTCGTTGTCCCAGAAGCTGTCGCCGACGATCAGCACCGGTACGGACCAGGCGGGCGGTGCAGGTGAAATCGCGCCGTCGGCCAGCACCCCGCCGAATATTCCCTGCTCGACCGTGATCTTGCGGCGGGCGGCGGAGTTCCAATTCAGGTGAATGTATTTGATCGATCCGCTGCCGCCGTCGAGCACGAAGGGCTGCGCGGCATCCTGTATCACGTATTGCGTGGTGCTGTCGGGTGCCACCGTCCAAGGCGGCGAGATCTCTGCGGTTTGGGTTGCGCCATCGTAGCTGGCGATCTGGCGGGTCTCGCCCAAAATGCCGGTGCCTCCGGCGATGCGCACGAAGTATTCGTTGTAGAACCCCGCGGTGGTCGATGCACTGGCGTCCAAGGCAATGCCGTTGAGCGAGCCTGCCAGCGCGGTGCCCGAAGTGAGTGCCTCGCCGAAGCGCGCAAAGAATTGATCGTTGATATGGACGGTGACCGAATCGCTGAATCCGTATTCGATCAGGTCGAGCGATTTTCCATCATGGAAAAACGAAGCATACAGCGTGCCGGGAGACAGCGTGTCGGCATCCGCGAGGGCGGCGCTCACCAAGCTCGAGCGCGGAAACGACGGCCCCAGCTGCGTGATATTTGCCGGGGCGGCGCCATACCAATCGAACGCCGGATTGGGCGCCGAGGTCGCCGTGAGATAGGCATCGTAGGTCGTAAGACCGGGAGTGGCATCCGCATCGAAGTTGACGCTGGCCGGCATGGCATCGGCGCCCTCATCCCAGCCGCCGCCGGAGGAAGGTG